>JBQTJQ010000140.1:0-6557 GCA_052386975.1 Gammaproteobacteria bacterium | reverse complement strand
GGGGGGGGGGGGGGGGCCCTGCGTGGGGGTGGTCCCCCTCTACAACCCCTTTGGGGGTGGGGTTTGTTTTTGGGGGGGGGCGGGTTTAAAACCCCCCCCCCACCCCATTTTGCGGCACGGGTGACCGGCGCCGAGCGCGACTATGTCCTCGGCACGCACGACGAGGAGATAGCCCGCCTCGGCCTGCAGCACGAGCTGTGGCGGCCGCGCATGCTCGCGGGATGGGATCGCGCCGGCCTGCGCGAGGGCATGCGCGTGGTCGACGTCGGCGCCGGGCCCGGTTACGCCACGCTCGACCTCGCGGCGCGCGTCGGCCCGCGCGGCGAGGTGATCGCGGTCGAGCGCTCGGCGCGCTTCGCCGCGTTCGGGATGGCGCAGTGCCGCGCGCGCGGACTGTCGCAGGTGCGCTATGTCGAGGGCGACGTCATGCAGCCCCTGCCCACCTCGAACATGGACGCAAGCTGGTGCCGCTGGGTCGGCTCGTTCGTGGCTTCGCCGCAGAAACTCGCGGCCCACGTGGCCGCCGCGCTGAAACCCGGCGGCGTCGCGCTGTTCCACGAATACGCCGACTACCGGACGTGGCGCATGTCGCCGGGTCGCCCGCTGCTCGAGGAGTTCGTCGGCCACGTGATGGCCTCGTGGCGCGATTCGGGCAGTGAGCCCGACGTCGCTCGCATGCTGCCGGCGCTGCTGCAGGCGCAGGGACTCACGGTCCGGCACGTCGAGCCGATTGTCTGGACGGTCGGCCCGAACGATCCGCTGTGGCGCTGGCTGGCGGCTTACGTCGAGACCGGGCCGAGGCGCCTGCTCGAGCTCGGCCGCGTGGACGAGGCCTGGGTCACGCGGCTGCATGCCGAACTGCGTGAGGCGCAGGCCGAGGGCGTCACGCGCATGACCACGCCGATGCTGTTCGAGATCGTCGCCGAGAAACCGTGACTTTCAAAGGTGTCTGACACCTTTGAACTTTTGAACTCCTACGACAGCCGCAACCCCCCATCCACCGGCAGCGTCGCGCCGGTGATGTAGCCGGCGGCGGGCGACAGCAGGAACGCGCAAGCCGTGCCGATCTCCTCGGGCTGCGCCAGCCGCGCCAGCGGCACGCGCGCAATTTCGGCTTCGCGTTGCGCCGGCGTCATGGTGTTGCCGTCGGCCCACAGCACGTGGCCCGGCGCGATCGCGTTGACGCGGATGTGCGGAGCCAATTCGCGGGCCAGGGATTCCGTGAGCGAAACCAGCGCGGCCTTGGCCGCGCAGTACACCGCGTAGTTCTTCATCGGCCGCGCGGCGTGGATGTCGGCGATGTTCACGATGGCGCCCTGCTTCATCAGCTTCGCGCAGGCGCGGGTCAGGAACAGCGGCGCCTTGAGGTTGCTGCCGGTCAGGTCCTCGTACTGCTCCTCGGTCAGCTCGGCCAGCGGCGTCTTGTAGTAGCTCGAGGCGTTGTTGACCAGCGCGTCGAGCCGGCCCCAGCGTGCGTGGGCTTCGCCGGCGAGCTTGTCGATGGCGCGCAGGTCGAGCAGGTTGGCGCGCAGGCTGGCGGCCGAGTCCGCGCGCGCGCGATTGAGTTCCTTCTCCAGCGCGCGGGCCTCGCCACCCGAAACCCGGTAGTGCATCACGACGCTCCAGCCGGCGGCGTGCAATGCGCGCGCGATCGCCGCGCCGATGCGCCTGGCGGCGCCGGTGACGAGGACCACCCCGGGATCACTGCTCATCGGTATATTGTGTCATTCCGAGCGAAGCGAGGAATCTTGCCTTGAATGCAAGATCCCTCGTCGCTCCGCTCCTCGGGATGACACTGCACGTGGAAAACCTCATCGAAAGCGTCGTCCTCGGCATCATCGAGGGCATCACCGAGTTCCTGCCGATCTCCAGCACCGGCCACCTGCTGATCGCCGAGCACTGGCTCGGCCGGCGCTCGGACCTGTTCAACATCGCGATCCAGGCCGGCGCGATCCTGGCGGTGGTGCTGATCTACCGGCGCCGCCTGGTCGACCTCAGCGTCGGCTTCCTCAAGCCCGACAACCGCGACTACGCGCTCAAGCTCGGCGCGGCGTTCCTGCTGACCTGCATCGGCGGGCTCACCGCCAAGAAACTCGGCCTCGAGCTGCCGGAGCACGTCGCGCCGGTGGCGTGGGCGCTGATCATCGGCGGCCTGGCGATCTTCGCGGTCGAGTGGTACGTGGCCGGCAAGCCGGAGGACGCCCGCATCACCTGGACCGTGGCCATTGTGGTCGGGCTGGCGCAGGTGCTGGCGGCGGTGTTCCCCGGCACCTCGCGCTCGGCGGCGACGATCTTCGCGGCCATGCTGGCCGGCTGCCGCTCGCGCCCGGCGGCGACCGAGTTCGCCTTCCTGCTCGGCATCCCGACCATGTTCGCGGCGACCGCGCTGGAGTCGTACGAAGCGCTGCAGGACGGCCAGCTCGCGGCCGAGCCGCTCGCCGAGCTCGCGGTCGGCTTCGCGGTGTCGGCCGTCGTGGCCTTTGTCGCGGTGAAGTGGCTGCTGGTGTACATCCAGACGCACCGCTTCACGCCGTTCGCGTGGTACCGGATCGGCTTCGGGGCGTTGCTCCTGATCCTGCTGTAGGCCGGCAATCCATTGCCGGCATGGCGGCATGGGAATGCCGCCCTACATCGACGCCTTCCACTGCGTCAGCCGCTCCAGCCGCCGCCTGCGCAGCTCGGCGCCGATCGCGGCGCCGGAGAGCCCGGAAGCGGCCAGGTCGCCGGCCTGCACTTCGAGCATCACGCGCGCCGCCTCGCGCAGGTACGGCACCTGCGGGTAGTCGCAGTCCTCGTAGCCGGTGCGCCCGCGCGCATCGCACAGGCAGGCCTCGAGCAGTTGCGCGAAGCGCTCGGGCCGGCGCGCCACGTCGACACGCTCGAGCAGCTCGACCAGGGTCTCGGGCCGCAGCTCGAGCGCCTGGTGGATGATCAGGTGCTCGCGCGTGTGGATCACGGCCAGGTCGCGGCAGTCGGCCGGCACGCGCAGGCGCTCGCAGAACCGCTCGACCAGCGGCACGCCGCGGCGCTCGTGCTGCTTGTGGCTGGGCCACTCGGCGCGCGGCGTTTTCGCCTTGCCGAGGTCGTGCAACAGGGCGCTCACGCGCACCGGCAGCGCGAAACGCATGCGCACCGCGGCGTCCACGCACATCAGCGTGTGCACGCCGCTGTCCACCTCGGGGTGATAGTCGGCACGCTGCGGCACGCCGAACAACGCGTCCACCTCGGGCATCACGCGCGCCAGTGCGCCGCATTCGCGCAGCGTCGTGAAGAATACCGACGGCCGCTCGGTTGCGAGCGCCTTCGCGGTTTCCTGCCAGACGCGCTCGGCGACCAGCGCGTCGGCCTCGCCGCCCTCGACCATCGAGCGCATCAGCGCCAGCGTGTCGGGCGCGACGCTGAAGCCCAGCGGCGCGAAGCGGGCGTGGAAGCGCGCCAGGCGCAGGATCCGCACCGGGTCCTCGGCGAACGCCGGCGAGACGTGGCGCAGCACGCGTGCCTCGAGGTCGCGCCGGCCGCCGTGCGGATCGACCAGAGTGCCGTCCTCGGCGCGGGCGATGGCGTTGACGGTGAGGTCGCGCCGCGACAGGTCCTGCTCGAGCGTGACCTCGGGGCCGGTGTGGAAGGTGAAGCCGTGGTAGCCGCGTCCGCTCTTGCGCTCGGTGCGCGCCAGCGCGTGCTCCTCCCTGGTCTGCGGGTGCAGGAACACCGGGAAGTCCTTGCCGACCGGCTGGTAGCCGGCCGCGGCCATTTCCTCCGGCGTCGCGCCGACCACGACCCAGTCGCGCTCCCTGACCGGCAGGCCGAGCAGCTCGTCGCGGACCGCGCCACCGACGCAGTAGCGCTTCATCGCGCACCCCCTTCGGCGGCGGCCGCGGGCGCGAGCGGCGCCAGCAGCGGCAGCAGCGCCGCCGGCTGGCCGTCGCGGCGCCAGCCCAGGATCACCACGTTGGCCAGCGTGCGCTGCACGTAGCTGCGGGTCTCGTTGAACGGGATGTTCTCGATCCAGATCTCGGCGTCGACCGGCTCGCGCGGCAACCATTGCGGGATGCGGCTGGGCCCGGCGTTGTAGGCCGCCAGCGTGACGATGAAGCGGTCGCGGAAGCGCGCATGCAGCTCGCGCAGGTAGCGCGCGCCGAGCGCGATGTTGACTTCGGGGCGGAACAGGTCGTCGCGCCCCGGCGCCGGCAGCCCGGCGCGCTGCGCGACCTGGCGCGCGGTCGGCAGCAGCAGCTGCAGCAGGCCGAGCGCGTCGGCAGTCGACACGGCGCGCGCGTCGTACAGGCTCTCGGTGCGCAGCACGGCGTAGAGCCAGTCGCCGGACATCCCGGTGTCGCGCTCGGCGGCCTCGACGTGCGGATCGAACGGGCGCGGATAGCGCAACCACAGGTCGTCCCACAGCTGCAGCTCGCTGAGCAGCTCGACCGCCGGCACGTGCCAGTCCCAGCCCGCCACCAGCCGCGCCGCCTGGGCCCGCGCGCCCGCCGCGCGCTCGCGCAAGGCATGGCGCAGCTCGGCGCGGGCCAGGTCGGGCCGCTCGCAGGCCAGCAGCTCCTTCGCGCGTCGCATCGCCGGCAGCGCGGCGAGCTCGGCCTGCACCGCGAGGTCGTCCGCGATCGGCTTGGGTCGCAGCTCGGGCCGCTGGCCCAGCCGCTCGGCGGCGAGGAAGCCGTAGTACTCGCGCTCGCCCGCGAGGCCGGCGTAGATCCCGCGCGCCTGCCCGGGGTGGTTGCGCTCGATCAGGCGCGCGCGGAAGTAGCGCCAGCGCGGCTCCTCGCGCTGTGCCGGCGGCATCGCGTCGATCCACTTCAGCGCCCGCCGCCATTCCTTGTGCAGCATCGCCGAGCGCACGCGCCACTCGCGCGACAGGCCGTCGAGCGCCTCGTCCGGCACGTCGTCGAAGGCATCGACCGCGTCGACGTCGAGGTCGTAGGCCAGCCCCAGGGCGCGCGAGACGCGCAACTCGTCGCGCTGCGCCGCGCTGAAGCCCTTCTTCTTGAGGAGCCCGGCGAACAGCGCGGGTGCATCTTTCGACTCGCGCCGCGCCACGGAGTCGAAGGCGTTGACCAGCGCTTCGGCGACTTCGGGGTTGTCGGGAGTCAGCGGCGGCTGCGCGCCGCCGGCGAGGTACGCCTTCAGCTCGCGCTCGGGTGCGCCACGCAGGCGCTCCTGCAACTGCACCAGCGCGCGCCGCTCGTCCGGCAACTGTGCCAGCGCGCCCGGCATCCGCAGGCGGTTGCGCGCGGCGAACAGCGCGCGCGACTCGGCCTCGGCGGCCGTAAGCCGTCCCGGCTCCTCCAGCCACTGGAACAACGGCTCGCACGCGGCCGGGCGCTCGCGGTGCGTGAGCCACAGCGCCAGCGCGTCGTCGCGCAGCGCGCCGGGCGTGGCCGCCGCGATGCGCGCACGCAAGGCATGGCAGCGCTGGGCGAGGTCGGTCAGCACCGCCGGCGCCTGGGCCTGGAACAAGGGCCAGGCCTGCCGCTCGCCGAGGTAGTTGAGCCAGGCGCTGCGGATGTCGCGCGTCACCGGCTCGTCGGTGTTGCGTGCCAGGAACGCCTGTACGCGCGTTTCGAGCGCCGCCGGGCGCGTGCCGGCCGGCGTGCGCGACAGCAGCTCGCGCAGGCGCGCCGCCTCGACGTACGGGTAGAGCAGATAGGCGCGCAGCGCGGCGCTGTCAGGCTTCCTTTGCGGCTGCGCGGCGGCGTCGAGCGCCGCGCGGAATTCGGCGCGCACGGCATCCGCCGGGGCGGGCGCGGCGGCGCCGGCCGCTGCCGGGAGCAGCAGCGCCGCAGCCATGACGAATGCGTGCCGTGAGGGCATGACTTCCGGTTACGATGAAAAGTGTTCCGATTCTAGGGCAAGGCGATGGAAACCCTGCTGATCTACGCGGCCACCGGCGTCGCCGCCGGCCTGCTCGCGGGACTGTTCGGCGTGGGCGGCGGCCTGATCATGGTGCCGGCGCTGGCGCTGGTGCTGTCGTGGCAAGGCATTGGACCGGCCGTGGTCATGCAAGTTGCGGTGGCGACCTCGCTGGCGGTGATCTCGGCGACCTCGGTGTCGTCGATGCTCGCGCACCACCGCCGCCAGGGCGTGCTGTGGCCGGTGTTCCTGCGCTTCGCTCCCGGGCTGGCGCTGGGCGCGGTGGCGGGCGCGTTCGTCGCGCACGCGCTGCCGGGCGCGGTACTCCAGCGCATCGTCGGCGTCGGCGCGATCCTGGTCGCCCTCCACATGTTCCTCGACGGAAAAAAAGGAGACGCAAGCCTTTCTCCGCCGGCCGCCTCGGAAGCCGGGAAAAGCTTGGCGTCCCCTTTTTTGCTGGTGTCGGCGGGCGGCTTCATCGGCCTGCTCAGCGCGCTGATCGGCATCGGCGGCGGCTCGCTGACCGTGCCGTTCCTGAGCTGGCGCGGCGTGCCGATCCAGCAGGCGGTCGGCACCTCGGCCGCCTGCGGCGTGCCCATTGCGTGGGCCGGCGCGGCCGGGTTCGTCGTGGCGGGGTGGGCGGTGGCCGGCCTGCCGCCGTTCAGCCTCGGTTACGTGGCGCTGCCGGCGTTCGC
>JBQTJQ010000139.1:0-1774 GCA_052386975.1 Gammaproteobacteria bacterium | reverse complement strand
TGGCGAAGCCGTGGCCTTCGTCCTTGGCCAGCACGTACCAGACGTCGCCGCCCTGGCCGCGGATGGTCGCGACCATCTGCTCGGCCTCGGTGCGCGGCACGCGCGGGTCATTGGCGCCCTGCGCGATCAGCATCGGCCTGGTGATGTTCTTCGCATTCGTCATCGGCGAGATCTTCTGCAGGTGCGCTTTCATCGCCGGGTCGCGCTCGTCGCCGTACTCGACGCGGCGCAGGTCGCGCCGGTAGTCGCTGGTGTTGGTCAGGAACGTGACGAAATTGCTGATGCCGACGATCTCGACGCCGGCGCGCAGGCGCTCGTTGAAGTGCGTCATGCTCGCCAGCACCATGTAGCCGCCGTACGAGCCACCGATCACGGCGACGCGGCTGGCATCGAGCTCCGGCTGCTTCGCGACCCAGTCGAGCAGCGCGCCGATGTCCTTGACCGAATCCTCGCGCTTGAAGCCGTTGTCGAGCTGCAGGTAGCCCTTGCCGTAGCCTTCCGAGCCGCGCACGTTCGGCAGCAGCACCGCCACGCCGAGCTCGCGCACGTACAGCTCGGTCAACGGGTTGAACGACGGCCGCGACTGCGCTTCCGGACCGCCGTGGATGCTGATCAGCACCGGCACCCTGGCGCCGGGCTGCTTCGGCTTGGCCGCGTAATAGAACGCCGGGATCTTGCGGCCGTCGAAGCTGGCGAACTCGACCAGCGAAGGCTCGGTGAAGGTCGAGGCGTCCAGGCCGCCGGTCTCGCTGCGCGTCCAGCGCACCAGCTCGTCCGAGCCGACCTCGAACGAGAACACGTCGGACGGGCTGCGCGGGCCATTCAGCACGAAGCCCAGGCGCGGCTGGCTGCGATGGAAGCGCAGGTTGCCGACCAGCCCGACCGGCAGCTTCGGCGTGGCCACCGCCTTGTCGCGCTTGAGGTCGCGCAGGTGCAGCTCGCCCACGCCGCCGGCGTTGGCGACGAAGGCGAGGTAGCGGCCGTCGGCCGACAGCTCGAGCTCCTCGACGTCCCAGGGAATGTCCGCCGACAGCACGCGCGCGCCGTCGCCGCCAAGGCGCTCGTAGCGCAGCTGCTTGAACTCGCCGCCTTCGTCCGAGGTGTAGTACACACCCTGGCCGTCATGCGAAAAGCGCGCGTCGCCGAAGGCGATCGGCTGCCCGGACGGACGGAAGCGCGTGACCGCGCGGCTGGCGACGTCGACCACGTAGACCTCGCTCTGGTTCGCCGAGATGAACTTCATCGCCAGCAGGCGCGTGCCGTCGGCCGACCAGTCGAGCGCGCCCCAGGTGCCGCCGCGCTCGAGCAGCGGCGTGCTGGCGGCGGCGCCGTGCTCGAGCACATGGAGGTCGGTGTCCTTGCCGTTGCGCTGCGTGGTCGAGAAGGCGAAGCGGTCGCCGCGGTCGGCCCACAGCGCGCCCTGGTTGCGCGACTTGCCGTCGGTCAGCAGGCGCGAGGCGCCGGTGGCGAGGTCGTAGCTGTGGAACTGGAACTGCTCGTTGCCGCCGACGTCCTTGCGCAGCAGCGTGCTCCTGCCGTCGGGCGCCGGCACCGCGACGCTCACGGGCTCCTGCGCGAAGGTCAGCTGCTGGCGGTCGCCGCCGGGGAACGCCACGCGGTGCACCTGCGCCGACTCAGCGAAGCGCGTGGTGATCAGGATCGAGTGGCCGGCCCAGCCCTGCAGCGAGGCGCCGCGCGCCTGCTGGTACTGGTTGCTGAGCTCGGCCAGCGCGGCCGGGATCTCGGGGACGTTCTCGGTGACCAGGCTGCCGCG
>JBQTJQ010000138.1:0-6511 GCA_052386975.1 Gammaproteobacteria bacterium | reverse complement strand
TTCATCCGGCTGTGCGCCTCGCACTCGTCGCTGTCGGGCGAGGCCTACCTGATCCGCCTCGAAGACGGCCGCACGCGCACCGCCGAGGACGTGCTGCGCGAGGAGCTCGCGCGGCTGGAGGGGCGGTAACTCCCGTCGGTGGCTCCCTTCCGGGGCCGGCGCGTATTATTGGCCGGCACGTTCTCCGCCGCGGTTGGAACCATGGCCCGACTCCACGCTGTCGCGACCCTCGCTGTCGCCGTTGCCCTGGCGATCGTATCGCCCGCGCTCGCCCAGGCCGGGAGCTTCGCGGTGCATGATCATGTGCTGGCTCAATGGAGGGATGGGCTCTGGTACCCGGCGCGCATCAAGTCAGTCGCAGGCGGCCGTTTCCACGTCACTTGGGACGACGGTGGCCAGAGCGAGACCGTTGCGGCCGTGCGCCGGCTCGACTGGGACGTCGGCACGCGGCTGCGGTGCAGGCAGTCGCAGGATGGCCACTACTACCCCGGCGTGATCACCGCGAAGGGCGGCGACAGCATGAAGATCCGCTGGGACGACGGCGGCCAGGAGGAGCGCACCTGGGTCGCCGCCTGCCGGACGCCGCCGGATGGCAGTGCCGCAGGCCACGCGGCGCCGGCCGCGCAGCTGCCGGAGGCGCAGAAGATCGACCGGCTGATCGCCTACGTCGGCGGACTGAAGGGCGCCTTGTTCATCCGCAGCGGCAAGAACCACAGCCCGGGCGAGGCCGCGAAGCACATGCAGCTCAAGCGCGAGAAGGCCGGCAGCGCCGTGAAGACCGCGGACGACTTCATCCGGCTGTGCGCGTCGCACGCGTCGCTGCCGGGCGAGGCCTACCTGGTCCGCTTCAGCGACGGCCGCACCCGCACCGCCGAGGACGTGCTGCGCGAGGAACTCGCGCGGATCGCCCGGTCAGCGCAATAGGCCGACCAGCATCCCCGCGCCGAGCAGCAGCAGCACCGCGCCCATGGCGCGGTCGATCCAGTGGGCGACGTGGCGCAGCTTGCGGCGCGTGGCCGGGTTGCCGAGCATCGTGGCGACGAAGGCGAACCAGCCGAAGGTCGCCAGCGGGATCCACGCCCCGAGCACGACCTTCAGCAGCGTCGACACCGGTCCGGTGACCACGGCGGTGAACAGCGCGACGAAGAACAGCACGGCCTTGGGATTCAGCACGTTGGTCAGCACGCCGATGCCGAAGAACTTCGCGGCATCGCCGGGTTGGGCCGCCGGCAGCTGTTCTTCGGCGTCCGGCAAGGGCTTGGCGCGCACCGCCTGCGCGCCCATCCACAGCAGGAACAGCGCGCCGGCCACGCCGAGCACCAGCAGCGACTGCGGATAGCGCTGCGTCAGCCAGTTGAGCCCGAACAGGCCGTAGGCCACGTGGAAGAAGATGCCGGCGCCGATGCCGGCCGCGGTCCACAGCCCCGCGCCGCGGCCGAAGGCCAGCGACTGGCGCACGACCATGGCGAAATCGGGCCCGGGACTGGCCACCGCCAGCGCGTGCGCCAGCGCGACCGTCACGAACACCGCCCACTCGTTTTGAATCACGGGGCCTGGATCATCGTGGCGCGGCGGCCCCCGGCCACGGGCCCGGCGTCGCGACCACGTCCTTCTCCTCGGCCTCTTCCTTGAACACCGTCATGCCGCGCGACTGGTAGTTCGAGAGCGCGGCGGCGTGGTCGAGGGTGCAGGTGTGGACCCAGACGCGCTTCGCGCCCATGGCCCAGGCCTTTTCGAGCGCGACGCTCAGCAGGTGCCCGCCGAGCCGGCGGCCGATGAACCCGGGCGCGATGCCGAAATAGGCGATCTCGACCTGGTCGTCCGGCTGCTTCTCGAGCTCGAAGTAGCCGGCCGGCGTGCCGGCGACGTGCATGATCCAGGTCTGCAGCTCGGGCCGGTCCAGCCACTTCAGCCACTGATCCCAGGTCCACGGCAGGCGGTCGGTCCAGTGCCAGTTGCCGCCGACGCTCGTGTACAGGAAGCGGTTCAGGGCGGGCGAGGGCACTTCGGCGCGGACGATCGCCGGCGCGGGCTCCGGCACGGCCGAGCGCCTGAGCTGCGCCGGCGAGGTCATCTCGAGGTACCAGCGCGTGACCGGCCGCCGCTGTTCGGGCACCGCCATTTCGCCGGTACGCAGGTGCTGCTCAGGCGCCATAGGTTTCCTCGAGGTAGGCGAGGATCGCCGCCGACTCGTACATCTCCTTGCCCGCGTTCGGATCGATCAGGTACGGCAGCTGCACGCGGCCGGTGCGTTCGGCCAGCACCTTGCGGTTGCGCGTCGTGCCCTTCTCCGACTGGTGCAGCTTGTCACGCACGACCGGCGGGCCCAGGTCCTGCCAGTGGCCCTTGCCGGTGTTGCGCAGCACGTAGGGGAGCTCCATCTCGCTCAGCGCTTCGCGCACCAGGCGCGAGTACGGGCTGGCCTCGAAGCTGAACAGCTCGAGCGGCCGGGCCGGCGCCTTCGACGGCCGCGCGCGCCAGCCGTGGCGCGCCCGCACCAGGCTGGCCAGCGTCGAGGTGGCGACCTTGATGCGCCGGTCGAGGAAGCCCGGCTCGGGCTTGTAGTCGGCGTAGGTTTCGAGGAGGTAGGCGACGATGTCGGCCGACTCGTACATCCGGCGGCCGGTGTTCGGATCGGCGAGGTACGGGAACAGCAGCTTGCCGCCCATCTCCCGGACCTTGGGCCGGAAGCGCGTGCCGCCCTTCGGGCACGGATAGATCAGGGCGTCGATGTCCAGCTCGGTCAGCGCCTCGCGCACCAGGCGGCAGTAGGGGCAGTCCTCGTACTCGTACAGCTCGAGCAGCCTCGAAGGCTGGCGCGACGCGGGCCGGTAGGCGGCGGTGCCGCGCCAGCCGCGCAGCTGGCTGGCCAGCAGCGAGGAGGCGACCCCCAACTGGTGCCGCAAATCCATGGCTAAGACCCGGAAAACAAAGGGCGCGCAGGTTAAACCTTCCCGGGCCGTCCTGCATCTCAGGGACAATGACGACCATGGTCGCGACGGCGGACTCGGGCAGCTGGGGGCAGGGGGTGGGGACGGGCGATGAGCCCGCACTCGTTTCCCGGGCCCGCGAAGGCGACTCGCGCGCCTTCGAGCAGCTCTACCGACGCCATAGCGACCGGGTCTTCGGCTTGTGCGTGCGGCTGTGCCAGGGCGATCGCGCCAAGGCCGAGCAGGCGACCCAGGACGCATTCGTGCGCGCCTGGGAGAAGCTCGAGGGCTTTCGCGGCGAGTCGCAGTTCGGCACCTGGCTGCACCGCATCACCGTCAACGTCGTGCTTGGCGAGCACCGGCTGTTGCAGCGCTGGACGACGTTCGAGGATGCGGAGGCCCAGGCCCCGGCCCCGGAGCTGTCGACGCCGGCCGAGGACGTCACGCTGTCGCGCGACCTCGAGCGCGCGCTGGCGAAGCTGCCGAAGGGCGCCCGCACGGTGCTGTGGCTGCACGACGTGGAAGGCTATTTGCACGAGGAGATCTCCGCGCTCACCGGCATCGCGGTGGGCACGAGCAAGGCGCAGCTGCACCGCGCCCGGAAGTTGATGAAGGAGCACTTGCAATGAACGAAGAGACTGATCGCATCGAAGGACTGGACCGGCTCACCCGGTCGCGCGCGCCGTCGCGCGACCTGTGGCCCGGCATCGCCGCGCGGCTGGCCACGCGCCGCCGCTCGCGCTACGGGCTGGTGCAGTTCGCGCTGGCGGCGAGCCTGGTGGCCGGCATGGCCGGCGTGTTCACGGTCTCGCTGCAGCAGCAGGCCGGCCCGGCCGGCGGCCTGCAGGTCGCCGCGCTGCCGCTCGAGGACCACAGCCGCGCGATCGTCGAGGCCAACCTGTCGATCGTGCGCCAGTCCGAGCGCCAGCTGCGCCAGGCCCTCAAACAGAACCCGCATTCCACCACCCTGCGCTCGCTGCTGGCCAGCACCGAAAACCGCCAGCGCGCGCTCACCGCACTGCTTTGATGGAGATGACGATGAACAAGCCCCTTTCCCTGATCCTGGCGCTCGGCCTCGCGCTGGGCGCCACGGCCGCGTCGGCCACCGACGACGACGGGCGGCCGGTGAACGAGCGCCGCCCGCTCAAGCCCAACGCCAGCGTCGAGGTCAGCAACGTCGCCGGCCTGATCGAGGTCGAGGCCTGGGACAAGAACGAGCTGCACCTCACCGGCACCCTGTCAGAGGACGTGGAGGAACTGCGCATCACCGGCAACGACTCGCGGCTGAAGATCGAGGTCAAGCTGCCCAGGCGCAGCCGCAACGTCGACGACACCTACCTGCGCCTGAAGGTCCCGGCCGGCATCTCCCTGGACGCCGACGGCGTCAGCGCCGACATCACGGTGAACGGCCTGAAGGGCGAGGTCGACGCCAACAGCGTCAGCGGCGACGTGCAGATCAAGGTCGAGTCGAAGAGCGTCGAGGCGCGCTCGGTCAGCGGCGACGTCACGGTCGAGGCGCCCTCGGCGGTCACCCGCGTGGAGTCGGTCAGCGGCGACGTGATCGTGCGCGGCGTCAAGGGCGAGGTGCGCGGCGAGACCGTGTCGGGCGACGTGGAGGTGCACGGCAGCGTCGCGCGCCGCATCGAGGTGCAGTCCGTATCGGGCGACCTCGAGATGGACGTAGAGCTCGCCGCGGACGCCGAAGTCGAGGCCGAGACCATGTCCGGCAACGTGACGCTGGTGGTGCCGCGGCTGCCGGACGTCCAGATCGACCTGGAGACCTACAGCGGCGAGATCGAGCGCTCGGAGCTGCTGCCCGACTTCAAGGGCCGGGCCCAAAGGAAGCAGCGCCACCGCGATGACGATGATGACGACGACGACGAAGACGAGGGCAAGGAGTACTCGCGCGAGGGCAAGGGCCCCGGGCGCGTGCGCCTGCACAGCTTCAGCGGCGACATCGAGGTGCGCAAGAAGTAAGTGACGCCCGGCTTCCGCCGGCATGGCGATCAGTGCCGGAAGTGGCGCACGCCGGTGAACACCATCGCCAGGCCGTGCTGGTCGGCGGCCGCGATCACTTCCGGGTCTTTCACCGAGCCGCCCGGCTGGATGATCGCGACGATGCCCGCGGCCGCGGCGGCGTCCACCGTGTCGCGGAACGGGAAGAAGGCGTCGGAGGCCATCACCGAGCCCTTGACCTCGAGCTTCTCGTCGGCGGCCTTGATGCCGGCAATCCTGGCGCTGTAGACCCGGCTCATCTGGCCGGCGCCGATGCCGAGGGTCTGCAGGGCGCTGGCGTAGACGATGGCGTTGGACTTCACGAACTTGACGACCTTCCAGGCGAACATCAGGTCGAGCATCTGGGCTTCGCTGGGCACGCGCCTGGTGACGATCCTGAGCTGCCCCGGGCCGAGGGTGGCGAGGTCGGCGTCCTGGACCAGCAGCCCGCCGGCCACGCGCTTGTAATCGAGCCAGGCCGGCGCGCCGGCCGGCCAGGCGCCGCACTCGAGCAGGCGCAGGTTGGGCTTGGCCGCGGCGAGCTTCGCCGCCTCGGCCGAGATTGCCGGCGCGACGATCACCTCGACGAACTGGCGGTCGAGGATGGCCTTCAGCGTGGCCGGGTCGAGCTCGCGGTTGAAGGCGATGATGCCGCCGAAGGCCGAGGTCGGGTCGGTGCGCCAGGCGCGCTCGTAGGCTTCGCCGATGCCGGCGTCGGTGGCGGCCACGCCGCAGGGATTGGCGTGCTTGACGATCACGCAGGCCGGATCTGCGAACTGCTTGACGCATTCCACCGCCGCGTCGGCGTCGGCGATGTTGTTGTAGGACAGCTCCTTGCCCTGCAGCTGGCGGGCCGCGGCGAGGGTGCCGGGCGCCGCGGCGCGCTCGGCGTAGAACGCCGCGCGTTGGTGCGGGTTCTCGCCGTAGCGCAGGTCGAGCTTCTTGCCGAACTGCAGGCCCAGCACCGCCGGGAACGGCGCGCGCACGCCGTCGGGCGACAGGCTGCTGAGGTAGCCCGCCACCATCGCGTCGTAACGCGCGGTGTGGGCGAAGGCCTTGGTGGCAAGCTCGCGGCGCAGCGCGTCGGGCGCCGCGCCGGCGCGCGCCGCCTCGAGGACACGGCTGTAATCGGCCGGGTCGACCACGACGGCGACGTGGGCGTGGTTCTTGGCGGCGGCGCGCACCATCGCCGGGCCCCCGATGTCGATGTTCTCGATGGCCTCGGCCACGCTGCAGTCCGGGTCGGCGACGGCCTGCTCGAGCGGGTACAGGTTCACCACCAGCAGGTCGATCGGGGCGATGCCGTGCTCGCGCATGACCGCGTCATCGGTGCCGCGCCGGCCGAGCAGGCCGCCGTGGATCTTCGGGTGCAGGGTCTTGACGCGCCCGTCCCTGATTTCCGGGAAGCCGGTGACCGAGGCGACCTCGCGGGCGGCGATGCCGGCTTCCTTCAGCAGCTTGTGGGTGCCGCCGGTCGACAGCAGCTCGACGCCGAGCCCTTTGAGCCCGCGGGCGAAATCGACGAGACCGGTTTTATCGGAGACCGAGAGCAGCGCGCGCTTCATGCTCCCGGCCATTGCGGCGCG
>JBQTJQ010000137.1:0-2007 GCA_052386975.1 Gammaproteobacteria bacterium | reverse complement strand
AGGCCGCGCACCCCGCGCGCACCGCCGCGCGCGCGACGCTCTGGGGCACGCTGCTCGCCGGGCTGGTCACCGCCGGCGTGTGCATCGCCGCGCTCGGCATCGTCGAGCCGGCGAAGCTGGCCGCGTCGAACGCACCGATGGCGGAAGTGGCCAACGTGGTGTGGGGCGGCGGGGGCGCGACGGCGATCGCGCTGCTCGGCGCGCTGTCGGCGTTCGGCTGCATCAACGGCTGGATCCTGCTGCAGGGCGCGGTGCCGCAGGCCATGGCGCGCGACGGCCTGTTCCCCAGGCGCGCCGCGCAGGAGAACGCGCGCGGCTCGCCGGGTTTCGCGCTGGTGCTCGGCAGCGTGCTGGCCACGGCCATGATCATGATCAACAGCAGCCAGACGCTGATCGGCTTGTTCACCTTTCTCGCGCTGCTGGCGACGCTCGCCAACCTGGTGCCGTACCTGTTCTGCGCGATGGCGGCGCTGCGGCTGATGAAGCACGACGGCCCGGTGCCCCTGACGCCGGTGCGTGCCGCGGCGCTGCTCGCGGCCGCCCTGTTCTCGATGTGGATGATCTACGGCGCGGGGCAGGAGACGGTGTTCTGGGGCTTCCTGCTGCTTTTGTCCGGGTTGCCCGTTTACGTCTGGCTCCGCCGGGGGTGACGGGCGTAGAGTGCTTTCATGAGAGCGCTCCTGGTACCGCTCGTCGCCATGGCCCTGGCCGGTTGCGCCAGCGTGCCGGCGTCGAACGTGCCGAGGGAGTTGTTCGCCGACGACCAGTTCGTGCCGCCGGTCGTTCCGATCACGGTCGCCGACGTGTTCAAGCTCGACGACGAGATGGAGGCCTTCGCCTCGCGCCACATCCGCGTCCAGGTCGAGCGCCGCGGCGCGTTCAACGGCCTGTTCGAGACGCTGTCGACGGAGCTCAAGCTCGACTACGACGGCGTCGAGACCCGCACCGCCGCGCAGACTTTTGCCATGCGTCGCGGCAACTGCATCTCGCTGGTGATCCTGACGGCGGCCTTCGCCAAGCACCTCGACGTCCCGATCCGATACCAGGCGGTCCGCGGCCAGAGCACCTGGAGCCGCATGGCCGGCATCGCCTTCCACAGCGGCCACATCAACCTGAAAATCGGCGCGCGCAACAGCGGCCTGCCGATCGGCTACTTCGACGGCATGACCATCGACTTCGTCGCGCCCGGCAGCGGCGGGCGCGTGGCGGCGCAGGTCATCGACGAGCGCACGCTGCTGGCGATGTACATGAACAACCGCGCCGCGGAGACGCTGGCGTACGGCGACGACGAGACCGCGTACTGGTGGGCGCGCGCCGCGGTTGAGCAGGCGCCCGACTACCTGCCCAGCTTGAACACGATGTCCGTGATCTACCTGCGCCACGGCCAGGTCGCCGAGGCCGAGACCGTGCTGCGCTACGTCCTCGACCGCGAGCCCGCCGAGCAGCACGCCATGACCAACATGACGCACGTGCTGACGCGCCTGGGCCGGCACAACGAGGCCCGCGCATGGCGGGCCAGGCTCGAGGCGCTCGAGCCCTATCCGCCGTTCTATTTCCTCGACGAGGGCAACGCCGCCCTGGCGCGCGGCGATGCCAAGGCGGCGCGGGCGCTGTTCGAGAAAGAACTCAAGCGCCTGCCGTACAACGACGAGGTGCATTTCGCCATCGCGCGCGCCGACCTCAAGCGCGGCGACCTGCGCGAGGCCGACAAGCACCTCGCCATGGCGCAGAAATACAGCCTGTCGCCCGACAAGCGCGATATCTACGGTGCCAAGCGCGCCTTGCTCAAGGCCCGCGGCACGAATTGAGCGGTCCCGGTGTATCCTTCCGCGCCTAACTCGGGAGCGTCTGATTCGATGAGACTTCTGGCAATACTCGTGGCGCTGCAGTGCGCGGGCATCGCCTTTCTGGCCTATCGCTCGTTGGCTGAGGGCGGGGCCCGCGCGCCGCAGGTTCGTTCGACCACGCCCTCCACGACCGTGTCCCGTGCGCCCGCGCCGCCGGTTG
>JBQTJQ010000136.1:0-41416 GCA_052386975.1 Gammaproteobacteria bacterium | reverse complement strand
GTCCGAGCCGTTTTCTGACAAGGATCAGAGAGTGCTACAACACGGTTGGCGCTAAAAGGACCATACCATGAGAGTATACAACGCTTGCCCATGGGAAAAAATTAGGGACTGTCTACAGAATCTTGTTGGGGCAGGTCTCCATTGAGATTTACCATTCGACCGCCCCAGGCCTAACGGACGGCTTGACTGTCGGGGTGACGCGCATTGCTGGGACCGATGTTTCCACGTTGTTGGAGCGTTCACAGTTTCCAGCAACGTGTCCATGACCGCCGCTCCTTACGATCCCACTCCGGGACGCTACCTGCAATCTGATCCGATTGGACTTGGGCTTCCCACGGTCTAGTTGGCACTTCCAGCCGCTGACGGGGCTTCCCGCGCTTAGGCACGCTTTTTACTTGAGTGCGCCGACGGCGTGCGCCGCCAGCAGCATCGGCCCGGCGCTGTACAGGAAGGCTTCCGACAGTTGCGGCACTTCACCCAGCCGCTGCATCTCGTCAGCCAGCGGCGGCAGCAGGCGCTCGAGCGAGCGGCCCCGTCCCAGCGTGACGGCGAGGCGAACCAGGCAGGCGTAGCCGGTGCCGGACAGGCCCTTGCCGGCAATCGGGTCGCCGCTGGCGGCATCGTAGTAGGCGTACAGCTTGCCGCCGAAGCGCGCGTGCGAGCCGTCGCCGGTGAAATCCAGCAGGCGGTTGCCGATGCGCGGCGCGCTGCGCGCCACGCCTTCGGCGCCGGCGCAGGCGTCCTCGAGGGGCGCCACGTTGTCGGGCGCATAGGCCTCGAGTCCCATGCCCGGGAAGCCGGCGCCGACTTCCGGCTGGATCAGCGGCACCAGCAGGCCCGAGGGCCGGACCGTGCGCTCGATCGCGGCGGCCGCGCGCTCGGCCATGCCGCGCCAGTCGCCCCTGGCGCCCGACTGCTCGAGCGCGGCGAGGAAGTCGGGGTGGTACGAGGCGACCGACGACAGGCTGGCAAACGTGCTGCCGGCGAAGCTGTAGTACTTGCGCACCAGCCAGCCGGCCGGCAGGTCGAAGGCGTGCCGGGCATAGCCGTCGAGGATCTTCAGCGCCTGCGCGCGATCGGCCGGGCGGTCGAAGGCCTCGGCGCCGGCCAGCAGCGCGCGCGCCATCCACAACGCCTCGGTCGCGCCCGAGATTTCGGGTGCGGTGTCCTTCATGCGCCGCCACAGCACGAAGCCGGCGGTGTAGGTGCCGCTCTGCTCGGTCAGGATCAGCGGCTGCACGCCGGGCAGCACCTTCAGGTAAAGGTCACGATCGCCGCGCTGCGCCGCGTACAGCAGCAGCGGCGCGAGGTCCATGGCGTAGACCGAGGTGCCGTCCTTGCGCGTGACGCCGTGGTCGCGCAGCCAGCGCCGCATTTCGCTGTCGAGCATCTGCGCCGAGCGGCGCACGTTCTCGCCCGCCGGCGCGACCGCGCCAGGCGATTGCGGGCCGGCACCCGGCATCGCGCAAGCCGCAAGCAGCAGGCCGAGCGCCGCGGCCAGCGCGCGTCCAGGACGCATCGCTCGTCCGATCACGTGTCCTTCTCCTCGAGCTGCCGGCCGCGTTTTTCGTGCAGGCGCTTCCATTGTTCCTCGCTCGCGTACACGCGCCAGCCGGCGCGGTCGTAGATCAGCGTATAGCCGGGGATGCCGACGTTGTAGAGCTTGGGGTAGTAGCGGTTGACCAGGTCGATCTGCCGCGGGTCGCGCTGCAGCGAGGGCGCCGCGATCCAGTTGGTGACCGGCTTGCCGCTGTTGACGCCTTCCTTGAAGCGGTCCGAGAAGGTCAGCACCAGGCCTTCGGCGCCGCCGCGCGCGGCGATCGCGGCATAGGCCGTGGCTTCGTCGATCATCACGCCCTCCTGGTCGCGCAGCCACAGGCCGAGTTCCATGTCGCCCTGGTGCCGCGACTCCACCGTGCGGCCGGCGAAGGCGTCGAACCAGCCGGCCATGCCCACGCCCGGGTATTTCTGGAACAGCGCCAGCGAGCCGACCATGCCCGCCAGCATCAGCGCCAGCACCGCGGCCGGCCGCTCGCGCAGCATCAGGCCGGTGGTCTGCAGCGCCATCACGCCGCCCATCACCAATACGAGGATGTCGGCCGGCGACTGGGTGAACTCGGCCCAGGTGGCCAGGCCCGAGGCGAACACCGGCATGCCGGCCAGCGCCACGCCGGCGGCGTAGGCGCGCGTGCGCCGCATCGGCTGCATCTGCACCATCAGCAGCACCGGGTAGCAGATCGCAAGCAGCAGCGCCGAGATGCCGGTCGCCGCCCAGAAGTTGTTGCCGAAGGCGGCGCGCCACGGCAGGTATTCGCCCGAGATGCGCGCGCCGAGGAACGGCGAGGCCGGGTCCTTCAGGAACGCCATCGAATCGCCGGTGTAGATCCAGTTCAGCGCCAGCCAGATGCCGATCATGAACACCAGCGGGCAGTATAGGACGAAGATCGGCGCGGCCGGGTTGATCTGCATGATGTGCCGCTGCACCACCAGCGGCAGCAGCGGCAGCAGCGTCATCGACAGGTACAGCGAGCGCGCGTCGGTGATGAAGAACAGCAGCAGCACGAAGCCGAGCAGGATGTGCGAGTGCAAGCTGTGCGAGTAGCGCAGCACGATCATCGACAGGCCCAGCACGTAGTACAGCGTGATGCCGAGCATCTCGCCGCCGCCGTTGGTCGCGCCCCACAGGAACACCGGGTTGAACGCGGTCAGCAGGATCACGGCGACCACCATCGGCCAGGGCACCGAGGCGCGGCGCAGCCGGAAGGTGAAGTGCGTCAGCAGCCCGGCCGCGGCGAAGGCCGAGATCAGGTACGGCGCCTGCGGTGTCTTCAGGCCAGGGACCAGCGACATCAGCGTCACGAAGTAGTACTGGACCTGCGGGTACAGCAGCACGAAGCGGTTGAAGCCGCCCTGGGGCGCGTCGAGGCTGGCGATCACGGTGCTCCAGCTCCACAGCGCGTTGTCGTTGACGTAGTTGCGCGACAGCAGCCACAGCGCCAGCGCCACGAACAGGCCCGCCCAGAACACGAAGTACGCGGCGGCCAGCGCGGTGAAGCCGGCCTTGACGCGGCGGCGCGTGACCATCGTCGCCGTCACCGGCCGCGGCGCCATGCGCGGCAGCGTCTGCATCATCGGCCGGCGGACCTGGGTGTCGCTCATTGCGCGGCCTCGGCCAGCTCGGCGGCCGTGTGCTTGCTGATGCCGTGCTGGGTCTTTTCCCAGTAGAACGGGTTGTGGATCAGCTGCCACAGGCCCTTGTAGCCGGCGATCGACATCAGGCCCCAGTACAGCGGCGCGGTCAGCGCGTGGAACAAGAGCGTGTAGTAACCGCGCTTGTAGGCCCCGAGCATGAAGAAATAGATCATCGAGGCGTTGCCGAACAGCAGGTTGAACAGGCTGAAGCTGACCACCCACGGCGGGAAGTAGACGTCGAGCCCGCCGACGAAGCCCAGGCACCAGCCGATGAACAGGAACCACAGGATCGGGTTCAGCAGCACGCAGATCACGGTGCCGCCGATGAAGAACTGGAAGCCCCAGAAGCCGACGTGGCCGAGCCCGCGGTAGAGCTTGCGCGGGTGGCGCATGTGCACCAGGTAGGTCTGCAGGTAGCCCTTGATCCAGCGGCTGCGCTGGCGGATCCAGTTGCCGACGCGGGTGTTGGCTTCCTCGTAGGTGGTGGCGTTGACCACCTGCACCGTCAGGCCCTTCTGCGTCATGCGCACGCCGAGGTCCGCGTCCTCGGTCATGTTGTACGGATCCCACGCCAGCAGGCCGCGCAGCGTCTCGGTCTTGAAATGGTTCGAGGTGCCGCCCAGCGGGATCGGGATCTTCAGCGCCTCGAGCCCGGGCAGCAGCAGGTCGAACCAGGTCGAGTACTCCAGCGTGAACATCCGCGTCAGCCAGTTCTCGTCGCGGTTGTAGTAGTTCAGGCGCGCCTGGATGCAGGCGACGTTGGGCGGCGCCTTGCGGAACGCCAGCACCGCCTTCTTCAGCTGGTCGGGCTCGGGCTTGTCCTCGGCGTCGAAGATCGTCACGTACTCGCCCTGCGCGAAGTGCAGCCCGTAGTTGCAGGCCTTGGGCTTGGTCTGCGGCTGGCTCGGCGGCACGCGCACGATCTCGAAGATCGACTCGAGCTGGAGCTTCTTGGCGGCCTCGATGGTCTCGACGTCGCCCTCCTCGAGCAGCAGCTTGATGTCGAGCTTGCTGCGCGGGTAGTTCAGCTTGCGCAGGGCGTTGGCCAGGATCGGCAGCACCTCGGGTTCCTTGTACATCGGCACCAGCACCGTGTAGTAGGGCAGTTCGGAGTCCTTCAGCGCGCGCACGTCGTTGGCGGTGATCTTGTACTCGGTGGCGCGCGCCGCGCCGTACCAGGACAGCAGCGCGCGCAGCCCGAAGGTCAGCAGGTAGAACATCGCCACCACGATGTTGATGGCGATGATGGTCGGCGTCGGCGCCAGGTACAGCGAGACCGCCACCAGGCTGACCGCGATGCCCAGGCCCATCACCTGCGGCGGCGTGATGACCACGCGCGCCGAGTACTCCGGCGAGGCGTCGGCCAGGCTCGACAGCGCCGCCCGGCTCATCTCCTGGCCGAAGTGCTTCTGCATCAGCCACAGGATGTCGAACTTGGAAGTGACCGCGACCTCGAACTGGTCGCCGTAGCGGCGCGCGCCGAACTCGTCGACCTCGACGCCCGGGCGGGCGGTCACCAGCCAGGTCACGCCGTTCTCCTCGCGCCACGGCATCACCACCAGGCGCTGGTACTCGGCCATGTCCGCGGTGCGCAGCAGGTGCTCCTGCGGCGGGTGCTTGGTCAGGTCGACGAAGTGCTTGCCGAGCTGCGTCGCCAGCGCGCGGTGGAACTCGAAGGAGCGCACGAAGCCCTGCGACTGCAGCACGCTGCCCAGCGGCGTGCCCCACTGCCTGGACAGCGCCAGCGCCTCGTTGAGCTGGCCGGCGGTCAGCTTGCCCAGCGTGAGCAGGATCTCGCCGATCGGCTTGCCGCGCAGTGCGGGCTGCGGCGCGAGCGTGCCTGTGCTCACGGCTTCAGCCCTGGGCGCGGCGGGTGCGGCGGTAGAGGTAGACGAGTCCCGCGATGATGACGGCCCAGGCCATCACGAACAGTGCCGGCCGCAGCGCGCCGCTCTCTTCGAACCAGCCCTTCGCCTCCGGATAGTCGACGCGGTAGTCGCGCGTCTCGCCGAGGCGCAGCGCCAGCTGGCCGCCGGCCGGCGACAGGAAGGCGAGGTTCTCGTCCTCAAACAGCGCGCGGCGCGCCGGGCCGCCGGCATAGCCGGCCGTGGTCTTGAGCCAGGCGCCGCCGAAGCCGCCAGCCTCGACCATCTGCAGCACGGTGGTGCTGGCGTCGGAGGCGAAGTCGAGCAGCATCAGCGGCTCGCCGGTGGCGTTGCTGCGCAGGCGCACGCGGCCCTCGTCGAAGCGCACCCAGGCGCGCGGCGCCCACTGCGGGTCGCCGATCACGAAGAACGGGCCGGCCGGCTGCAGCGCCGCGCCGGGCTCGTACAGCTTCAGGCGCGGCGGCGCGATGTCGGGCCAGAACTGCTCGCCGAGGCTGACCAGCATCGGGATGATCTGGGCGACGGACTTCAGCGCATCGCTCGAGACGTACACCTCGAGGCGCTGCTGGTGCGGCACCAGCTCGGCGAAGGTCGCCGGGGTCTCGTTCAGCGGCACGGTCTCGATCACCGAGTCCGGCGACAGCGACAGGGGGTAGGGCGCCTGCGCCACCTTGCAGTCGTCGGCCAGCTGGTCGCGCTGGGCCACGATCTTGAGGTTGTTGCGCGCGCGCAACTGGATGCGCGGCAGCTCGAACTCGACCAGCTCGCCCTTGCCGGCCTCCTTCAGCGCCGCCGAGTGGACGAGCCGATCATTGAAGAACACCGAGATGAAGGTCGGGCCGCGGATCTCGGCCACGCGCGGCCCGTAGATCTCGAGCGAGGCGCGCGCCGGGCGCTGGCTGATGCCCATCGGGCCGAACGGCAGCGGGATGTCCCACTGGCTCGAGAAGCTGAACAGCCGCTCGCTGTCGTCGAAGCCCAGGCGCTTGAGGCGGATGATGTCCTCGGCCTCGCGCAGCTGCGGCCAGGCGCCGACGTCGGCGACGTCGATCTCGGCGCCGCCGGCGGCCTCGCGCCACGGCTTGCGCAGCATCGCCGTCGCGGCCAGCGGCCGCGTGGCGTCGACCAGGATGAAGGCGCCGTCGCGCGACTGCAGCAGCCGCAGGTTGGCCGGCCCGGCGAGCGGCGCGCCGCCGCTCAAGTACTGGCTGGCCGGCGCCATGACGATGTGTGCGCGCGTGGTGCCGCTGGCCGGCAGGTCGTCGTAGGCGACCTTGTGGCCGAGCCGGAACAGCGCGGTCGCCAGGTGGAACAGCGCCTGGAACTGGTCGGCGTCGAGGCGGGACAGCGGCGCCGCGACGATGACCTCGCGCGGCAGCAGCGACAGCGCGGCCTGCACCGTCCGCGGCAGGCGGTCCCTGGCCACGACCTGCAGGCCGGACCCGGGCGTCAGGTGGGCGTAGGCGCCGACGAGTTTCTGCGACAGGCATACGTCGGGGTGCACGAACAGCGAGTAGTCGACCTCGAGCTCGACGAAGTTCTTCTCGAGGTCGAGCGCGGTCAGCGGGATCTCGACGCGGCGCGTGGTGCCGCTGGCGCCGCGGCGCGCGGCGGTGCGGATGGTGTCGTTGACGCGGACCTGCAGCGAGCTCTCCGGGATCAGCAGCTCGCCGAACTCGATGTCGAAGGCCAGCTGCGCGCGCGACACCGGCACTCCGGGCGGCAGCGGCAGGAACAGCCGCCGCGTGCCCTGGCTGCCCTCGAGCGTGAAGCCGTCGGTGAAGCCGACGCGCTCGAGCGACATGATCGTGCTGTTCCAGTTGGTCGCGCCGCCGGCGCTCTCGATCTGGACCGGAGGCAGCTGCAGCTCGTCGGCCGCCCGCGCCGGCGCCGCCAGCGCGAATGCCACGATGAACAGCGTCCCGTACGGGAGTCCCCGCCCGCGATTACGCATGATGCCCCCTAGCTCCCGTTGCCACCTTCTTGTTATTGGGGGCCATCCTACCCTCAAGCCCGCCAAGCCGTCCTAACTTTTCCCCGCTCGCCCGTACACATCCTCGAATCGCACGATGTCGTCCTCGCCCAGGTACGAGCCCGACTGCACCTCGATGATCTCGAGCGGGTCGGGCGTCGCGTTCTCCAGGCGGTGCCTGGCGCCGAGCGGGATGAAGGTGGACTGGTTCTCGTGCAGGTCGAACACCTTGTCGTCGCAGGTCACGCGCGCGGTGCCCTTGACCACGATCCAGTGTTCGGCGCGCTTGTGGTGCATCTGCAAGCTGAGCTTCTGCCCGGGCTTGACGCCGATGCGCTTGACCTGGAAGCGCTCGCCGGAGGCCACCGAGTCGTACCAGCCCCACGGCCGGTAGACCTTGGGGTGGTCCTGCGCCTCGGGCCGCTTGGCGGCCTTCAGCGACTCGACGATCTTCTTGACGTCCTGGGCGCGGTCGCGCGTGGTGACCAGCACCGCGTCGCGGGTCTCGACCACGATGTGGTCGGAGATGCCGACCGCCGCCACCAGCCGGCCTTCGGCGTGGATCAGCGAGTTCTTCACGTCCTGCAGCCAGACGTCGCCGCGCGTGAAGTTGCGGCCGCGCTTGTCGGTCGGCGGCAGGTTGCCGAGGAAGCTCCAGGTGCCGACGTCGTCCCAGCCGGCGTCCAGCGGCACCAGGGCGATGTCGCGGGTCCGTTCCATCACGGCGTAGTCGATGGACTCCTTGCGCGCCTTGCGAAACGATTCGGCGTCGAGGCGGATGAAGTCCAGGTCGCGATGGGCCTTGGCCAGGGCCTGCTCGCAGGCCGCCAGCATGGCCGGCTCGAGGCGCCGCACTTCCTTGATCAGCTGGCGCGCCTCGAACAGGAACAACCCGCCGTTCCAGTAATAGCCTCCCGCCTTCAGGAAGCGCGCGGCCTTCTTCGCATCGGGTTTTTCGATGAAGGCAGCCACCTTCAGCGCGCCTTTGATCGAAGCGCCATCGGCTTTCAGCGGCTTGCCGGCCTTCCCGCCGCCGCTCTTGAGCGGCGGTCCTGCTTTCAAGTACCCGTAGCCGGTCTCGGGGCGGGTCGGCTTGATGCCGAAGGTCACGATGCGGCCGCGCGCCGCCGGCCGCGCCACCTGCACCGCGCGCACGAAGGCGGCCTCGCGCGCCATGGCCTGGTCGGCCGACATCAGCAGCACCTGGGTGTCGGCGCCGTGCTTCTGGGCCGCCTTCAGCGCCGCGATGGTCGCGGCCGGCGCGGTGTTGCGCCCCTCGGGCTCGAGGATGATGCGCACGCCGGTCAGGCCGATCTCGCGCAGCTGCTCGGCGACCAGGAAGCGGTGGGGCTCGCCGCAGATCACCACCGGCGGCAGCGCGCCGGGAATCTTCATGGCGCGCAGCGCGGTGTTCTGCAGCAGGCTCTTGTCGTTGGTCAGCTTGAGCAGCTGCTTGGGATAAAGCTCGCGCGACAGCGGCCACAGGCGCGTGCCGGAACCACCGGCCATGAGGACGGGCAAAAGGGCAGCGGGCATAGGACGCGAATGCTAACGCGAGGTGCCGTTCGTCGGCTGACGCCCTAATAAGGAAGGGGCTGTGGACCAAGCCGTGACCAGCCAAAAACTCCCCTTCCAAACCGCTGATTTCGCTACAGCTTATCCACAGGTTTTTGCCCCCCTTTGGCAACACTTAATCAATACCTGTAGGGGTTTGACGCCCTTCACGACCCAATATATTGTGTTCGGCATGCTCCGGGAGTCTCCCTGCACGACTACGGAGTTTCTAGAGATATAGCGGGTAAGTATCAGATTTAGCTGGGGGAGCCATAACGAACATGCACACCACTACAACCACTCCCGAAACCCTGCGCCTGCCCAACGTTCCCGAGGCCACCGAGCCCGCGGAAGTGGCGGCGACCGCGCCCGGAACCATCAAGGTGATCCGGCGCAACGGCAAGGTCACGGGTTTCGACGCGTCGAAGATCGCCATTGCGATGACCAAGGCCTTCCTGGCCGTGGAAGGCGGCACCGCGGCCGAAAGTTCGCGCGTGCGCGAGAAAGTCGAGGAACTGACCGCGCAGGTCGTCAACGCGCTGACCCGCCACGTGTCGGGCGGCGGCACCATCCACATCGAGGACATCCAGGACCAAGTCGAGCTGGCGCTGATGCGCACCGGCGAGCACAAGGTCGCGCGCGACTACGTGATCTACCGCGAGCGCCGCTCCCAGGAGCGCGCCGCCGAGGCCGCCGCCAAGCCGGCGACGCGGCAGCCCGCCGGCCCGGCGCTGACGGTCAAGCTCGACGACGGCAACGTCGTTGCGCTCAACGTCGAGCGCATGCGCCGCGTGGCGACCGAGGCCTGCGACGGGCTGTCCGGCGTGGATGCGGAAGCCGTGGTCGCGGCCGCGCTGCGCGACCTGTACGACGGCGTGCCGGAAAAGAGCGTGGCCGACGCGCTGGTCATGGCCTCGCGCGCGATGATCGAGAAGGAGCCGAACTACACCTACGTGTCGGCGCGCCTGCTGCAGGACGCGCTGCGCCACGAGGCGCTGAAGTTCCTCGGCCTGGCCGAGACCCGGCCGACCTTCGAGGAGATGAAGGGCCTGTACCCGGAGTACTTCCGCGAGTACATCCACCGCGGCGCCAGGCTCGAGCTGCTCGACGCCAAGCTGGCCTCGTACGACCTCGATCGCCTCGGTCGCGCGCTGCTGCCCGAGCGCGACATGAAGTTCGACTACCTCGGCCTGCAGACCCTGTACGACCGCTACTTCATCCACTCGCACAAGGTGCGCTTCGAGCTGCCGCAGGCCTTCTTCATGCGCGTGGCGATGGGCCTGGCGATCAACGAAGTGGACCGCGAAGGCCGCGCCATCGAGTTCTACACGCTGCTGTCGTCGTTCGACTTCATGTCGAGCACGCCGACGCTGTTCAACTCGGGCACGCTGCGCCCGCAGCTGTCGAGCTGCTACCTGACCACCGTGCCGGACGACCTGCACGGCATCTTCGGCGCGATCCACGACAACGCGATGCTCAGCAAGTTTGCCGGCGGCCTGGGCAACGACTGGACGCCGGTGCGCGGCATGGGCGCCTACATCAAGGGCACCAACGGCAAGTCGAATGGAGTTGTGCCGTTCATGAAGGTCGCCAACGACACCGCCGTGGCGGTGAATCAGTGCTTTGCGCCCGACACGCCGGTCTACACGGCGAACGGCGTCAAGGCGATTCGCGACGTGGAGCCGGGCGAGCTCGTGATCGGCATCAGCGGCACGTACCGCGAGGTGACGGAGAAATTCATCTACAACCAGCGCGATCCGATGGTCGAGATCGACGTCAAGCATTCGATCGAGCCGCTCCAGGTCACCGCCGGCCATCCGTTCTACGCGTTGCGTGGCGTTCCGCGGGAGCAGTCCTGCGAGCGCACGCTGGCCTGGATCGAGAAGGGCAAGGTCGGGCCTGAGTGGGTGGATGCCGGGGAGTTGAAGGCCGGCGATTACGTGGCCCAGGTCATCCCGACCGAGGTCGTGAACGTGCCCGGCCTGGCCGAGGACGACGCGCGCCTCTACGGCATCCTGCTCGGCGACGGCCACCTGTCCAAGGACGGCTTTGAATGGGGCGTGTCGGGCAATCCGCAGCGCGACGGCCACCTGCCGTTCGTGCGCGAGTACCTCACCGCGCGCGGCATCCATTTCTGGGAGACCGGGCGGGGCGAGAACTACGGCCAGATCCACTGGGCGTCGGGCCGCGGCGTGGTCAAGGACGCAACCACCGGCCGCATCGCCGGTGCCGGCGCGCCGACCCTGCCGTTCACGCACGAAGACCTGTACGACGGCCAGGGTCGCAAACGCATCGCGCGGCGTTTCTCGCACCTGCCGCGTCCGCAGGCGCTCGCGCTGATCCGCGGCTTGCTCGAAACGGACGGCGGAGTCTCGCGCGGCAAGGAGATTTACTTCACCAACACCTCGCGGCCGCTGGTGGATGGGCTGCGCTACCAGATGCTGCGCCTGGGAGTGCCGGTCGCCGGCCAGTATCGCGAGCGCGAGAACGGCCACACCGGGCGCCGGTCCGACGGCTCGCTGGCCACGTTCGCGGGTACGACCAAGGCGTATGACCTGCGCATTCCCGCCGTGCCCGAAGTGGCAAGCCTGGTGGGCTGCAAGGCGTTGACCAAGCGCAACTGGATCACCTTCCAGGGCTGCGTGTACTCGCGCGTGCGCTCAGTGAAATCCATCGAGCCCAAGCCCTTCGTGCTCGATCTCAAGGTCGAGGGCGACGAGTCGTACATGACGGCCTCCGGGCTCGCGCACAACGGCGGCAAGCGCAAGGGCGCGGTCTTCGGTTACCTCGAGACCTGGCACCGCGACGTCGAGGAGTTCCTCGACCTGCGCAAGAACACCGGCGACGACCGCCGCCGCACGCACGACATGAACACGGCCAACTGGGTGCCGGACCTGTTCATGAAGCGCGTGATGGAAGACGGCCCGTGGACGCTGTTCTCGCCCGAGGACACGCCGGACCTGCACGACCTGATGGGCGCGGCCTTCGAGGCGCGCTACACCGAGTACGAGCGGCTGGCCGACGCCGGCAAGATCAGGAACCACAAGCGCATGCCCGCGCAGCAGCTGTGGCGCAAGATGCTGTCGATGCTGTTCGAAACCGGGCATCCGTGGGTCACGTTCAAGGACCCGTGCAACCTGCGCTCGCCGCAGCAGCACGTCGGCGTGGTGCACAGCTCCAACCTGTGCACCGAGATCACGCTCAACACCAGGGCCGGCAAGGAGATCGCGGTCTGCAACCTGGGCAGCGTGAACCTCGCCGCGCACATCACTGAGGGCAAGCTGAACCTGCGCAAGCTCGAGAAGACCGTCAGCACGGCGATGCGCATGCTCGACAACGTCATCGAGTACAACTACTACTCGGTCGACACCGCGCGCGCCTCGAACCTGATGCACCGCCCGGTGGGCCTCGGCATCATGGGCTTCAACGACGCGCTGTACCAGCTGCGCTTCCCGTACGAATCGGACCAGGCCATCAAGTTCGCCGACGTGTCGATGGAGGCAGTCAGCTACTTCGCGATCAAGGCCTCGACCGACCTGGCCGAGGAGCGCGGCGCCTACAAGAGCTTCAAGGGCTCGCTGTGGAGCCAGGGCATCCTGCCGGTGGACTCGATCAAGCTGCTGGCCAGGGAGCGCGGCCCCGACAGCAAGTACCTGAAGCAGGACACGAGCACCAGCGGCGCGTTCAACTGGGAAGCGCTGCGCACGCGCGTGCAGACCGTCGGCATGCGCAACAGCAACACCATGGCCATCGCCCCGACCGCGACCATCGCCAACATCACCGGCGTGTCGCAGTCGATCGAGCCGACGTACCAGAACCTGTACGTCAAGTCGAACCTGTCCGGCGACTTCACCGTCATCAACCAGTACCTGGTCGGCGACCTCAAGAAGCTCGGGCTGTGGGACGAGGTGATGGTGCACGACCTCAAGTACTACGACGGCTCGGTCGAGAAGATCGACCGCATCCCGCAGGACCTGAAGGACCTTTACAAGTGTGCCTTCGAGGTCGACGCCAGGCGCCTGGTGGACGCGGGCTCGCGCCGCCAGAAGTGGATCGACCAGGCCCAGTCGCTGAACCTGTACATGAAGCAGCCCAGCGGCAAGAAGCTCGACGAGCTGTACAAGCACGCCTGGGTGAGCGGCCTCAAGACCACTTATTACCTGCGCACGCTGGGCGCCACGCACGCCGAGAAGACCACCATCGACGACGACCGCCTGAACAAGGTGGCCGGCAAGTCGAATGGCAACGGCGCGCACGCCAAGGCGGTGGCCGAGCCGGCCGCGTACGCGGCGGCGCCGTTGAACGGGCACAGCAATGGAAATGGGCACGCCGCAGCAGCCGGTGA
The DNA here is from genome assembly GCA_052386975.1 of Gammaproteobacteria bacterium. Classification (GTDB taxonomy): domain Bacteria; phylum Pseudomonadota; class Gammaproteobacteria; order Nevskiales; family Nevskiaceae; genus JACPFV01. The sequence continues at coordinate 28,467 of JBQTJQ010000136.1, read as the reverse complement.
CGTGAGCGGGGCGAAGGTCTGCTCCATCACCGATCCGGACTGTGAGGCGTGCCAGTAGTAGAGAAAACCCTCCACATCGGGAGAGCGATCGGATGAACCTGTTCAAGACCAAGGTCATTGCACCCAAGACGGGCGGCAGCAAATTTGCCCCGATGGGCGTCGTGGAAGCCGGCTTCCAGCTGGCCTACCTGACGAATGACGCCGAGATCGATTCTTTCCGCACGTTGTGCATCGAGGAGATCGAGCGGGTTTGCGAGAGCCTGAAACGCGGCATGCGCACGGCCAACGACAAGATGCTGGCCGAGCACACCGTGGGCCGCGCATCACGCATGAACTGAAAGGAATGGAGCAGCGCCGCTCGCGAGAAGCGGGCGGCGGTTGAGGAGATAGACATGTTGACCTGGGAAGACACACCAACGACCACGGCCCCGACCTCGGACGCGCCGGGCACGAAGTACAGCCGCGTTCCGCCGGCGTTCGGTGGCGAGGCCGCCGCGCCCGCGGCCGCAGTCGGCCGGCTGGCGCTGCACACCGAAGTGCACCCGGACCCGAACGCCGTGCCGACCGCGCGGGCGCGCGAGTTCGCGCTGGTGCCGCCGCCGATCGCCGGCGCGACCGGCCTCGAGTCGCTCGAGATGGGCGCGCGCCGCATCCAGGTGGACGACAAGAAGATCATCAACTGCCGCGCCGACCTGAACCAGCTGGTGCCGTTCAAGTACGAATGGGCCTGGAAGAAGTACCTCGACGCCTGCAACAACCACTGGATGCCGCAGGAAATCCAGATGGCCGCCGACATCGCGCTGTGGCAGGACCCCAAGGGCCTGACCGAGGACGAGCGCACCATCATCAAGCGCTCGCTGGGCTTCTTCAGCACTGCCGACTCGCTGGTCGCCAACAATCTCGTCCTGGCGGTCTACCGCCACCTGACCAACCCCGAGTGCCGCCAGTACCTGCTGCGCCAGGCCTTCGAGGAGGCGATCCACACCCACGCCTACCAGTACTGCATCGAGTCGCTGGGCCTGGACGAGGCCGAAGTGTTCAACATGTACCGCGAGATCCCGTCGATCCACGACAAGGCCGCGTGGTCCCTGCCTTTCACGCAGTCGCTGGCCGACCAGAACTTCCACACCGGCACGCCGGAGAACGACCAGCGTTTCCTGCGCGACATGATCGCGTTCTACGTGGTGTTCGAGGGGATCTTCTTCTACGTCGGCTTCGTGCAGCTGCTGAGCTTCGGCCGCCGCAACAAGATGGTCGGAACCAGCGAGCAGATCCAGTACATCATGCGCGACGAGTCGATGCACATGAACTTCGGCATCGACGTGATCAACCAGATCAAGATCGAGAACCCGCACCTGTGGACCGCGCAGTTCCAGGAAGAGGTGCGGCACATGATCGACGAGGCCACCAACCTCGAGATCCGTTACGCGCACGACACCATGCCCCGGGGAGTGCTGGGCCTCAACGCTGGACAGTTCAACGAGTACCTGAAGTTCATCGCCAACCGGCGCTGCTCGCAGATCGGCATCAAGCAGCTGTACCCCGGCGCCGAGAACCCGTTCCCGTGGATGAGCGAGGTGATGGACCTCATGAAGGAGAAGAACTTCTTCGAGACCCGCGTGACCGAGTACCAGACGGGCGGGGCGCTGAGCTGGGAATGACCATGTCTTGTAGGAGCGCCCGTGGGCGCGATTCATTTCAGACGAACGGGGACTTGTTGTCCCCGTTTTTCTTTATCGCCGGCATAAATCTCTCAGCCGGCCCAAGGAGGTAGGCACATGAAGCGCAGGAGAAACCCGCGGTCGAAGTTCTGGAAGCCACTCACCCCGAGCGCCAAGCTCGCGGCAGTCGTCGGATCGGGACCGGTCACCCGCACCGAGATGGTGAGCAAGCTGTGGCGTTACATCCGGCGGAACAAGCTCCAGTCGAAGAGCAACCCGCGGATGATCAAGACCGACGAAGCCCTCGGCGCGGTGTGCAAGACCAAGGGCCAGGTCAACATGTTCGACATGACCAAGATGGCGCACCGGCAGCTCGGCTGAACCCCCTGACGTGCCACGGGGCGCCACGGCGCCCCGTTTTTTTTGCGCGTCGTAAGCTGCCCGGAATGCCCGCAAGCCCCTCCCCATGATGCACACCGTGCTCGTCCTCGGCGGGTACGGCTTCTTCGGGGCGCGCATCGCGGCCGAGCTGGCGAGGACCGGCGCTTCGCGCGTGCTGATCGGCGGCCGCGACCTCGACAAGGCGCGCCACACGGCCAAGGCCCTCGGGTTGCGCGCGCGCAGCGCCGTCCAGCTGGACGCCGACGGGCCGAACCTGGCCGAAACCCTGGGCGCGCGGCGCGTGAACCTCGTCATCCACACCGCCGGCCCGTTCCAGGGCCAGGGCTACGGTGTCGCCGCGGCCGCGATCCTGGCCGGCGCCAACTACATCGACCTCGCCGACGGGCGCGCCTTCGTCGGCGGCATCAAGGCGCTAGACACCGCGGCGATGGGCGCGCGCGTGACCGTGGTCAGTGGCGCGAGCTCGGTGCCGGCGCTGTCGTCGGCCGTCGTCGACCGGTACCTGCCCGCGTTCAGCGAGCTGCATGCGATTCGCGCCGGCATCAGCTCGGGCGCCCGCGCGCCGGGCTTGGCGACGGTGCAGGGCATCTTCGGCTACTGCGGCAAGCCGATCCGCCGGCTCGAGGACGGCACCTGGACCGACACCCACGGCTGGCTCGACCTCACGCGGCATCGTTTTCCCGAGCCGGTGGGCGAGCGCCTGCTCGGCAGCGTCGACGTGCCGGACCTCGAGCTGTTTCCCGCGCGCTACCCGGGCGTGAGGACGGTGAGCTTCCACGCGGGGTTTGCCAGCGACGCCGGCCATCTCTCGTTGTGGGCCTGCGCCGGCCTGGTCAAGGCCGGCGTGCTGCCCGGCATGAGCCGGCTGGCCGGGCCGCTGAACCGCATCAGCCGCCGGCTCGAGCCGTGGATCAGCGACAAGGGCGGCATGTTCGTGCAGATGGAGGGCCTCGGCCGCGACGGCGAGCCGGCGACGCGGCGCTGGCACCTGCTGGTCGAGCACAACGACGGGCCGTTCGTGCCCTGCGGCGCGTCGCTCGCGCTGGCGAACAAGCTCGCGGCCGGCACGCCGCTGCGCAAGGGCGCCATGCCGTGCATGGGCCTGCTGACCGTCGAGGAATACCTCGCTCCGCTAAAGTCGCTGGCCATCACGCTTGAAGCGGATCCCGTCTAGATGGACGCGCCCGGCCTAAGCCGCCAGCTGCTCCACCGGCAGTCCGCGTGGTAGCGCCTGCGCCGCCGCTGCCGCGCCCAGCCCGTGCGCCAGCACGGACTCGAGCTGGGGAATCTCGACAGCCGCTTCGCTGATCGCGGCCGCGTACTCGGCCACGCGGGCGTCGTTGCTCGCCTCGACGTCGGTGGGATCGTCCAGCTCGATCACCTGCCGCCCGGCCGCCACCAGCGGCTCGACCAGTTGTTCAAAACGCCGGGGCGCGGACTCGCGGCCGTGGAGGAGCAGCACGACGGGTCCGGTCTCGCCCCAGCGCCGGCCGGTAAGGCCGAAACGGAACGCAATGCGCCGCGCCCCACTATCGACGCGAGAGCTCACGCGGCCTGGTCCTGGTCGATCGTGGGCGAGTTGGCCGGGATGTCGCCGGTCGCCAGCGCCAGCGCGAAGGCCAGTTCGTTGCGGTCCGCCGGGCCGTAGTGCGGCGTCGGCGCGGGCCGGTCGCCCAGCTCAGGCAGGTCGATCTCGATGTGGAACAGCTCGTCGAAGTGGCTCATTTCAGTCCCCGGTTATGGGTTACCCATCTGCGGGCATGCTCCAAGCTACTCCGTTCCAATAGTTTGATAAGTGGGGCAAGAGGCATATGATTCGTTCCGGAAAGGAACGAATCTAAGCCTATGGAAGATCTGGCTTACATGGTCACCTTCGCCCGGGTGGTGAAGGCCGGCAGCTTCGCCGGCGCTGCCCGGCGCCTGGGGGTGACCAGTTCTGTCGCCAGCAAGCACGTCGCCAAGCTGGAACAGGCCCTGGGCGTGCGGCTGCTCAACCGCAGCACGCGCAAGCTGTCGCTCACGGAAGCCGGCACCGCCTATTACGAGCACTGCGCGCGCATCGTCGAGGAGGTCGAAAACTCCAAGACCGCCATCGCGCAGCTGCAGGCCGCGCCGCGCGGCCAGTTGCGCGTGACGGCGCCGGTGACCTTCGCCACCTCGCGCCTCGGTCCCATCCTGCGCGAGTTCTTCGAGCGCTACCCCGACATCCAGATCGACCTGAACGCCTCCAACCGCGTGGTGGATCTGGCCGAGGAGGGCTACGACGTCGCCATCCGCATCGCGCGCGCGCTGCCGCCGAACGTGGTGGCGCGCGAGCTGCGCCGCGTGCGCTGGCACCTGTGCGGCTCGCCCGAATACCTGGAGCGCGAAGGCGTGCCGACACATCCGGCCAACTTGACGCGCCACAACTGCCTGACCTTCCCGGTGCCGGGCCAGGGCCCCGAGTGGCATTTCGTGCGCGCCGGCGACGCCGTGACCGTGCCGGTGCACGGCAGCCTGCAATCGAACACGGTCGAAGCGCTGCACGACCTCGCGCTCAACGGCGCGGGGCTCACGCTGCTGCCGGGTTACATCGCCGGCAAGGACATCCGCGAGGGCAAGCTGCGCGCCGTGCTCGAAGACTGGGAGATCGAGGCGGGCTCGAGCCTGTACGCGGTCTACCTGCCGTCGCGCTTCCTGGCGCCGAAGGTGCGCGTGTTCGTGGACTTCCTGGTCGAGAAGTTCGGCGCGAAGGCGGCCCCTGCGAATGAACCCTGACCTCTACGCCAAGGGCCTGCGCTTCGAATGCACCGGCTGCGGCGAGTGCTGCCGCGCGCGCCACGGCAAGCCCTCGTGGGTCTACGTGACGCTCGCCGAGCGCCGCCGTCTGGCCGCGCACCTGAAACTGCGCACCAGCGCCTTCACGCGCCGCTACTGTTCGAAGACCAACGGGTTCTGGCACCTGCGCCACCCGACGCAGGACTGCCTGTTCCTCGACGGTGCGCGCTGTTCGGTCTACGCCGCGCGGCCGGGGCAGTGCCGCACCTTCCCGTTCTGGCGGGAGAACATGACGAGGCGCGAGTGGGACCGGACGGCGCGCGAGTGCGAAGGCATCGGCCGCGGCCGGCTGTGGACGCGCGAGGAGATCGAAGCGCGCCTGAAGGACGAGGAATCGCGCGACTCGCAGTGCTGACAAAAAAATAGCCCCGGCAGGGAGGCCGGGGCCAGGCGGATGGCTTGGAGCTCCATCCGGGGGGAGAGCCGTTAGGGAGCGCTCCCAATGCAAGGTAGCCGCGCCGTGTGACGCCGCGGCGACAGTTCGGTTACGGCTCGGCCAGCAGCGCCTCGATCGCCGCCTCCATCGCCACGGCGTTGCCCTCGCGCACGTGGGTCTCGCCGACGAACTGCGAGCGCAGGCGGCCGTGGCGGTCCACCAGGTAGAACGCCGGCCAGTACTTGTTGCCGAGCGCGTTCCAGTAGCCGAAGTCGTTGTCGAGCATGACCGGGTAGCCGACGCCGAGCTCGCGCAGCCGCGCCTCGACGTTGGCGCGCACGCGCTCGTGGGCGAACTCCGGCGTGTGGATGCTGACGATGCGGAAGCCGCGCGCCCGGTAGCGCGGCTCGAGCGTGAGCAGCCACGGGATGGTGCGATAGCAGTTGCGGCAGTCGAAGGTCCAGAACTCGAGCAGCGTTACCGTGCCGCGCAGGCCGGCCCAGGTCAGCGGCGCGGAGTTCAGCCAGGCCGAGGCGTCGGTCTGGGTGAACGCCGGCGCCGGCGGGGCCTTCGGCGTCGCGTGCGCGCCGGGCACCGCCAGCATCAGGCCGGCGAGCAGGCCGGCAACCGGGGTTCCTGAGTCCATGGCGACACACTAGACCCGGCGTCGCCTCGCCGCTGCCTTCCGCCGTGCCGCTTTTGTGGCCCGCCGTCCGTACTACTTGCGACCTTTGTCGAACAGCGCCTTGAGGTCGGCCAGCGGGTTGCCGGTCGCAACTTTGCGCTCGGCCGGGCGTGCCGGCGTGCCGCGCTGCTGCGCCTCGAGCTGCTTCTGGTGCTCGTTGTCGTGGCAGTAGATGCACAGCAGCTCCCAGTTGCTGCCGTCGGCCGGGTTGTTGTCGTGGTTGTGGTCGCGATGGTGGACCGTCAGCTCGTGCAGGTTCGAGAACGTGAACGCCCGTCCGCAGCGCCCGCACAGGTGCGGGTAGAGCTTGAGCGCCTGGTCGCGGTAGTCCATGCAGTCCATGTAGGTCGGCAATCCTTTGCCGACTAAAACACCTGTAGCGCCGCCTTGACGGTGAGCGCGAACAGCACCAGCGACGAGGCCGCGAACAGGTAGAAGCGCACCGGGATGATGTTGACCATGGCCTGCCACAGGCTGTGGATCGCGCGCAGCGCGACGTAGGCCCAGGCCAGGACGATCGCCAGGGCCGAGTGGTCGTCGAGCACGGCCAGCACCAGCGCCACCGCGTAGAACAGCGTCGGCTGCTCGAACAGGTGGTTGTAGTTGTCGGCCTTCCAGCGCACCTGCGGCGGCAGCTCGTTCATCTGCTGGCCGCGCGGCAGGCTGGGGTCGAACCGCATGCGCATGCGGATGATCGCGGGAATGCGCGTGGCGTACATCCAGGCCCACATCACGAAGGTCCACAGGACCAGGGCAATCACGGGGGCCAGCATCGGTGTGGCAGGGGTCATCGGGGGCTCCTGAATTCCAGCGCGCCGTCGTCGAGCGAGCCAAAGCGTAGCGTCAGCAGGTCGCGGGCGTAGTTCTGGTGCAGCCGCCACGGCGCCTTCGAGCCCTGCTTGGGGAAGCCGGCGATCGAGCGCTGCACGTAGCCCGAGGAGAAATCGATGATCGGCTCCCCGCGGATGTCCGGGTCGGTGCGCCGGGCCGTGCACTGGCGGTAGCCGTGCTTCTCCATGTGGTTGAGCAGCCGGCAGGTGAACCCGGCGACCAGGTCGCACTTCAGCGTCCACGAGGCGTTGGTGTAGCCGACCGCGAACGCCATGTTCGGCACGTCGCTGACCATCATGCCGCGATAGGCCATGGTCTTCGGCGGATCCAGCGCCACGCCGTCCACGCTGAGCTGCGCGCCGCCGAGTAACAACAAGTTGAGGCCGGTGGCGGTCACGATCAGGTCGGCGGCGAGCTCGCGCCCCGATTTCAGGCGGATGCCGGTCTCGGTGAAGGTGTCGATCTGGTCGGTGACCATCGAGGCGCGGCCCTCGCGCAGCGCCACGAACAGGTCGGCGTCGGGCACCAGGCACAGGCGCTGGTCCCAGGGCGCGTAGGGCGGCGTGAAGTGCGGTGCGACGTCGTAGTCCTTGCCCAGCTCGGCGCGGATGCCGAGGTTCACCAGCGCCTTGAACGCGCGCGGCCAGTTGCGCGCGAGCCAGTAGAACAGCTGCGAGTGCAGCACGTTCTTCCAGCGTGCGATGGCGTAGGCCAGCTTCGGCCCCAGCCAGCGGCGCGCGAAGTTGGCGATCACGTCCTGCGCCGGCAGGCTCACGATGTAACTCGGCGAGCGCTGCAGCATGGTCACGTGCGCGGCGGTCTTCGCCAGCTCCGGTACCAAGGTGATGGCGGTGGCGCCGCTGCCGATGACGATGACCCGTTTGGCGGCGTAGTCCACGTCCGGCGTCCACTTCTGCGGATGCACGATGCGGCCCTCGAAGCGTTCGGCGCCGGCGAAGGCCGGCAGGTAGCCCGCGTCGTAGTCGTAGTAGCCGGCCGCCATGTAGAGGAAGTTGCAGGTGAGGCGCGCGGGCTCCTTGCCCGGGCCGCGCTCGGCCTCCACCGTCCACAGCGCATCCATGCTCGACCACGCGGCGCGCGTGACCTTGTGGCCGTAACGGATGTGGCGGTCCACGCCGTACTCGCGCGCGGTGGCGTTGATGTACTCGAGGATGTCAGGCCCGTCGGCGATGGCTTTGGCCGCGGTCCACGGCCGGAAGGCGTAGCCGAGCGTGAACATGTCCGAGTCGGAGCGCACGCCCGGATAGCGGAACAGGTCCCAGGTGCCACCCATGGCCTCGCGCATCTCGAGCACCGCGTAGGTCTTGCCGGGGCAGTTGCGGATGAGATGGCAGGCGCCGCCGACGCCGGACAGGCCGGCGCCGACGATGATGACGTCGAAGTGCTCAGGGGTCATGGCGCGACTCTACACGAGCGCTTTCGCGACGAAGCTCTTCGGCACCCGCGGCTTCGGCGCGCCGCGGCCGAACCAGCTGCGCACGTCCTCGTCGAGCGCGAGGCCGTGCATGTAGTTGTACAGCGCCTTGTTCAGCGCCACGCCGAGCGCGTCGTGGTCGGCGCCGGTCGGGTCGTCGAAGCCGACGTCGTTCTTCGCGAAGCCGCCGGCGGGAAGGGGCTTGAGCGTGATGCCGTAGGCCGCCGGATCCTTGCCCACCGGCGAGTGCACGGTGCAGGTGAAGCGGTGCCAGAAGCCGCTCTGCAGGCAGCCGTGCGCGAACAGCTGGCGCACGTACTCGAGCGCGTCCACCGTGTCCTGCACGGTCTGCGTCGGGAAGCCGTACATCAGGTAGGCGTGAACCAGGATCCCGGCGTCGGTGAAGGCGCGGGTCACGCGCGCGACCTGCTCGACCGTCACGCCCTTCTTCATCAGCGCGAGCAGGCGGTCGTGCGCGACCTCGAGCCCGCCCGACACCGCGATGCAGCCGCTGTCGGCGAGCTGCCGGCACAGCGCCGGCGTGAAGGTCTTCTCGAAGCGGATGTTGCCCCACCACGAGATCGCCGTGCCGCGCCTGTTGATTTCAGCGGCGAGCGCCCTCAGGCCCTTGGGCGGCGCGGCTTCGTCAACGAAGTGAAAGCCGGTCTGGCCGGTCTCGGTGACGATCTTGTCGATGCGGTCGGCCAGCACGGTGGCCGTGGCCATGTCGTAGCGCGAGATGTAGTCGAGGTTCACGTCGCAGAAGCTGCACTTCTTCCAGTAACAACCATGAGCGACGGTCAGCTTGTTCCAGCGCCCGTCCGACCACAGCCGGTGCATCGGGTTCAGCATGTCGAGCACGGAAAGATAGGAGTGCAGCGGCAAGCCGGCCCAGGTCGGCGTGCCGGCCTGGTTGAACGGTACGTCCGGCTCGGCGCAATCCACAAAAATGGGGACAGAACTATTTTCCACGCCGCTACCGGAAAATAGTTCTGTCCCCTTTTTAAGGAAGGTGCGCACCAGGCGTTCGCGCGGCCGCTTGCCATCCAGGTGCTCGAACAGCGCCAGCAGCGGCCGTTCGCCCGCGTCGAGCGTCACGTAATCGAAGTAGTCGAACACGCGCGGCTCGGCCAGCTCGCGCAGCTCGGTGTTGACGAAACCCCCGCCGAGCACGGTCACGATCGAGGGATCGTGCGCCTTCACAGCCTGGGCGATGCGGAAGGCGCCGTAGACCGAGCCGGGGAAGGGCACGCTCAGCAGCACCAGGCGCGGCTTGTGGCGGGCCAGGGCTTCGCGCGTCAGCCGTTGCAGGGTCTCGTCGATCAGGTTGGCCGGCGCGGCCAGCGCGGCGGCCAGCGGATCGAACGAGGCCTGGCTCTGCGCCAGCGACTCGCCGTAGCGCACGAACTCGAAACGCTCGTCCACCGCATCACGCAGCACGTCGGCGAGGTCGTTCAGGTACAGCGTCGCCAGGTGCCGCGCGCGGTCGTGCGTGCCAAGCGCGCCGAAGGCCCAGGCCAGCGGATCCTTGCCCTGATCGCCGGCGATGAACACGTCGAGCGATTCGAAGCGCCGGCCTTCGGGCAGGAAGCCGCGCCCGGCGATGCGATGGCCGATGGTCGGATCCGAGCCCTGCAGGAACGCGATCGCCGCAGAGACGGTGGCGCGATAGCGGTCGAAATGCGCGAGGAAGTTGCGCACCTGCCGCGAGCGCGCCCGCTCGGCCAGCGCCTCGCAGCGCGCGCGGATCGCGTCGAGGCCCAAAGGCGAGAACAGCTCGAGCACCAGCGCCAGCGCCAGGTCCTCCTGGCGCGCATCCACGCCGCGCTCGCGCAGGAACCCGGTCAGGTACGCCGTGGACGGGTAGGGCGTGTTGAGCTGCGTCATCGGCGGGATGACGGACAGCACGCGCATTTCAGCGGCCACGGTGCGTGAAGGGGTAGACCTGCTGGCCGACGAACCCCGCCGGCATCTCCTCGCCGAGCACGCCGTATTTCTCGGGAAAGCGGCGGTCGGACTTCACCGCCGTGCCGAAGAGGTAGTCGAGGAAGGCGAAGTGCACGGCGTAGTTGCGGTCGAGCGCCGCGCGGTCCGAGCTGTGGTGCCAGTGATGGAAGTCCGGCGTGACGATGACGTACTTCAGCGGCCCCCACGGCAGGCTGACGTTGGCGTGGTTCAGCACGGCGTGGAAGCCGACGATGATGATGTAGCCGTCGAGCACGGCCTTGTCGAAGCCCAGCACGTACAGCACGCCGAGGATGCCGACGCGCGTGGCCACCACCTCGAACAGGTGCATGCGCGAGCCGGCCATCCAGTCCAGCACACGCGTGCTGTGGTGCACGGCGTGGAAGCGCCACAGCAGCGGCACCTCGTGGTAGGTGCGGTGCATCCAGTACTGCACCAGGTCGGCCACCAGCACGCAGAGGAACAGCTCGACCGCGTACGGCAGCGCGCGGATCGCCTCCTGCAGCGGCGGATACACCGCCCAGGTGAACAGCCGGTGCACGCCGTAGTTCACGACCAGCAGGGTCAGCCCGACCAGGAAGTGGTTGACCGCGAAGTGCGTGAGGTCGGTCTGCCACTCCACGCGGAACACCGGCTGCGACTTGTACAACGGAAACAGCTTTTCGATCAGCACGAACACCACGGTCGAGCCGAGCAGGTCGAGGATGAACCAGTCCAGGCCGATGTACGGCGTGTTGTCGGGGAAGTCGCCGACCGGGACGCGGTTGCCGCCGAGCGCGACCGCGGCGACCACCAGCAGCAGCGCGCTGGCGCTCAGCGCGCGGGCCCGGCCGAAGACGATGTTGGCGAGCGAAAGGCCACCGGAAACCAGCAGCGCGGCCAGCATCAGGTGCCGCAGCCACTCCACGGAGTACTGCCGGCGCAGCTCCGGCGTGGTCAGGTACTCGGGGAAATGGAAGGCCAGCACGCCGAGCAGGCACAGCAACGCCAGCGCCAGCGCGACCACCCCCGTGGCCAGGCCCAGGCCCGGCCGGACCTCGCCCGACTGCGTGAACAGCGCGGCCGTGCGCTTCAGGAACTCCATGACGCTCCCCGTTCGGGCTGCGGGGCCATTATGATTCATCCATGTTCGAGCTCGCCGCGCAAGGTGGAATCGCCCACGTCATCCAGCTGTCGATCGCGCCGGTCTTCCTGCTGACCAGCGTCGGCGCGATCCTGGCGGTGATGTCGACGCGGCTGTCGCGCGTCGTCGACCGCGCCCGCGCGCTGGAAGTGAAGCTGCCCGGCGCCGAGGGCGCCGCGCGCGAGGACCTGCTGCGGCGCCTGGAAAACCTGAGCCGGCGCGCGCACCTGATCAGCCAGGCCATCGTGCTGTGCGTGGTCACGGCGGTGCTGGTGTGCGGCACGATCATCGTGTTGTTCTCGGGCGAGTTCCTGCACTTCGCGGCGACCGTGCCGGCCGCGCTGCTGTTCATCGCCGCGCTGCTGGCGTTCCTGCTGGCGATGGTCTGGCTGCTGCGCGAGATCCTGCTGGCGATCCAGACGATGAAGTTCGGGCCGGGCTAGTTCGGCGCGGGCAGGTCTCGCCAGCGCCGTCGCGCGAAATCCAGCGCCGCTGCGGCCTGCAGCAGCATCAGCACGACCCAAGGTGGCTGCTCGTAGAGCATCGGCGGCAGGAACACCGGTAGCAGCAGCTTGAGGCCGATCACTCCGAGCAGCGCCGGCAGCAGGACGTAGAGCACGCCGAGGTACAGGGCGGCCGCGGCATCGGCGCGGCGCTGGTCGCGCGTGAAGTTCAGGCCCAGCACGATGGCGCCGTCGCGCGCCAGCAGGACGAAGAACCCCAGCGCCGCGGCGGTCAGCGCGATGCCGTCGAGTCCCCGCTCGCGCACCAGCACGATGACGGCGAAGGCCGCGGCCACGGCGGCGGTCAGCACGAACGTCGCCATCCACTTGGGCATGAGCTCGAAGGCGCGCTTTCGCTCGCCGCCCTGCCAGTGGGCGAGGATGCGACGCAGCTTCACCCAGTCCTTGCGTTCGCCGAACAGCAGCAGGTAGGTCGCCACCAGCGACACGATGGCGCAGGTCGCGAGGTGCGCGGTCAGCGGCGAGCTCAGCGGCAGCCCGCTGGCCTGCGGCTCCCCGTTGTGGAACCAGCCGCCGATGAAGGCGAAGACGAAGACCAGGAACGCGATCCAGGCGACTGGCGGATCGCGGAACGCCAGTTCCTCGCGCAGCGAGCGATACAGGCCGAGCACGGCCCAGAACACGGCGTAGCAAGTGCAGAGCAGGGCGAAGTCCGCGCCGGCGAAGGTCCAGGCGTACCAGTGCACGTCCGGCATCTCGCGCCCGCTGACCATGAACACCATGAGTTGCGGTACGAACATGAGTGCCAGCAGGACCATCACGCTGCCGGAGCGCCGGGCCTGGATGCTGGTGGGCGGCAGCTTGCGCCATGCGGTCACCTGCGACAGCAGCGCGAGCGCGTGGGCGCCGATCGCGACGCCGACGGCGATGAGCACGGAGCGCAGCGTCGCGTACTCGGCCGGTGACGCGGCGACAAATACGATGAGGCAGAACGCTCCGCCGTACCACGCGAATACCGGCCCGCCGAACAGCTTGCCCAGCGTCATGGACCAGGCGCCGAGGCCGGACAAGCGCTGACTGTCCCAGGTGCCCTGCACCAGCTCGTCGGTCATCGAGTCGCCGGCCAGCTTGGTGCCGTAGAGCACCGTGACCACGACGAACAGGATCATGGCCACCGGCGCCAGGTGCAGCGCCTTCGACTCGCCGAGGTAGGCGATCAGCAGGATCAGGGCGAGCACGGCCGGCATCGCGAGCAGGCGCTGCGGCGTCAGCTCGAGCCACGCGTTTCGCATGAACTCCGGGTTGGCGAGCGGATTCATGGCGCGCCCCTGGCTGCTGCGGCGGCGTCCGGCTTGCGTGCGGCCCCGACCGCCTTGAGGTAGGCGTCCTGCAGCGTGACGTCCTCGGGCGCCAGCTCGCACACCGGCACTCCTGCGGTGACCAGGCTGGCGAGCAGCGCCGCGAGCGCGTCGTCGTCACCGTCGAACTGGAAGCTGACCTCGAGCCCCTGCGCTTCCGCATGGTGTGAAGCCAGCAGGTGCGCAGCGCTCGGGTCCGGCCGCGACAGGCGCAGCCGGAAGCGCCGCGACTGGTGCACGGCGTGCTCGAACTGCCGGTGTTCGACCATGCGGCCTTCCTGCAACACCAGCATGCCGGTGCAGTACTCCTCGAGCTCCGCCAGGATGTGGGAGGAGACAATCAGCGTCATGCCTTCAGACCCGAGGCGGCGCATCAGCGAGGAGAGGTCGGCGCGCGCTTCCGGATCGAGGCCGGAGGCGGGCTCGTCGAGAAGCAGCACGCGCGGGCGGTGGATGATCGATTGCGCGATGGCGAGCCGCTGACGCTGGCCGCGCGAGAGCGAGCCGGCCTTGTCGGCGGACTTGTCTGCCAGGCCGAGCTGCTGCATCACTTCCGGGATGCGCTGCTCGAGCGCCGAACCTTCCAGGCCGCGCGCGGCGCCGGCGTAACGCAGGCACTGCTGGACGTTCAGGTCCGCGTACAAGCCGAAATGGTCAGGCAGGTAGCCGATGTGGCGATGGGCTTCGCGCGGATTGCGCAGGACATCCACGCCGGAGACCTCCACGCTGCCCGCGTACGGCTGGTCCAGCGCCGCAAGGCAGCGCAGCAGCGTGGTCTTGCCCGCGCCGTTGGGCCCGACCAGGGCGGTGATGGATCCCCCCGTCAGTTCGAACGTAACCGCGTCGAGCGCGCGCTTGCCCGGATATTCATAGACCACGCTGTCCGCGCGGATCATCGCGGCGGGTTCAATTCGTGACACCGGAAGCCCCCATTCTGTCTCCGGGCCTACTGTCGCACATCACGCGCCCTTCGCCGCCTTCCACCGCGCCAGGCTCTCGGGCGGCCACATTTCCTTCGGGTTGTAGAACTCCGCGAACGCCGGCTTGCCCGCCGGCAACTCGAGCCAGTGCTGGCGTGTAGAGGTGAAGATGTGGATGTCGGGCGGAAAGGGGCTTGGATCGTCGAGCGTGCCGACGCGCATGAAGCGGATCGGATCGCCGGCGTTGGCGTAATGGCTCCACAACGCCACGCGGCACTTGGGGCAGCGCGCGATGCGCTGGCCCTTGCCGGATGCCGATGGCGTCATGACCATCTCGAATTCGCCGGTCACGACCACGCGGTCCGACTCGATCACGGCGTTGACCGCGAACGCGCCGCCGGTCTCGCGCTGGCACCAGCTGCAGTGGCAGCCGTGCACGATGATCGGCCGGCTGGTCATGCGATAGCGCACCGCGCGGCAGGTGCAGCCGCCCTCGAAAGACTCGCTCATGGATTGCCTCCCTCGCTCCAGCTGCCGCCGATGGGCAGCGTGAAGAATCGTTTCGCCGAGATCCGCTTCGCGTGCAGTGCTGCCTTCAGTTCGATCTCGGGCTGGTCGATGGCCTCGTCGGTGAGCTGGAAGGTGCGCAGGTGCACGCCCAGTGTCGGCGGCGCGCCGAGCAACTGGTGGATCTGCACGGCTTCGGCCGGATTGACGTGCTGGTCCTTCATGAACCAGCGCGGCTCGTAGGCGCCGACCGGCAGGATCGCCAGGCGGAACGGGCCGAGGCGCTTTGACGCCTGCCTGAAGAACGCGCCGTCCCACAGGCCGGTGTCGCCGCCGTAATAGACCTTGCCGCCGCCGGTCTCGATCACGAATCCGCTCCACAGCGCCTTGTTGCGATCGAACGGATACCGGCGCGACCAGTGGTACACCGGCACGGCGTGCACGCGCACGCGGTCGTTGTAGGCCACGCTCTGCCACCAGTCGAGCGTCTGCACGCGCATCTGCTCGTCGTCTCCGTGCAGCAGTTCATCGTTGCCGAGCGGCACGACGAACAGCGGATCGTGGTCGCGGCGCAGCCGCGCCAGCGTCGGCAGGTCCATGTGGTCGTAGTGGCTGTGCGACACCAGCACGATGTCGATCTTCGGCAGGTCCTCGAAGGCGATGCCGGGCGGGGTGACGCGCTGGACCGTGAAGGCGGTGTCGGACCAGATCGGGTCGGTCAGGATGTTGAGGCCCTGGGTCTGGATCAGCGCGGTGGCGTGGCCCACGAACGTCACCGTGAGCGCGCTGCCCTCCACGCGCGCCGCCGGTTTCGCGGTCTTCGCCAGCGGCACGGACTCGGGCCAAGCGGCGGTCTCGGCGTTCAGGCGCCACTGGATCACGTCGAGCAGCCCCTTGCCGATGGTGCCTTGCGGGTTGAGGAAACGCGCGCCGTCGAAGTGGTCCGACGTGGATCCGTCGTAATACGGCGTGGCGTAGCTGATCGTCGCCCACACGGCGAGCCCGGCGGCCAGCAGGCCGAGAATCCGTCGCAGGGGCTTGGGGGTCACGGCGCCCAGAGTATCTTTTCTGGGGCACGGATATTCTGGGTGTGATGAAACGGCCCGACTGGTTCGTCTACATGCTCGAGTGCGAGGGCGGGCGCTTGTACACCGGCGCGACGCCGGACGTGGCCGCGCGCTTCGAGAAGCACCGCGCCGGCGCCGGCGGCGCCTTCACGCGCAGCTTCCGGCCCAGGCGCATCCTCGCGGCGCGGCGTTGCGGCACGCGCGGCCAGGCACTGTCGGCCGAGCACGCGCTCAAGCAGCTCGCGCGCCCCGAGAAGCTGGCCTGGGCGCGGCGCCACAAGCTCGTCAAACTGGATGCCCGCCTCCGCGGGCATGACGACGCTACACGGCCGGCGCGCGGAAGCCGCCGGTGACCGGCGCCATCAGGCGCGCGAAATCGATCGTGCTCAGGTCGTGCAGGTGCGCGCCGACGATCTGGATGCCGACCGGCAGGCCGTCGGCGGTGAAGCCGACCGGCGCGGCCGTTGCCGGCAGTCCGGCCAGCGTCGCCGGGCCGATCCAGCTGAACTGCGTGCCGTAAGGCTCGGCGCGGCCGTTGACGGTGATCTTGCGCTGGTACGGGCTGCCTTTCTGGATGTGCGGCGGCGCGGCGATGCGGTTGACCGGCATCAGCAGCAGGTCGTGCGAGGCAAACAGCTGCTCGAAGGCGAGGCGCACGCGGACGCGTTGTTCATCGGCCATCAGCCAGTCGCGGTGCGAGATGGCGACGCCGTGAAAGAAGCCGCCCATCGTGTCCGGCAGGTCGCGGCCGAGCATCGCCGCGATGCGGCCGACGGCCCTGGCGCGCTTGTACATCTTGTCCGGCAGCCCGACGCCGATCAGCCCGCACAGCAGCTTGAAGTACAACTCGTGCAGCTCGGCAAGTGAGAACGGTGGCTTGTCGGTGCTGACCTTCACGCCCGCGGCGCGCAGCTTGTCCAGCGCCTGCTCGAGCACCGCGCGCACGCTCGGGTCCACCGGGCAGGCCGGGTCGTCGAGCCAGGCCAGCACGCGGTAGTCGGACAGTTTCGCGTGGCGCGGCGCCGGCAACTCGACGCGCCAGCCGGTCGACGCCGGCGCGAGTGGACCGGCGGTTACACGCAGCGCGAGTGCGAGGTCGTCGGCGCTGCGCGCCATCGGCCCGATCACGGCGAGGTCGGCTTCGGCCATCGTGCCCGGTGGTCCGGGAATGTGGCCGCGCGAGGGCACCAGCCCGAGGGAGGGCTTGTGGCCGTACACGCCGCAGAAATGCGCCGGCGTACGGATCGAGCCGGCGAGGTCGCTGCCGAGCTCGAGCGGCGTCAGCCCGGCGGCCAGCGCCGCGGCGGCACCGCCGCTGGAGCCGCCCGGCGTACGTTCCGGGTTCCACGGGTTGCGCGTCGTGCCGAACACCGGGTTGAAGGTCTGCACGTCGCCGGCGAACGGCGGGACATTGGTCTTGCCGAACACGATGGCGCCGGCGTCCACCAGGCGCTGCGCGGCGGGCGCGCTGACGGCCGGGCGATGGTTGCGCAGCGCCGGCGCGCCGCACACCGTCGGCATGCCGGCGACTTCGATGGTGTCCTTGATCGTCATCGGCAGGCCGTGCAGCGGGCCCCAGGACTCGCCGCGCGCGCTGGCGGCGTCGGCCTGCCGCGCGCGCTCGCGCGCTGCGTCGAAGTTCGTGGCGATGATGGCGTTCAGCGCCGGGTTCAGGCGCTCGCAGCGTGCGCGATACCGATCGAGCAACTCGACGGCCGAAAGCCGCCGCTCCCGCAGCTGCGCAAGCAGGACGTGCGCCGGTTCAAAACACGGATCCATGCGCAACTTTATCATCCGGGTCATGGCCAACCCCGCGTCCGGGCCGATCGCGTGCGCACTCGCCGCCGCGCTGCTGGCGGGCTGCGCGTCGGCCCCGGACAAGCCCGACCCGCCGCAGGCGCGCGGCAACCCGTTCAAGGCCTGCCAGGGACGCGCGCCCGGCGATGCCGACGTGCTCGACGAAACCGCCAAGACCCTGGAAACGACGGTGTGCGGCGCGTCGCTGTGGTTCGACGGCCTGTTCGGCCAGCGCGACCTCAAGGCCGCGCGCACCGCGCACGGCCGGTTCGAGGTGTCCACCGCCAATTCGGAGTTCGAGGGCGAGGAAACGCGCGTGCGCTTCGACGCGCGCGTGCAGTTGCCGGCGCTGGAGCGGCGCCTGTCGGCATTCATCGGCCGCGACAACGAGGGCGACGTCGCGCGCGACCGTTCCGAGGGTCTCGGCCTGCGCTCGCAAGCCCAGGAGTTCAACCAGGACGAGGACTGGTTCGCCGGCCTCGGCTACCGCATCCGGGAAACCTGGGGCGTGCGCAGCGAGTTTCGCGTCGGCGTGCGCGACCTCGGCCATCCGACGGCGTTCGTGCAGCTGCGCAACACCCTGGTCGCCTACGAGGACGACGACAACCAGGTCACGGTGCGCCTGACCCCGTTCACCAACACCGTGGACGGCGCGGGCGTCACCACCGGCTTCGATTACGACCACGCGCTGGCGCCCACGCGGCTGCTGCGCTGGGGCAACATCGGCACCTACGCCGAGGAGACGCCGGGCACCGTGTGGCGCAGCGCGGTCCTGCTGTACCAGAGCCTCGCCGACTACCGCGCCATCGCGCTCGAGACCTTCGTGCGCGGCGCCAGCGCGGCGCCGGAGCCGCTGTACGAGTACGGCGTGCGCACCATCTACCGCGAGCCGTTCTTCCGCCACCGCCTGTTCGCCGAGCTGGTGGTGGGCTACAGCTGGCCGCGCGTGGATCCGGCGCTCGAGCGCGAGGGCTCGTTCGGCGTGACCTTCGGCCTCGAGCTGCCGTTCGGCAAGGAAGCGACGCCGTCGGCGCCGGAACGGCTACCCTAGGCGCTGCACTCACGGGAGCACGCATGCGCAAGAACATCCTGATCACCGGCGCCAGCTCGGGCCTGGGCGCCGGCATGGCGCGCGAGTTCGCGGCGCGCGGCCGCAACCTGGCGCTGTGCGCGCGCCGCATGGACCGCGTCGAGGAGCTCAAGCGCGAGCTCACCGCCGCGCATCCCGGGATCAAGGTCGTCACGCGCGAGCTCGACGTCAACAACTACGACCAGGTGTTCGCGGTGTTCAAGCAGTTCCGCGAGGACCTCGGCTCGATCGACCGCGTGGTCGTCAACGCCGGCATGGGCAAGGGCGCGTCGCTGGGCACCGGCTACTTCAAGGCCAACTGCCAGACCGCGACGACCAACTTCGTCGCGGCGCTGGCGCAGTGCGAGGCGGCGATGGAGATCTTCCGCGCGCAGAACGCCGGGCACCTGGTCGCGATCGCCTCGATCGCGGCCATGCGCGGCATGCCACGCGCGCAGACGGTCTACGCGGCGACCAAGGCCGGGCTGTCGGCGCTGGCCGAGGGACTGCGCATCGACGTCGCCGGCACGCCGATCGTGGTCAGCACGATTTATCCGGGCTACATCCGCTCGGAGATCAACGCGAAGGTGAAGCGCACGCCGTTCATGGTGGACACCGAGGCCGGCTGCCGCGCGCTGGTCGCGGCGATCGAGTCGGAGCGCGCCAGGGCCTACGTGCCGGCCTGGCCGTGGACCCTCATCGGCTGGGCGCTGCGCAACCTGCCGGTCTCGCTGACGAAATCGCTCGCGTAGCTTCTCAAAGGTGTCTGACACCTTTGAAGGGTTAGCCCCAGCGCACGAGGACCGAGCCCCAGGTCATGCCGCCGCCGACGCCCTGCAGCAGCACCAGCTGGCCCGGCTTGATGCGGCCGTCGCGCACCGCTTCGTCGAGCGCGAGGATGGCGGAGGCGGCCGAGGTGTTGCCGTGCTTCTGCACCGTCGTCACCACGCGCTCCATCGGCATGCCGAGCCGCTCGGCCGCGGCGCTGATGATGCGCAGGTTGGCCTGGTGCGGCACCAGCCAGTCGAGCTGGTCGATGCGCAGGCCGTTGTGCTCGAGCGCCTCGCGCGCTCCTTCCTCGAGCACGCGGATCGCGAACTTGTAGACCGCCTGGCCGTCGAACTCGACCCACGGATTGCCGCTGACCTTGCCGCCGGCGAAGGTGCCGGTCAGCTGCAGGATGTGGCTGTGGTTGCCGTCGGCGTGCAGGTGCGTCGAAAGGATTCCGGGCTCGTCCGACGGCTTTACGATCGCCGCGCCGGCGCCGTCGCCGAACAGGATGCAGGTGTTGCGGTCGTTCCAGTCCAGGAAGCGCGTCAGCGTCTCGGCGCCGATCACCAGCGCGCACTTGAACAGGCCCTTGGTGATCATCGCGTCGGCCGTGGTCAGCGCGTACATGAAACCGGTGCACACCGCCTGCACGTCGAACGCGGCCGCGCCGGGCCGCACGCCGAGCTTGGCCTGCAGCAGCGCCGCGGTGGACGGCAGTTGCATGTCGGCGGACGTGGTGGCGAGCACGATCAGGTCGATGTCGGCGGCGGTGACGCCGGCGGCTTCCATCGCCTTGCGCGACGCGTGCAGCGCCAGTTCGCTGGTGGTCTCGCCCTCGCCGGCGACGTGGCGCGACTCGATGCCGGTGCGCGACACGATCCATTCGTGGGACGTGTCCGCGCGCTTGGCGATCTCGTGGTTGGTAACCACCCGTACCGGCAGGTGGCTGCCGGTGCCGGCGATGCGCGAGTACTTCATGGGCCGGCAGCTTAGCGCGCTGGGGCGGCGGCTGACAGCGGCGGCGGGGAGGACTAAAGTCGCACCACGCCCGAATCCGGAATCCGCGATGCGCCTTGGTGCCCTGTCGCTGCTGCTCCTTGCCGCACCGTCGCTCGCCGGCGACCGGCCCATCGGCCTGGCATTCGCCACGCGGTCCGAAGCGATCGCGCAGCACGGCATGGCGGCGACCTCGCAGCCGCTGGCCACGCAGGTCGCGCTCGACATCCTCAAGGCCGGAGGCAGCGCGGTGGACGCGGCGATCGCGGCCAACGCTTGCCTCGGCCTGATGGAGCCCACCGGCAACGGCGTCGGCGGCGACCTGTTCGCCATCGTCTGGGACCCGAAGACCAAGAGGCTGCACGGCCTCAACGCCAGCGGCCGCTCGCCGAAGGCGCTCACGCTCGAATACCTGCTGAAGCAGGGCAAGACCATCCCGCCGCGCGGCCCGCTGCCGGTGTCGGTGCCGGGCACGGTGGATGGCTGGTTCGAGCTGCACGGCAAGTTCGGCAAGCTGCCGATGAAGAAGGTGCTGCAGCCGGCGATCGACTACGCGCGCAACGGCTTCCCGGTGTCCGAGGTCATCGCCTATGGCTGGGCGCGCAACGTGCCGGTGCTGGCGAAGTATCCTGGCTTTAACGAGCAGTTCACCTTCGACGGCCGCGCGCCGGCCAAGGGCGAGATCTGGAAGAACCCGGGCCTGGCCAACACGCTCGACCAGGTCGCCGGCAAGGGCCGTGATGCGTTCTACAAGGGCGACATCGCGCGCATCGCCGCCGCCTACGTGAAGGACCAGGGCGGCTTCCTGGCCTACGAGGACTTCGCCGCGCACAAGGGCGAGTGGGTCGAGCCGGTGTCGACGAAGTACCGCGGCCACGACGTGTGGGAGCTGCCGCCGAACTCACAGGGCATCGCCGCGCTGCAGATGCTGAACATCCTCGAGGGCTACGACCTGCGCAAGATGGGTTTCGGCAGCGCCGACTACCTGCACGTGCTGACCGAAGCCAAGAAGCTCGCGTTCGAGGATCGCGCGAAGTATTACGCCGACCCGGCGTTCGTGAAGATCCCGGTGCGCGAGCTCGTCTCGAAGAAGTACGGCGACGCGCGCCGCAAGCTGCTGGACCCGAACAGGGCGGCGAAGCGCTACGACGCGGGGAACCCGGCGCTGCGCGAGGGCGACACCATCTACATGACCACCGCCGACAAGGACGGGATGATGGTGTCGCTGATCCAGTCGAACTATCGCGGCATGGGCAGCGGCATGGCGCCGCCGGGCCTGGGCTTCATCCTGCAGAACCGCGGTGAGCTGTTCTCGCTGATTCCGGGGCAGAACAACACCTACGCGCCGGGCAAGCGGCCGTTCCAGACCATCATCCCGGCGTTCATCACCCGGGACGGCCAGCCCTGGGTGTCGTTCGGCGTGATGGGTGGCGACATGCAGCCGCAGGGCCACGTGCAGATCGTGGTGAACCTGGTGGACTTCGGCATGAACCTGCAGGAGGCCGGCGATGCGCCGCGCATGTACCACACCGGCTCGAGCGAGCCGACGGGGGAGATCATGGAAGACGGCGGCGAGCTCAACCTCGAGTCGGGACTGCCGATGGAGACGGTGCGCGAGCTGATCAGGCGCGGGCACAAGGTCGGCGTGAAGAACGGCGTCGAGTACGGCGGCTACCAGGCGATCATGCGCGACAAGGGCGCCTATCTGGGCGCGTCCGAGTCCCGCAAGGACGGCCAGGCGGCCGGCTACTGATGCACGACCCTCGATCGCAGCCGGCCGGCTCGCTGGCCTACCCGTGGTTCGTCGTCGCGATCCTGATGGTCGCGTACGTGTTCTCGTTCGTGGACCGCCAGATCCTCAACCTGCTGGTCGGGCCGATCCGGCGCGACCTCGGCATCTCCGACACCCAGATGAGCCTGCTGATGGGCTTCTCGTTCGCGCTGTTCTACACGGTGATGGGCATCCCGCTCGGCCGGCTCGCCGACAGCAAGAGCCGCCGCGGGCTGATCGCCGCGGGCGTGATCGTCTGGAGCGTGATGACCGCGCTGTGCGGCACGGCCAAGCACTACTGGCAGTTCTTCATGTACCGCGTCGGCGTCGGCGTGGGCGAGGCGGCGCTGTCGCCCGCCGCATACTCGATGATCGCGGACTACTTCCCGCCCGAGAAGCGCGCCACCGCCATCAGCGTCTATTCGATGGGCATCTACCTCGGCGCCGGGTTGGCGTTCCTCCTCGGCGGCGCGGTGATCCACTACGTCTCGGCCCAGGGCGCCATCGACCTGCCGATCGTCGGCATGACGCACCCCTGGCAGCTGGTGTTCTTCGTCATCGGCGGTGCCGGCGTGGTGTTCAGCGCCGCATTCTTCCTGGTGCGCGAGCCGCCGCGCCAGGGCACCGTCGGCGGCGGCAGCGGCGTGCCGCTGCGCGAGGTGCTGGCGTACCTGTGGCAGATCCGGCGCACGGTGCTGTGCCACAACCTCGGCTTCGCCATGATTTCTTTTGTTTCCTATGGCACGGGGGCGTGGATTCCGAGCTACTTCATTCGCTCATTCGGCTGGACGCCGGGTGAGGTCGGCCTCGTCTACGGGCTGGTGGTCATGGCCTTTGGTGCCACCGGCATTGTTTTCGGCGGCTGGCTGAGCGACCGCTGGATGAAGCAGGGCAAGGGCGACGCCGCGATGCGCGTCGGGACGTGGGCCGCCGGCATCAGCTTCGTCATCGGCGGCCTCTATCTGCTGATGCCGGACGGCACGCTCGCGGCTGTGCTGCTGGCCCCGACCATCTTCCTGATCAGCATGCCCTTTGGCGCGGCGCCGGCCGCGATCCAGGAAATCGTCCCCAACGAGATGCGGGGCCAGGCTTCGGCCGTCTACCTGTTCCTGGTCAGCATCATCGGCCTTGGCATCGGCCCGACCGCTGTTGCGCTGATCACGGATCTCGTGTTTCACGATGACACCATGGTGCGCTGGTCGATGCTGATCGTGAGCACGATCGGGATGCTCGGCGCCGTCGCGCTGCTGGCAGCAGGCTTGCGGCCCTACCGCGAGAGCCTGGCGCGCCTGCGCGCCTCGGCCGGCGTCCCGGGGCGCTGACGTGCGCCGCGTCGCGCTGTTCGCGATCGTGCTGCTGGCCGGCTGCCGCGGCGAACCGCCCGCCTGGTCGCTCGCGATCCACGGCGGCGCGCGCAACTTCCAGCCCGGCGAATACAACGAGCAGCAGCTCGCCGTGGTGCGCGCCGAGATGGGCGCGGCGCTGGCGGCCGGCGCCCAGGTGCTCGAGGAGGGCGGCAGCAGCCTCGACGCCGTGCAGGCGACAGTGGTGGCGATGGAGAATTCGTCGCATTTCAACGCCGGGCGCGGCGCGGTGTTCACGCACGCCGGCACGCATGAGCTCGATGCTTCGATCATGGACGGCGCAACCGGCGCGGCCGGCGCGATCGCCTCGGTCAGCCGCATCCGCAACCCGGTCGCGCTGGCGCGGCTGGTGATGGACCACACGCCGCACGTGCTGCTGGTCGGCGCGGGCGCCGAAGCCTTCGCGGCCGAAGAGGGCATCCAGTTCGAGGGGCCGGAGTATTTCCACACCGAGCGGCGCTGGCAGGAGCTGCAGCGCGCGCTCGAAAAGGAGAAGGCGAGCCCCGCCGGCAAAACCAGCGCGCGCGATGCGTACCCCGGATCGGGGTCCGGGGCAAGCTTCGGCACCGTCGGCGCCGTGGCGCGCGACCGCCAGGGGCGGCTCGCGGCCGCGACCTCGACCGGCGGCATGACCAACAAGCGCGCCGGCCGCGTCGGTGACTCGCCGCTGATCGGCGCCGGCACGTTTGCCGACGCCCGCTGCGCGGTGTCGGCCACCGGCCACGGCGAGTACTTCATCCGCAACGCCGTGGCCTACGACATCTGCGTGCGCACGCGCGAGCGCCGGCTGTCGGTCGCGCGCTCGGCGCGCATCGTGATCCACGGCGTGCTCGAACCGATCGGCGGCGAGGGCGGCGTGGTGACGATGGACGACCGCGGTGTCGCGGCGTTCGAGTTCAACACCAATGCCATGTCGCGCGGCTCGGTCGCCTCCGGCGTCGCCGCCACGGTGGCGGTGCTCGCCGACGAAAAGCCGGCGCCGCCGCCGGCGAGCCAAACGGATTCCAGGTAGGAGATCACCATGAACCGCCTGCTGACCGCGCTGTTGCTGTCGAGCCTCGCCGCCGTGCCGGCGCTGGCCGTCCTGAAGGGCGGCGAGAAGGCGCCGGATTTCGCCACCAAGGCCGCGCTCTCCGGCAAGGCCTTCGATTTCTCGCTCAAGGACGCGCTGAAGAAGGGCCCGGTCGTGGTCTACTTCTATCCATCCGCATACACCGGCGGCTGCAACGTCCAGGCGCACGAGTTTGCCGTGAACAAGGAGAAGTTCGACGCGGCGGGCGCGACCATCATCGGCGTCTCGCAGGACGACATCGCGCGGCTGATCGACTTCTCGGCCGACCCCGACTTCTGCGCGGGCCGGTTCGCGGTGGCCTCCGATCCGGACGGCCGGATCGCCAGGTCCTACGACCTGACGATCACGCCGGGCAAGGCCGGCAACAAGGACACGCGCGGCGCCGAGATCGGCCACGCCTTCACCGCGCGCACCACCTTCGTGATCGCGCCGGATTCCACCATCGCCGCGCGGTTCTCGTCCGCCGAGGACAAGATCTCGCCGGCCGAGCACGTGGCCCGGGCGTTGGCCGCGGTCTCCGGGATGAAGGGCGCCAAGCCGAAGTGAGCGGTCGCCAAAAACAAAAACCCCGGCGTTTGCCGGGGTTTTCGTTTCAACTTGCAAACGGGCGCTTTCGCGCCCGGCGGGCTTGAGACTTAGAGCGGCTTGATGGCCGTGGCCTGCATGCCCTTCGGTCCACGCTTCGGCGTGAACTCGACGCGCTGGCCTTCCTTCAGGGTGCGGAAGCCCGTGCCCTGAATCTCCTTGAAGTGCGCGAAGAGGTCTTCGCCGCCGCCTTCCGGAGTGATGAAGCCAAAGCCCTTGGTCTCGTTAAACCACTTAACGGTGCCGGTTGCAGTATTCGACATATACGACGTTCCTTTCAAAACTATTGAGGTGCGGGCTCAACCGCCCGCGGGGTGCTCGCGATCAAGAAAGGTAGCCGGGTGTCTTACACAGCACCGCTAGCAAAAGCGGGTAAGTACTCGGTTAAACACTGCTTGAAGCGACAGCGGGAGGCACTCTACAGGCCAAATCTAGCGTTGTCGAATCAACGGCTTCCGGCGCATTACGCGGCCTGTTTGCGAAGTCCGGCGGCGAAGAATTCGGCCACCAGGGCACGCTGCGCGGCCGCGCACTCGACCCGGTTGACCGCGCGCCACAGCGTTTCGCTGTCCGCGTGGTCCTGGCAGTACCACTGGATGTGCTTGCGGGCGACGCGCGCGCCGCGGCCGGGCCCGTAGAACTCGTGCAGCTCCTCGAGATGGCCCAGCAGCGTCGTTCCGACCTCGGCGGCGGTCGGCGGCGGGCGCCGGCGGCCGGTCTCGAGGTAGTCCGAAATTTCCTTGAAAATCCACGGGTTGCCGAGGGCTCCGCGGCCAATCATGAGGGCGTCGGCGCCGGTGGCGCGCAACACCTCGGCGGCTTTCTCGGGCGACGCCACGTCGCCGTTGGCAATCACCGGGATGCCCACCGCCTGCTTCACGGCGGCGATGGTTTCGTACTCGGCCTGGCCTTCGTAATGGTCCTCGCGCGTGCGGCCGTGCACCGTCAGCGCCGCGATGCCGCTGCCTTCGGCGATTTTCGCGATGGTCACGGCGTTCCGGCGGCTGCGGTCGTAGCCGGTGCGGATCTTCAGGGTCACCGGCACGTCCACCGCCCGGGCCACCGCCTCACAAATGGCGCGGACCAGGGTCTCGTCCTTGAGCAGGGCCGACCCGGCGTCCACCCGGCAGACCTTCTTGGCCGGGCAGCCCATGTTGATGTCCACGATCTGGGCGCCATGCCGCACGTTGTAACGCGCCGCCTCGGCCATCATCGCGGCGTCGTAGCCCGCGATCTGCACCGCGATCGGCGCATCCTCGCCCTCGTGGTCGATGCGCAGGCGCGACTTCTCGGTGTGCCACAGGCGCGGGTCGGAAGTCGTCATCTCCGACACGGCCAGTCCGGCGCCCAGGCGCCGGCACAGCTGCCGGAACGGACGGTCGGTGACACCCGCCATCGGGGCGAGGATCACGGCGGGCGCGACGAGGTGCGGGCCGATGCGCATGGGGCGCGCATTGTAAGCTTCCGTCATGAATCAGGCCGACGCCGCGCCGCCGTCCCCGTTGCTGTTGCTGCTCGAAGGCCGCGCCCTCGCAGAGTACGGCGCGCTGCTGCTGTCCTGGCCGCTGCTGAACTTCCTGCCGCGCGGCGATGGCCACGCGGTCCTCGTGCTGCCGGGCTTCGGCGCCAGCGACCTGTCCACCCAGCCGCTGCGCCGCGCGCTGGCGCGCCTGGGCTACGACGCGCGCGGCTGGGAGCTCGGGCGCAACCTCGGCATGCACCGCGGCCTGCGCCGCGCGCTCGACCAGCGCTTCGAGGCCCTGCACCGCGAGCGCGGCCGGCTCACGCTGATCGGCTGGAGCCTGGGCGGCATTTACGCGCGCGAGCTCGCGCGCGAGCAGCCGCAGCGCGTGCGCCGCGTCATCACGCTGGGCTCTCCGTTCAACCACCATCCGCGCGCCAACAATGCCGACCGCGCCTACCGCTGGATCAACGGCGGCGGCGAGACCGTCGACTGGGAAGGCTTCGAGCGCCGGCGCGTGCCGCCGCCGGTGCCGTGCACCGCGATCTACAGCAAGAGCGACGGCATCGTCGCCTGGCGCAGCGCCATGGAAGACGCGGCGCCGAACACCGAGAACGTCGAAGTCCGCGGCAGCCACCTGGGCCTGGGCGTCAACGTGCAGGCGCTGCACGCCATCGCCGAACGCCTCGCGCAACCCGACACCGAATGAATCGCTTGTCCCGGGTTGTGGCCCGGCTCGCCGGCCTGCCACCGTGGCTGCGCCGCTTCGCGCTGACGAAGGTCTTCACGCTGCAGGTGCGCTTCGCCGGCACCGGCAAGGTGCAGATCCTGGAGCTCGAGGAAGGCCGCGCGCTGCTGCAGATGAAGAACGTGTCCAGGGTGCAGAACCACATCGGCACGATCCACGCGTCGGCGATGGGCCTGCTGGCGGAGAGCGCGACCGGCATCGCGCTCGGCATGACCATCCCGGACGACAAGATCCCGCTGATGAAGTCCACCCACATCGACTACGTCAAGCGCGCCAACGGCACGCTGCGCGCCGAGGCCACGCTGCCGGCGGACATGCGCGCGCGCGTGCTGAACGAGGACAGGGGCGACTTCGCCGTGCCGGTTCGCGTCACCGACGAGACCGGCGAGGAGCCGGTCAAGTGCCGGATGACGTGGGCCTGGGTGCCGAAGAAGCGCGCCTGATCAGGCGGATGGCGTAGAAGCCATCCGAGCCGTCGCGGTGCGGCAGCAGGACCAGTTCGCCGTCCGGCTCGAACCCGGGGAAGTAGGTCAGGAACGCCGCCGCGATCTCCTCGTTCTCCGCCGCCAGCACGCTGCAGGTCGCATAGACCAGCCGCCCGCCGGTGCGCACCAGGCGCGCGGCGCCCTCGAGGATCAAGCCCTGCGTCGCGGCCATCGAGGCCAGGTCGGCGTCGCGCAGGCGTCCCTCCGGATTGCGCCGCAGCGTGCCGGTGGCCGAGCAGGGCGCGTCCACCAGCACGGCGTCGCACTTGCCGAGCAAGGGCTGCAGGCGGGCGTCGCGTTCGTGCGACAGGGCCTGCACTTCGACGATGCCCAGGCCCGAGCGCGCCAGGCGCGGCGTCATGCGCGCGAGCCGCTCGCGGCTGATGTCGAGCGCCAGCAGGCGGCCGCGGTTGCGCATGTGCGCGCCCAGCGCCAGCGTCTTGCCGCCGGCCCCGGCGCAGAAATCCGCGACGGTCTCGCCCGGCTGGGCGCCGACGAACGCGGCGAGGCGCTGGCTGCCGGCGTCCTGCGGCTCGACCAGCCCGTCGCGGAACGCGCGCATGCGCTGCAGCGGCTGGCGCTTGCGCAGCCGCAGCGCGGCGTCGAGGCCTTCGATCGGCGCGGACTCGGCGCCGTCCTCGCGCAGCACGCGCTGCGCCTCCTCGCGGCTCGCCTTGAGCGTGTTCACGCGCAGGTCGACCGGGGCCTCGGTGTTCAGCGCCAGCGCCAGCGCCGA
>JBQTJQ010000135.1:0-5493 GCA_052386975.1 Gammaproteobacteria bacterium | reverse complement strand
GCGTCGAGATGCTGGCGCGGTCGCGCGAGCCGGCGCTGCGGTGCGATGCGAACAGATCGCGCAGCGCGTGGTCGGCCGGATCGCCTCCGAGCACGCGCGTGAGCGCGTCAGCCGCGTGCCGAAAATGCGTGTGGCGCGGTGCCGGCGCGCGTCCACTACCTATTGTGTCAACCATCATTCGGTGCCACTATTAGCTGGGGTCGGCCGACCGCAGGCGGTGGGCCGATGGGGCCGGCCACCGGATATCCGAACAGGATAGGAGGCGACCATGGCAAAGAAGAAAGCCAAGAAAAAGAAAAAGAAGAGATAGTTAGTTCTTCTTTCAAAGGGGCGTGACGATTGCGATCGTCACGCCCTTGTTAATTGGACGACCGGAAATTCTCAATCGCGCGGCTCGACCGCGACTTCGCACTTCACCGAGTTGGCGATGTAGCAGTCCCCGTGCGACCGGTGATGCAGGGCGTCGACCTCGCCGGCGCCCGGCCGCTGCTCGCCGCTCCAGGCGACGCGCGGGCGCAGAGCCACTTTCAACATCGCCACGCGCCCGTCGCTGTTCTTGCCCATCGTTCCCACGGCCGCGTCTTCGTAGCGCTCGACCACCAAGCCCTTCTTGGCGGCGTGGAACAGGAAAAACAGCATGTGGCACGACGCCAGCGAGGCGACGAACGCCTCCTCGGGATCCACCGCCGCCGCGCTCGACATCGGCACCGGCACCACGCTCGGCGAGCTCGAGGCCGGCACCACCGTGCCGCCGTCGAAGGCCCATTGGTGCGCGCGCGAGTACTTGTTGTCGGTGAACGTGGCGCCGGCGCGCTGCCAGGTGACCGTCGCGGTGTATTCGTGCTTGCCCATGGCGGCTCCTCGAAGGGGCGCCAGTATGCCCGGAGCGTCCCGCGGTTGCCGTCCCCGGGGACTTGGCCTACTGTGGCCCGGACGCTGCTCCGCAGCGGCAAAAAAGCACCCGGGAAGCACCGGCCCGAATCGAACTCGGAGGGAGCAAGGATGAGCGCATACAAGATCATTTCCGTCGTCGGCACCAGCAGCAAGAGCTGGGAAGACGCGACCCAGTCGGCGGTCGGCGCGGCGGCGAACTCGCTGCGCGACCTGCGCGTCGGCAAGGTCACCGAGATGGACGTGACGATCGACAAGAAGGGCAAGATCACGCAGTACCGCTGCAAGGTGGAGATCAGCTTCAAGTACGAGCTCTAAGCCCGCGCACGGCCGAATCCCGCCGCGGTCTCGCGCGCGCCGCGGCGTGCGCGGGACTTATCCCCGGTGGCGCCAAGCGAAGCGGAGGCGCCAGCCGGGGATTGTCTTTTGGGCTCAGGTACCTACCCCTTGTGCTTAAGGTGTTACCGGAGCACTATGGGTGGTATGGGATCCACCGGAGGAACCCCATGGCTGCCCTGAGACCGCTGCTTGCAATGACCTTCCTGGCCCTCGTGGGCGGCTGCGCGCACGCGCCCATCACGACGACCGCACTGCCATCCGCGGCGATCGAATTGCCGGCACCACTGCCGCTGGTGACCAGCTCCGGGCTCGTGATCGGGACCTTGTCCTACCAGTTCGTCGAGGCGGGTGCGGCTGAAACCGGCCCGCGCTGGGTGGTACACGTCGAGCGCGTCGATGCGCCGGCGCAGGATTACGCGCTGCCCGTGGACGTGGACCTGGCGAGCCGCCGCGGCGTATTCACCGGCGCGCTGCCGGCCGGCGTGTACGCGCTGAAGGATGCGTCGGCGCCGAACGGCCGCTACGCGCCGACCCGCGCGGCCGTGTTCGAAGTGCAGGCCGGCGAGGTGCGCGATGCCGGGCACTACGCGTTGAACCCGGTGCGCGGGTTGTAGTTGTAGGTCGGCAATCCATTGCCGAC
This sequence comes from Gammaproteobacteria bacterium, assembly GCA_052386975.1. Taxonomy (GTDB): domain Bacteria; phylum Pseudomonadota; class Gammaproteobacteria; order Nevskiales; family Nevskiaceae; genus JACPFV01. Next base: position 3,623 of record JBQTJQ010000135.1, on the reverse strand, counting down.
GGCGGCATGGAATGCCGCCCTACCGCTGCGGTCCCTATAGGACCGCAAACTTGATTCCGTTCTTCTTCAGGCGCGCGATCAGCACGTTGCCCATCGCCGCGGCCGGCGTAGTCTGGCCGCCGTTTCGCGGAAGGCTGTCGAAGGCCAGGCACAGCGCCGACTCGGCCAGCATCTTCGAGGTCTCGCCATAGCCCGGGTCGCCGCCGCTGACCTCGGTCACGACGCGCTTGCCGCCGCCCTCGCCGTGGAAGCGCACCTTGAACCATGACTTGGCGCGCACCTCGGGCGACGGGCCTTCGCCCGAGCTCTTGCGCGCCAGCAGCCAGTCGCGCGTCGGCTTGAGCTGCGCCAGCGCGAACACCACGCCGGTGCCGCCGATCAGGCCGGCGACCGAGGCCAGGCGCTTGATCTGCACGTAGTGCCCGTAGCGAAAGTCGGGTCCGTAGCGGTCCAGCGCCGCCGCCGAGCGCCGCACCACCTGCGGGTCGATGGTGGGGAACGGCACGACCCAGTTGCCCAGCTCCTTCTCGTAGCGCACGCCGGACTTCACCGCGCCGACCTTGCGCCCGGCCGGGCGCGGCTCGCGCGCCTGGCGCTCCTTGCGCGTCTTCATGTACAGGCGCGCGCGGCCGAAGGCGTTGATCGCCGAGTGGTAGGTGCCGGCCGAGAAGGTCCCGCCGGCGCGCACGAAGCCCTCGACCTTGAGCGGCACGCCCTCCGGCAGCTGCTGGACGGTGAAGTAGGCGCCGAGGTCATGCGGGATGCTGTCGAAACCGCAGGCGTGCACGATGCGCGCGCCGGTCTGGCGCGCCTGCTCGTGGTGGCGCAGCCACATCAGGTCGACGAACTCCGGCTCGCCGGTGAGGTCGACATAGTCCGTGCCGGCCGCGGCGCAGGCCGCGACCAGCGGCTCGCCGTGCAGGATGTAGGGGCCCACCGTGGTGATGACGACACGCGTCGCTTCGGCGACGCGCTTGAGCGAATCCGGATCGCCGCTGTCGGCCGCCAGCAGCTCGAGCCTGGCGCAGTCGGGGTTCACGGCGCACAGGCGGTCGCGCACTGCCTCGAGTTTTTTCGGGTTGCGCCCGGCCAGCGCCCAGCGCGTGCCGGTGGGCGCGTGGCGTGCGAGATAGTCCGCGGTCAGCTCGCCGGTGAAGCCGGTGGCGCCGAACACAACGATGTCGTACGGGCGGGCTGCGGCCATGGCATGCGTTCCGGTCGGGGTGGGGCCCGACAGGATAGAGCTTTTAGTAGCCGCCGCGCTCCCCGCTGTCCACGTCGGTGACCTTGCCGTTGTTGAGCGTGACGACGCGCATGCGGCTGCCGGCGCCGAAGTCGTAGACCCAGCGCTCGCGCCGCACCGGCCGCGCCGCGTGGTCGGTGTACGCCGCGTCCTTGCGGTGCAGCGGCCGCAGCTCGTCGAAGGTCTCGCGCGTCACCGGCCGTCCGCAGCGGTGGACGAGGCGGAAGGCGCTGAGCCCGCGCACGATCTCGGTCGGCGCGCAGCTCGAGGCCGGCGGCTGCAGCCACTGGTCGCGGTAATCCGGATCGCCGCAGGCCGCCAGCACCTCGGCGGCGAGGTCCTCGGTCGACACCACGCGGTCGCCGCAGCGCAGCGTGTCGCCGGCCCAGGCCGCCGGCGCGAAAGCCGCGAGCAGGGTGTAGGCCACCAGGGCGCGCATGCTAGATTTTCGCTCCATCGTGAACCCATTGTCGTTCCCCGCTGCCTGAACCCAGCATGAACTCGCGCGCCCTCCTGGCCCTGGCGGCCCTGTGCCTCGCTGCGCCCTGCGCGGCCGCGCCGGTGGTCACGCCGCACGTCGAGGCCGAGCTGGTCGCCGAGAACACCGGCTGGCTCGCGGGCGGCACCAACTGGGTGGCGCTGAGCCTCAAGCCCGAGCCCGGCTGGCACACCTACTGGCGCAATCCGGGCGACTCGGGCCTGCCGACCACGCTGAAGTGGACGCTGCCGGCCAAGTGGACCGCCGGCGAGATCGCCTGGCCGTACCCGTCGGTGCACAAGCTCGACGACCTGGTGAACTACGGCTACGACGGCCAGACGCTGCACCTGGTGCCGATCGGCGTTCCGTCCGGCGCCGAGGGCGAGCGCACCATCAAGGCGCTGGCCAAGTGGCTGGTGTGCTCGGACATCTGCATTCCGGGCCAGGCCGAGGTGTCGCTGACGCTGCCGGTCGCGGACGTCGCCGCAGCCGATCCGGTGTGGTCGCCGCGCTTCGCCGATGCGCGCGCGCGGCTGCCGCGGCCCGAGCCGCTCGAGGGGACCTTCGCCATCGCCGACGGCGACCTGCGCCTGCGGGTCGACGCGCCGGAGCTTGCCGGCGCGCAGGGCATCGAGTTCTTCGCCTTCGCCGGCGACCTGGTGAACCACGGCGCGCCGCAGCGCGTGGCGCTCGATGAATCGGTGGCGCGCTTCGCGCAGGCGCTGAGCGCGTACTACAGCCGCGAGCCGGAAACCGTCGAGGGCGTGCTGGTGGTGCACGGCGCCGAGGCGAGTGCCTACACCGTCGCCGCCACGCCCGGCGAGGTCGCCACCGTGGCCGCCGCCGGCGGCGCGGCCCAGGCCGGCCACAGCGAGGGCGCGGACCTCGACACGCCGAGCCTGTGGCTCGCGCTCGGCTTCGCGCTGCTTGGCGGCCTGATCCTCAACCTGATGCCCTGCGTGTTCCCGGTGCTGTCGATCAAGGCCGTCAGCGTGCTGGAAAGCCGCCGCGGCGACCCCGCCGCCGAGCGCATGCACGCGCTGGCGTACTCCGGTGGCGCGGTGCTGTCGTGCGTCGCGGTCGCGGCCGCGATCTTGTTGTTACGCGAAGGCGGGCGCCAGCTCGGCTGGGGCTTCCAGCTGCAGGCGCCGGTGTTCGTCGCGTTCCTCGCCTACCTGATGCTCGCGCTCGGGCTGTCGCTGTCCGGCCTCGTGCAGTTCGGCACCTCGCTGATGGGCGTGGGCCAGGAGCTGGTGGAGCAGGGCGGCTACGCCCGCTCGTTCTTCACCGGCGTGCTGGCGGTGGTGGTCGCGAGCCCGTGCACCGCGCCGTTCATGGGCACCGCGCTCGGCTTCGCGCTGACCCAGCCGATGGCGATCGCGCTGCTGGTGTTCGCCACGCTCGGCCTCGGCCTGGCGCTGCCGTTCCTGCTGCTGGGTTTCTTCCCGGTGCTCGGCTCCTGGCTGCCCAAGCCGGGTCACTGGATGGAGACGTTCAAGCAGGCGATGGCGTTCCCGCTGTACCTGACCGTGGTCTGGCTGCTGTGGGTGCTCGGCCGGCAGTCCGGCACCGACGCCGTGGCGCTGGTCGGCGTCGGCCTGGTGCTGATGGCCTTCGCGCTGTGGCTGTGGGGCGCGGCGGAGCGCGCGCTGCTGCGCTCGGCGCTGGCGCTGGCGGCGGCAGCCGGCGCGTTCGCGCTGCTGGCGCACCCTTCGATCACGATCCAGCCGCAGCGAGCCGCCGCGGGCGAAGTCGCGGGCGAAGTCGCGGGCGAACCCTACTCCGACGCGCGGCTGGCCGAGCTGCGCGCGCAGGGCCGCATCGTGTTCGTCAATTTCACCGCGGACTGGTGCATCACCTGCAAGGTCAACGAGAAGGTGGTGTTCGAGAACGCCGGGGTGC
>JBQTJQ010000134.1:0-6784 GCA_052386975.1 Gammaproteobacteria bacterium | reverse complement strand
GACGACCTCAAGAAGGCCTATCGCCGGCTGGCGATGAAGTACCACCCGGACCGCAATCCCGGGAGCCCCGACGCCGAGGCGCACTTCAAGGAGGCCGGCGAGGCCTACGAAGTGCTGACCGACCCGCAGAAGCGCGAGGTCTACAACCAGTACGGCCACGAGGGCCTGCAGCGCGGCGGCATGGGCGCGGGCGACTTCGCCGGCGGGTTCTCGGACCTGTTCGGCGACATCTTTTCGGACATCTTCGGCGGCCAGCGCGGCGGCCCGCGGCGCGGCGCCAACCTGCGCTACGAGATGGAGCTGACGCTCGAGGAGGCCGCGTTCGGCACCGCGGCCCAGATCCGCATCCCGAAGGCCGAGAGCTGCGGCGAATGCAAGGGCCAGGGCACGGCCAGTGGCAAGCCGCCGCAGGCCTGCCCGACTTGCCGCGGTGCCGGCCAGGTCCGCATGCAGCAGGGGTTTTTCACGCTGCAACAGCCCTGTCCGCATTGCCGCGGGCGCGGCGCGGTGGTGACCGATCCGTGCCCGGCCTGCCGCGGCGCGGGCCGGGTGCGCCGCGAAAAGACGCTCGAGGTGAAGATTCCGGCCGGCGTCGATACCGGCGACCGCATACGCCTGACCGGCGAGGGCGAGCCCGGCGACCGCGGCGCGCCGCACGGCGACCTGTACGTGCAGGTAGTGGTCAAGCCCCACGCCTTCTTCGAGCGCGATGGCAGCGACCTGCACTGCGAGGTGCCAGTCAGCATCGTCACTGCCACGCTCGGCGGCGAGCTCGAGGTGCCGACCCTGAAGGGCCAGGCGGCGCTGAAGATCCCCGAAGGCACCCAGAGCGGGCGCATGTTCCGCCTGCGCGGGCTGGGCGTGGCGTCGGTGCGCGGCGGCGGGACCGGCGACCTGCTGTGCACGGTCGTGGTCGAGACGCCGGTCAAGCTGAGCCGCAAGCAGAAGGACCTGCTGCAGCAGTTCGGCGCGTCGCTGGAGGGCAGCGGCGAGCGCCACAGCCCGAGCGCCGAATCCTGGCTCGACAAGGCCCGCAAGTTCATCGACGAGCACCTGAAAGCGTAGGTCGGCAATCCGTTGCCGACACCGTGGTAAGTTACCGCCGCAGCTACAGGGGCTTCCGATGAAAACCACTCGCATCGCCATCCATGGCGCCGCCGGCCGCATGGGCCGCGCGGTCATCCAGGCCGCCCTCGCGATGGACGGCATCAAGCTGGTGGCGGCCATCGACCGCAAGGACAACCCGGAGCTCGGCGAGGACGTCGCCAGCGTCGTCGGTCAGGCCCCGATCGGCATCTCGGTCGGCTACGTCATCGACCCGGCCGCCGAGCCGTTCGAGGTGCTGGTCGATTTCACCCAGCCCGAGGCCACGCTGTCGGCGCTCGAACTGTGCGTCGAGCACAAGAAAGCCATGGTGATCGGCACGACCGGCTTCTCTGCGGCGCAGCGCGCCCGCATCGAGGCGGCGTCGAAAAGCATCCCGATCTGCACCGCCGCCAACTTCAGCATCGGCGTGAACGTGGTGCTGAGCCTGCTCGGCGACGCGGCGCGGCTGCTCGGCGAGCCCTATGACGTCGAGATCGTCGAAGGCCACCACCGCCACAAGACCGACGCGCCCTCGGGCACGGCGCTGGCGATGGGCGAGGAAGTGGCGCGTGCGCTGGGCCGCAACCTGCGCGACGTCGCCGTTTACGGCCGCGAGGGCCAGACTGGCGCCCGGGCGCGCCAGACCATCGGCTTCGCCACGGTACGCGGCGGCGACGTGATCGGCGACCACACGGTCATGTTCCTCGGTGAGGGCGAGCGCGTGGAGATTTCCCACAAGGCCACCAGCCGCCTGAACTTCGCCCAGGGCGCCCTGCGCGCGGCGGCGTGGCTCGCCGGCCGCAAGGCCGGCCTGTACACGATGCAGGACGTGCTGACCGGCTGACCATGGCCCTGCGGCGCGCGACGCGCGCGGACGTGCCGGAGATCCTGCGCCTGATCCGGGCGCTGGCGGAGTACGAGAAGCTTTCGGGCGAAGTCGTCGCCACCGAGGCGGCGCTGACCGAGACGCTGTTCGGCAGCAAGGCCGCCGCCGAAGTGCTGCTGGCGGAAGCGGAGGGCCGCGCGGTCGGCTTCGCGCTGTTCTTCCACAACTACTCGACCTTCCTGGCCAAGCCGGGGATCCACCTCGAAGACCTGTTCGTCGAGCCGGCGCATCGCGGCCGCGGTCTCGGCAAGCAGCTGCTTCAGGCCATCGCCCGGCTCGCGGTCGAACGCGGCTGCGGCCGCTTCGAGTGGGCCGTGCTCGACTGGAACGAGCCGGCGATCGGGTTCTACCAGTCGCTGGGCGCCAGGCCCATGAACGACTGGACCGTGATGCGCCTGACCGGGGAGGCGCTGCGCAGGCTCGGATCGTGAGCCACCCCTGGCCGTAGAATCGCCGCGTGAAAGATCCCATCAAAGGCCGGGGCGCGCTGTCGAATCCCGCGGGGCGCTTCGAGTCGCTGGCGCGCGGCGCAATCGACGACGGCTGGGGCTCGCTCGAAGAGGAGGTGCCGGCGCCGGACACCATCGTCACCGCTGACCCCGCGCGTTCGATCATCACCTACAACAAGTCCCCGGACATCGGCTTCTCCCGTTCCATCAATCCATACAGGGGATGCGGCGCCGGTTGCATTTATTGCTTTGCCCGCCCAACCCACGCTTTTTTGAACCTCTCGCCCGGCCTCGATTTCGAGACACGCCTTTTCTACAAGGAAAACGCCGCCGAGCTGTTCGAGAAGGAACTGCGCCATCCACGTTACGTGTGCGAGCCGATCACGGTCGGCGTGAACACCGACGCCTACCAGCCGATCGAACGCACGTATCGCGTCACGCGCTCGCTGCTGGAAGTGGCGCAGCGCTTCCGTCAGCCGCTGTACCTGATCACCAAGGGCGCGACGCTGATGGAGCGCGACCTCGACATCCTCGGCGAGATGGGCCGCGCCAACCTGCTCGGCGTGGCCGTATCGGTGACCAGCCTCGACGATGAGCTCAAGCGCAAGCTCGAGCCGCGCACTTCGTCGCCGACGGCGCGCCTGCGACTGATCCGCAAGCTGGCGGACGCGGGGGTGCCGGTCGGCGTGAACGTCGCGCCGGTCATTCCCGCGCTGACCGACGGCGAGCTCGAGAGCATCCTGAAGTCCTCGGCCGAGGCCGGCGCGACCGCGGCGGGCTACGTCATGCTGCGGCTGCCGTGGGAGGTGAAAGACCTGTTCCAGGAGTGGCTGGCGGCGCATTACCCGGACCGCGCGACGCACGTCATGAGCCTGATGCGCCAGCTGCACGGTCGCGAGCCGGAACATCGCGCGCGGGAAGACGTGACTGATCCGGAGGGCTACAACCAGGACGCGCCGCCAGAGCCGCAGCCGCGCGCTCCCGACCCCTATGCCCGCAACGAGTATTACAACTCGGAGTGGGGGGCCCGCCAGCGCGGCACGGGACCGTTCGCGGAGCTGTTCGCGCGGCGCTTTGCGCTGGCCTGCAGACGGCTGGGCCTGAACCGGGACGTTAACGGCCGGGACCGGCACCGGCTGGACACTTCGCAGTTCCGGGTGCCTCCGGCGGCCGGCCCTCAACTCGGGCTGGATTTCTGAGAGAATCGCCCGGCAAAGCAGGACAATCCCTTCCAGCGGCACGGGGGTGCGCTTGGAACTCACGCAGGACCGGGTTGCGGACGTCGTGGTCCTCACGGTGCACGGACGCGTCGACCACACCAGCGCGGACCAGTTCCGCGCGCTGCTGTGGCCCCACCTCGCCGCCTGCGCCGCCTCCGGCGACCGCCTGGTGCTGGAGCTGTCCGGCCTCGAGTACATCAGCAGCGCCGGCCTGCGCGTGCTGATGCTGGCCTCGCGCGACGTCAAGGCGCGCGACGGCACGCTGATGGTCTGCGGCCTGCAGCCGATCGTGAAGGAAATCTTCGAGATCAGCCGCTTCAATATCGTCTTCAACGTGCTGCCGGACCGGGGCGCCGCGCTCGCCGAGTTGCGGGTGGCTTCGCCGGCGGGCGCGTAACGGAGCCGTGCGAGTCCGGTTCTGGGGCACGCGGGGCTCGCTGCCGGTGGCGCTGACCGCGCCCCAGATCCGCGAAAAAATCATCCGCGCCCTGACCGGGGCGACCGGCCGCAAGCTCGACACGCCGCAGCAGATCGGCGAGTACGTCGACAGCCTGGACTTCGCCACCGCCGGGACGTTCGGCGGCCATTCGCCGTGCGTGCAGGTCGCGCCCGGCACCGACGACTACCTGGTGTGCGACATGGGCAGCGGCCTGCGCCCGTTCGGCCAGGCCGCGCTGCGGCAGCGCGCGGGCCGGCCCGCTACGTACCACATCCTGGTGTCGCACGCGCACTGGGACCACATCATGGGGTTCCCGTTCTTCACGCCGGCCTATATCCCGGGCAACCGCATCCGCATCTACGGCTGCCACGAGGCCCTCGAGTCGGCCATCCGCCGCCAGCAGGACCCACCGTCGTTCCCGGTGTCGCTGTCGGTGATGCGCGGCGCCATCGAGTTCGTGCCGCTGAAGCCCGGCGCCACGACGGAGGTGGCCGGCTGCCGCGTGACGCCGAAGGCGCAGCACCACTCGGGCGACTCCTACGGCTATCGCATCGAGCGCGGCGGCAAGTCGCTGGTCTACACCACCGACACCGAGCACAAGATGGACGACCTCGCGCAGACCGAGGCGTTCGTGGAGTTTTTCCGCGATGCCGACCTGGTGATCTTCGACAGCATGTATTCGCTGGCCGACGCGATGTCGGTCAAGGAAGACTGGGGGCACTCGAGCAACGTGATCGGCGTCGAACTGTGCCAGCTGGCGCGCGTGCGCAAGCTGTGCCTGTTCCACCACGAGCCGGTGTTCGACGACGACAAGCTGCTGGGGATCCTCGAGGAGACGCGGCGTTTCGAGAAGATCACGCGCGAGGGCCACGCGCTCGAGGTGATTTCGGCGTATGACGGACTGGAACTCGCGCTTTAGGCGGGCGGTGGGCGCCGGCGGTACGCGCGCAGCGCTGCTGATGGCGACCGCGTGGTTGCTGGCCATGTCGCTCGACTCGACGCCACAGCAGTGGTTGCGCGGACAGCTGTTCGACGGCTACCAGCGCGCGCTGCCGCGCGAGCGCGCGACGGCGCCGGCCATGATCGTCGAGATCGACGAGCGCAGCCTGGCCACGCACGGCCAATGGCCGTGGCCGCGGGGACGCGTGGGCGAGCTGGTCGAGAAGATCGCGGCGATGCGCCCGGCTGCGATCGGCCTCGACGTGCTGTTCCCCGAGCCCGACCGGCTGTCGCCGCGTCGCATCATCGAGTCGGTTCCGGACCTCGATCCCGCGCTCGCGCGGCAGGTCGCCAAGCTGCCAGACAACGATGCGCTGTTCGCCGCGTCGCTGCGCGGCAAGCCGGTGGTGCTTGGCGTCGCCGGCGAGGACGGCGCGGCAGCGGACGACCGCCCGCTGAAGACCGCGCCGGTGCTGCTGCGCGGCGAAGTCGGCGGCGTGCTGAAGATCCCGCAGTTCGCCGGCGTGGTGCGCAGCCAGCCGGTGCTCGAAGCCGCGGCCGCGGGGCAGGGGCTCATCAACAATGCCGCCGAAGGCGTGGTCCGGCGCGTCAACCTGCTGGGCCGGCTCGGCGACCAGGTGCTGCCGAACCTGGAGATCGAGATGCTGCGCATCGCCGCCGCCGCGCCGGTGGTGCGCGCGACGGTCGACACCCAGGGCGTGCGCGGCATCACCGTCGCGGAATGGTCGATCCCCACCGACGAGGACGGCGCCGTTTGGTTGCGCTACGGCAACTACGATCGGGCGCGCCACCTGTCGGCGGCGGACGTGATGGCCGGCAGGGTCGATCCGCTGCTGCTGGAGAGCAAGCTCGTGCTGATCGGCATCACCGGGCTCGGGCTGGTCGACCAGCCGCCGATCCCGCTGGGCTACCGCGTGGCGGGCATCGAAATCCGCGCCCAGCTGCTGGAGAACATTTTCGACAACACCTGGCTGAGGCGGCCGCACTGGATCGCCTGGATCGAGGCCGGCCTGTTCGCCCTGCTGAGCCTGGTGTACGTGCAGCTGGTGCCGCGCTGGAAGCCGGCCGAGGCCTTCCTGTTGCTGCTGGGGACGGTGGCGGTGCTCGGTATCGGCGGCCTGGTGGCCTTCAACCTCGGCCTGTTGGTGGACGCTGCCACACCGGGCACCGGCGCGGCGATGGTGTTCATGGTCGCGCTCGGCGTGACCCTGGCCGACACGCAGCGCCAGCGCCGCGACCTGGCCTCGCGGCTGCAGGCCGAGCGGGAGAACGCGGCGCGCCTGGCCGGCGAACTCGAGACCGCGCGGCGCGTGCAGATGGGCATGCTGCCGGAGTCGCCCGGCGTGCTGGCCGGCGATCCGCGCATCCAGCTGAAGGCATTCATGGAGCCGGCGCGCTCGGTCGGCGGCGACCTCTACGATTTCTTCATGCTCGATGCGAAGACCCTGTGCGTGATGATCGGCGACGTCTCCGGCAAGGGCCTGGCGGCGGCGATGTTCATGGCGCTGATCCGCTCGCTGGCCAAGAGCTCGATGCTGCGCATGCCGCAGGCGCTCGACCAGGCGCTGGTGGAGACCGAGTCCCAGATCAAGCGCGAGAACCCGGAGTCGCTGTTCGTGACGCTGTTCGTGATGGCGCTGGACCTCGACACCGGGGAGTTCACCTTCTGCAACGCCGGACACGACCCGCTGTACGGCCTCAACCCCGGTCGCGCCGACGTGCGCAAGCTCGACCATGGCGGGCG
>JBQTJQ010000133.1:0-12918 GCA_052386975.1 Gammaproteobacteria bacterium | reverse complement strand
ACCGCCTCGGCGGCGCTGCGCAGGTCGGGCTCCGACACGATCTCGATCAGCGGCGTGCCGGCGCGGTTCAGGTCGATGCCGGTGGCGGCGCCGAAGCCTTCGTGCAGCGACTTGCCGGCGTCCTCTTCCAGGTGCGCCCGCGTCACGCCGATGGCCTTGCTCGCGCCGTCGACGCTGATCACGACCTTGCCGTGCGCCACGATCGGCAATTCGTACTGCGAGATCTGGTAGCCCTTCGGCAGGTCCGGGTAGAAATAATGCTTGCGCGCGAACACGCAGCGCGGCGCGACCTGCGCGTCGATGGCCAGGCCGAACTTCACCGCCATCTTCACGGCGTCCTGGTTCAGCACCGGCAGCACGCCGGGCAGGCCCAGCGTCACCGCGTCGGCCTGGGTGTTGGGCTCGGCGCCGTAGGCCGTCGCCGCGCCGGAGAAGATCTTCGATTTCGTCAGCAGCTGGCAGTGGATCTCCAGCCCGATGACGGCTTCCCAGATGGCGTTCATTCGTCGGGGTTGAAGTATGGCGTGTCGGGGACGTGCACCAACGACGGCAGAAGCACGCCTCTCCGGTCGAAGTCGATTCGTTGAATGAAGTGGCGCGATTGATACGTGGACGGTTCGAATCGCCACGTCTTCACCGCCGTCATGACCGCCGGCTCAAACACATCGCCGTGCTCGGCATCCAGCGTCTTGATCGCTCCAACGTCGCCGTTGGCGAGAACCTCGATGTCTACCCGAACGTAACCCTCCAGGCGCGCAGTCCAGGCGGCCCCTGGATACCTTGGCTTGATGCGCTCCATCGGCACCGGGGCCGGGTAGTTGGCACTGGGCGCGCCCTTGGGCTCGTCACTGCCCGACGCGGCAGCGAGCGACGGCAGCGCGGCCGCCAGCACGAGCGCGCGCAGCTGCGCGTTCATGGCTTCTTCGCCTTGGCGGCCTTCGTCGCCGCGACCGGCTTGCCCCCGGTCACGACGGGCTTGGTCGCGCCGCAGCCGGCGCTGCCCAGCGCGCCGTCGTCGCCGAGGGCGGCGAGCGAGCCGCGGATGGCGTCGTCCGGCATGCGCAGCCGGTCCGGCGCGTAGTTGAAGGTCTGGACCGCGGTGATCTCCGCCTCGGTGGGCGGGAAGCTCTGGAACACCCATTGCTTCATCGCCGCCACCGTGGGCTCGGCCAGCGCGGCCGGCTTGGCTTCCACCACGGTGACTTCGCCGACGAACCCGGTGTGCAGGATCCGGTACCTCACCGTCACGCAACCGCCCTCGCTGCCCTCGCCGATGGCCGGATAGACCGGCATCACCTTCTGGTAGATCTTCAGCTGGCGCGGCGCCTCGGGCGTGCCCGGCGCCGCTTGCGCCGGCGGCGCCTCAGCCGCGGCCGCGAGCAGCGGCAGCGCGAGCGCCAGCGCGAATCCGCAGCGGGCCGCGCTCACTCGAAGCCCTTCGGCATCTGCTTGTGCCAACTTGTCGCGAGCTGGTACTGGTGCGCGACGTTGAGCAGGCGCGCCTCGTCGAAATAATTTCCCATCAGCTGCACGCCGACTGGCAGGCCGCCCACGAAGCCGCCGGGCATGCTCAGCGCCGGGATGCCGGCGAGGTTGGCGGCGATGGTGTAGATGTCGTTCAGGTACATCGCCACCGGGTCGGCGGTCTTGTCGCCGAGCTTGAACGCCGGCGCCTGCGCCGTCGGGCCGAGCACCACGTCCACCTTCTCGAACGCGCGCTTGAACTCGTCGCAGATCATGCGGCGGATCTTCTGCGCCTTCAGGTAATACGCGTCGAAGTAGCCATGGCTCAGCACGTACGTGCCGATCATGATGCGGCGCTGCACTTCGGCGCCGAAGCCCTCGCCGCGGGACTTCTTGTACAGCTCCTCGAGCGTCTTCACGCCCTCGGCGCGATGGCCGTAGCGCACGCCGTCGAAGCGCGCGAGGTTGCTCGAGGCTTCCGCCGGCGCCACGACGTAGTACACCGGCACCGACAGCGGCGAGGTCGGCAGCGAGATTTCCGACACCGTCGCGCCGAGCTCCTCGAACTTCTTCACCGCGGCCATCACGCAGGTGCGCGTGCCGGCCTCGAGCCCTTCGGCGAAGTACTCCTTCGGCAGGCCGATGCGCAGGCCCTTGACCGACTTGCCCAGCGCCGCGGCGTAGTCCGGCACCGGCTGGTCGACCGAGGTGGAGTCCAGCGGGTCGAATCCGGCCATGGCGCCGAGCACCTGCGCGCAGTCTTCGGCGGTGCGGGCCACCACGCCGGCCTGGTCCAGCGACGAGGCGAAGGCGATCATCCCGTAGCGCGACACCCGGCCGTAGGTAGGCTTGAAGCCGGTGAGGTTGGTCAGCGAAGCCGGCTGGCGGATCGAGCCGCCGGTGTCGGTGGCCGTGGCGATCGGGGCCAGGCCGGCGGCGACCGACGCCACCGAGCCGCCGCTGCTGCCGCCGGGCACGCGCGCCGGGTCCCAGGGGTTCTTCACCGGCCCGTACCAGCTGGTCTCGTTGGACGAGCCCATCGCGAACTCGTCCATGTTGCACTTGCCCAGCATCACCGTCCCGGCCTGCCTGAGGCGCGTGACGATGGTCGCGTCGTAGGGCGCGACGAACCTTTCCAGCATGCGGCTGCCGCAGGCGGTCTTGACGCCCTGCGTGCAGAAAATGTCCTTGTGCGCCAGCGGGATGCCGGTGAGCGGGGCGGCCTCGCCCCTGGCCAAACGGGCGTCCGCGGCGGCCGCCTCCTGGAGTGCCGCATCGCCGCAAACCGTGACGAAGGCGTTGAGCTTGCCGCCGTGGTCCTGGATGCGCCCGAGGAAGTGCCGGGTCAGCTCCACGGACGAGAATTTCTTCGCCCGCAGCCCGGCTGCCAGCTCGCGCAGGGGGAGCGTGTGCAGGCTCACTCGATCACCTTGGGGACGATGTACAGCCCGTGCTTGACGCTGGGGGCATGGGCCTGGAAGTCCTCGCGCCGGTTGGGCTCGGTCACGGCGTCCGGCCGCAGGCGCTGGCTCATGTCCAGCGGGTGGGCCATCGGCTCGACGCCGGCGGTGTCGGCGCGCGCCAGCTGGTCGACCATCGCCAGGATGCTCGACAGCTCGCGCGCGTACTTCTCGACCTGGTCGGCCTTGAGCTCGAGCCGCGCGAGGTGCGCGACCTGGCGGATCTGGTCGGCGGTTAGCGACATGGGGATTCCCGGAAAGGGCGCAATTCTGCCAAAAAAGGCCCAAAAAAGCCTCATTTGCGACCAAAAAATGCTTGCCAATTGCTGCGCCGCACGGCTACATTGCCGGGACTTTTTCAAGTTCGGTCAATGATTTAACCGGGTTCCCATTTAAATGCTCGACGCTGTTCGCAGAATTTTCGTCAACGATCTCTCCATCGATCTCGGCACCGCCAATACGCTGGTCTTCGTGCGCGACGAAGGCATCGTGCTCAACGAGCCTTCGGTGGTCGCGATCCGCAGCGACGTGCGCGGCGCGAAGAAAATCGAGGCGGTCGGCCTCGACGCCAAGCGCATGCTCGGCCGCACGCCCGGCAACATCACCACGATCCGCCCGCTGCGCGACGGCGTCATCGCCGACTTCACCGTCACCGAAAAGATGCTGCAGCACTTCATCCGCAAGGTGCAGCGCGGCCGCATGTACAAGATCACGCGCGTGGTGGTGTGCGTGCCGTACGGCTCGACCCAGGTCGAGCGCCGCGCCATCCGCGAGTCGGTCGAGAACGCCGGCGCGCGCAAGGTCTACGTGATCGAGGAGCCGATCGCCGCCGCGCTCGGCGCCGGCATCCCGATCGCCGAGGCGCGCGGCTCGATGGTGCTCGACATCGGCGGCGGCACCTCGGAAGTGGCGGTGATCTCGCTCGGCGGCATCGTCTACGCCGAGAGCGCGCGCATCGCCGGCGACAAGTTCGACGACGCCATCGTCAATTACGTGCGCCGCCAGTACAACATGCTGATCGGCGAGGCCACCGCCGAGAAGATCAAGATCGAGATCGGCACGGCGTTCCCGGGCCACGAGGTGCAGGAAATCGACGTGGTCGGCCGCCACCTGGCCGCCGGCGTGCCGCGCACCTTCACCATGAACAGCAACGAGATCCTCGACGCGCTGCAGGAGCCGCTCGCCGGCATCGTCTCGGCGGTCAAGAAGGCGCTCGAGCGCACGCCGCCCGAGCTGGGCTCCGACGTGGCCGAGCGCGGCATCGTGCTGACCGGCGGCGGCGCTCTGCTGCGCGACATCGACAAGCTGATCTCGGAAGAGACCGGCCTGCCGGTGGTGATCGCCGACGACCCGCTGACCTGCGTCGCGCGCGGCGGCGGCCTGATGCTGGACACGCTGGACCAGCACGGAGAGCTGCTCAGCGTCGAGTAGGATTTCCCCGGGGGAGATGGAAACAACGTGAGCACCCTCGCCGCCTCCACGCGCCGCCCGCTGTTTCCGAAGGGCCCCGGCATCGGCCTGAAGGCCCTCGTGCTGTGCCTGCTCGCGCTCGGCGCGATCCTGGCCGACACCCGCACGCCCGCGCTGACTCCGGTGCGCGACAGCCTGGCCTGGCTGCTGACGCCGGTGCTGTGGGTCGCCGGGCTGCCGTCGATGGTGGCCGGCGGCGCCGAGCACCTGCAGACGCGCGAATCGCTGCTCGACGAGAACGCCGTGCTGCGCGACAACAACCTCGAGCTGCAGACGCGCCTGCAGAAGCTGCAGGCGCTCGAGATGGAGAACCAGCGCCTGCGCGAGCTGCTGTCCTCGTCGGCTCAGCTCAAGGAGCGCGTGCTGATCGCCGAGGTGCTGTCGGCGTCGCAGGACCCCTACCGCCAGCAGATCGTGCTGAACAAGGGCGCGCGCGACGGCGTCTACAAGGGCCAGGCGCTGGTCGACGCGCAGGGCGTGCTGGGCCAGGTCATCGCGGTGACGCCGGCGCGCTCGACCGCGCTGCTGCTGACCGACCCGAACCACGGCATCCCGGTCGAGATCAACCGCACCGGGCTGCAGACCATCGCGCTCGGCCGGGGCGACGGCTCGTCATTGTTGCTGCCCTACCTGCCCGGCACCGCCGACGTGCAGGTCGGCGACCTGATCGTGTCGAGCGCGCTGGGCGGCCGCTTCCCCGCCGGCTATCCGGTCGGCCAGATCACCCAGCTCGAGCACGAGGCCGGCGAGCACTTCATGGAAGCGCTGGCAACCCCGGCCGCGCGGCTGAACCGCGGGCGCCAGGCCCTGCTGGTCTGGAGCGAAAGCTTCGAGGTCGCCGAGCCGCCGCCGGCGCCAGCCCAGGCGGGCCCGCCTTGACCGACCGCCCGCCGCGCATCCTGATCGCCGCGTCGCTGGTGGCGGCGCTGGTGCTGCAACTGGTCGAGCTGCCCTACGTGCTGGCCGCGCTGCGGCCGATGCTGGTGCCGCTGGTGCTGGTGTACTGGGTCATGGTGGTGCCGCAACCGACCGGCCTGCTCACCGCCTGGGTGGTCGGGCTGCTGCTCGACGTGCTGCTCGGCAGCGTGCTGGGCGCGCACGCGCTCGGGCTGACCATCATGGTGTTCGTGACGCTGCAGGTGCGCGGCATCCTGTCGCTGTACCCGATCTGGCAGGAGGCGCTGGCGCTGGTGCCGATCTGGATGCTGTACGCCTTCATCATGTTCTGGATCGACGGCGCCACCGGCCACCGTGCCGACCCATGGCTGCAGTGGCTGCCGATCGTGACCACCGGCCTGTGCTGGCCGCCCGTGTTCGCGCTGATGAACACCATTGCCAGCCGCAGCCAGCGCGATCCGCTGTCGTTGTGAGCAAGGACCTGTCATGGCCCGCTACGCCGCGCTGAAGAACCTGCACATCGAGCGGCTGGACTTCATCGGCCGCGTCAACTTCGCGATGTTCGCCTGCGCCGCGCTGGCGCTGCTGCTGGCCGGCCGCCTGGTGCAGCTGCAGGTGCTTGACCACGACTTCTACAGCACGCGCTCCGACGAGAACCGCATGCGGCTGATGGTGACGCCGCCGGTGCGCGGCCTGATCTACGACCGCAACGGCGCGCTGCTGGCGCAGAACGCGCCGGGCTTTCGCCTCGAGGTGGTGCGCGAGGAGGTGCCGGACCTCGACCGCGCGCTGGCGCGCGCCGGCCAGCTGGTGAACCTCAGCGACGCCGACCTCAGGCGCTTCCGCGAGCGGCTGGCCAAGACGCCGAAGTACCAGGGCGTGGCGCTGCGCACCAACCTGTCGATGGAGGAAGTCGCGCGCTTCCAGCTGAACCGCTACGAGTTCGCCGGCGTCGACATCAACGCCGGCCTGACGCGCCGCTACCCGCTCGGCCAGTCGGCGTCGCACGTGATCGGCTACATCGGCGGCATCACCGAAGACCACCTCAAGGCGCTCGGCGACAAGCAGGAGAAGGAGTACCGCGGCACGCAGTACATCGGCCTGACCGGCATCGAGGCGCGCCACGAAGACCTGCTGCACGGCCTGCCGGCGAGCACCTTCGTCGAGTCCAGCGCCGGCGGCCGGCCCCTGCGCGAGCTGCCGGAGCTGTCGCAGCGCGGCGCGCCGGGGCTCAACCTGCTGCTGTCGATCGACGCGCGGCTGCAGGCCGCCGCCGAGCAGGCCTTCGGCGCGCGCAACGGCGCGCTGGTGGCGATCGAGCCCGGCACCGGCGAGGTGCTGGCGCTGCTGTCCAAGCCCGGCTTCGATCCGCACCCGTTCGTCGAAGGCATCGATGCCGCCGCCTACAAGGCGCTCAACGACGACCCGACGCATCCGCTGTTCAACCGCGCGCTGCAGGGCCAGTACTCGCCGGGCTCGACCATCAAGCCGTTCATGGCGCTGGCCGCGCTCGAGGCCAACGCCAAGGACCCGGCCGAGAAGGAGTTCTGCACCGGCGAGTTCACGCTGAAGGGCTCGTCGCGCAAGTACCGCTGCTGGGAGCGCAAGGGCCACGGCTGGATGGACATGGAGGAAGGCGTGACGCGCTCCTGCGACGTCTACTTCTACCAACTCGCGCTGACCCTCAACATCGACCGCATCCAGGGCTTCCTGGCGCGCTTCGGGCTCGGCGTGCCGACCGGGCTCGACCTGCCCGGCGAGAAGGGCGGCCTGCTGCCGGGCCGCGAATGGAAGAAGCGCGTGCGCAACGAGGCCTGGTACCCCGGCGAGACGCTGAACGTCGGCATCGGCCAGGGCGCCATGACCACGACGCCGGTGCAGCTCGCCCACATGACCGCGTTGGTGGCGATGCGCGGCAGGGGCTTCAGGCCACACCTGGTCCACGCCACGCAGGACCAGGCCACCGGCGTGGTGACGCCGGTGGCGCCGGAGCCGCTGCCGCGGGTGGACCTGCGCGCCGCCGACTGGGACCGCGTGGTGCGCGCGATGGAGCACGTGGCGCACGAGGTCGGCGGCACCGCCTACGCCGCCCTGCACGACGCGCCGTATCGCGTCGCCGCCAAGACCGGCACCGTGCAGGTCGCCGCGCTGGCGCAGGACGAGGCGGTGGCGCCGAAGCAGGAAGACGTCGCCGAGCACCTGCGCGACCACGCGCTGTTCATCGCCTTCGCGCCGGCCGAGGCGCCGAAGATCGCGCTGGCGGTGCTGGTCGAGCACGCGGGCGGCGGCGGCGGGCGCATCGCCGCGCCGATCGCGCGCCAGGTCATGGACGCGTGGCTGGCGGCGCGGCAGAAGGCCGCGCCATGAGCACTCCGACCACCGCCCTGCCGGGCTCGCCCGACGTCGGCTGGGAGACCTGGCTCGCCCGCGCCCACCTCGACCTGTGGCTGGCGGTGATGCTGCTGCTGCTCGCGGCCATCGGCCTGTCGGTGCTGTACAGCGCTTCGGGCCACTCGGCCGAGATGGTGCTGGCCCAGGGCCAGCGCCTGGCGCTGGGCTTCGTCGTGATGCTGGCGTGCGCGCAGGTGCCGCCCGAGATCTACCGCGCGCTGGCGCCGTGGTTCTACGGCCTGACGCTGCTGCTGCTGGTGCTGGTGCTGCTGCTCGGCGACACCTCCAAGGGCGCGCAGCGCTGGCTCGACGTCGGCGTGCGCTTCCAGCCGTCCGAGCTGATGTAGCGGGCGATGCCGCTGGCCATCGGCGCGTTCCTGCACGGCCGCGCCCTGCCGCCGCGCGCGCCCGCCGTGCTCGCCGCGCTGGCCCTGAT
Source organism: Gammaproteobacteria bacterium (assembly GCA_052386975.1). Classification (GTDB taxonomy): domain Bacteria; phylum Pseudomonadota; class Gammaproteobacteria; order Nevskiales; family Nevskiaceae; genus JACPFV01. The sequence goes on along the minus strand of JBQTJQ010000133.1, from coordinate 4,800 downwards.
CGGCGTGCCGAGCGCGCTGGTGGTGGTGCAGCCCGACCTCGGCACCGGCCTGCTGATCGTCTGCGCCGGCGCCTTCGCGCTGTTTTTCGGCGGCTGGGGCTGGCGGTGGATCGCCGGCGGCCTCGGTGCCGCCGCTGCCGCCGCCTGGCCGCTGTGGCACGCGCTGCACGACTACCAGCGCCAGCGCGTGCTGACCTTCCTCGATCCCGAGAGCGACCCGCTCGGCGCGGGCTACCACATCACGCAGAGCAAGATCGCGATCGGCTCCGGCGGCCTGTTCGGCAAGGGCTGGATGAACGGCACGCAGGCGCACCTCGAGTTCCTGCCCGAGTCGCACACCGACTTCATCTTCGCGGTCTACTCCGAGGAGTTCGGGCTGCTCGGCATCCTGCTGCTGCTGTCGCTGTACCTGGCCATCGTCGGCCGCGGCCTGATGATCGCCGCGCGCGGCCAGGACACGTTCCAGCGCCTCGTCGCCGGCTCGCTGTCGGTGACCTTCTTTTTATACGTGTTCATCAACATGGGCATGGTGCTGGGGCTGCTGCCGGTGGTGGGCGTGCCGCTGCCGCTGATCAGTTTCGGCGGCACGTCGGTGGTAAGCTTGCTCGCGGGATTTGGAATCCTCATGTCGATCCAGACACACCGCAAGCTGATCTCGAATTGATGCCGAAAAAGGGGACAGAACTATTTTTCCGCGGGTCTCGGGGTAGCGTCCGTTTCCTGCCAAAAATAGTTCTGTCCCCTTTTCTCGGCGCTGCGCTCCTCGGGATGACACTCGCGGCGCCCGCCGCCGCCGACTACAGCAGCCACCCGCGCGTCCCCGCGCTCCTCGACAAGCTCCGCACCGAGCATGGCTTCACCGCCGCCGAGCTCGACACCGTGCGCGCCGCGCTGGTGCAGGCCGAGCAGCTGCCGCAGCTGATCGAGGCGGAGCAGAAGGCCAAGGAAAAGACGCTGACCTGGCCGGACTACCGCAAGATCCACCTGCTCGAGGCCAACCTGGCCAACGGCGCGAAGTTCCTCGATGACAACCGCGCCTGGCTGGCGCGCGCCGAGGCCCAGTACGGCGTGCCGCCGGCGGTGATCGCCGCGATCCTCGGCGTCGAGACCAAGTACGGCAGCTACACCGGCCGGCACCGCGTGCTCGACGCACTGGCGACGCAGGGCTTCGATCATCCGACCCGCGCGCCGTTCTTCTTCGGCGAGCTGGCCGAGTTCTTCGTGCTGTGCCGCGAACAGTCGCTGGTCCCGGCCGAGGTGCTCGGCTCCTATGCCGGCGCGGTCGGCGTCGCCCAGTTCATGCCGAGCAACTACCGGCGCCTGGCGGTGGATTTCGACGGCGACGGCCGCCGCGACCTGTGGACCGTGCCCGACGCGATCGGCAGCGTCGCCAATTACTTCGTCAACTACGCGCCGGCGCGCGGCGGGCAGCGCGGCCTGCCGCTGATGGGGCCGGCCGAACTGCGCCGCGCGCCGCGCCACGACTGGCCGCTCAACGGCAAGGCCCAGACCCACCTCGTCGCCGACCTGCTGAAGGCCGGCGTCAGACCGGCGGTCGAGCTGCCGGCCGACACGCCGGTGGGACTGGTGGAGCTGACGCTGTCGCACGAGTCCAGCGACAAGGAGTACTGGCTCGGCCTGCAGAATTTCTACTCGGTGATGTCGTACAACCCGCGCATCTACTACGCGATGGCGGTCTCGCAGCTGGCCGGAGAACTGCAGAATGCGCCGAGCCGCTAGAAAGAAAAGGGGTCTGACCCCTTTGCTTTTCGCCGCGGTGCTCGCCGCGTGCTCCTCGTCGCGCCTCATCCCGCCGTCGGGCCCGTCGCCGGACGGCTACCCGGACCGCGACGCGGTCCCGGCCAGCGCCCACGCCATGCCCGACGCCGTGCCGGTGGCCGCGCCGCGCAGCCGCTACGGCAACCCGAAGACCTACGAAGTCATGGGCGAGCGCTACTTCGTGCTGAATTCCGCCGACGGCTACAAGGAGAAGGGCCGCGCCTCGTGGTACGGCACCAAGTTCCACGGCAAGCGCACCTCCAGCGGCGAGGCCTACGACATGTACCAGATGACGGCGGCGCACAAGACGCTGCCGCTGCCGACCTACGTTCGCGTCACGCGCAAGTCCAGCGGCCGCAGCGTGGTGGTCAAGGTCAACGACCGCGGCCCGTTCCACACCGGCCGCATCATCGACCTGTCGTACGCCGCCGCGGCGCGGCTCGACCTGCTCAAGGAAGGCTCGGCCGAAGTCGAGGTCGAGGCGCTCGATCCCGGCGCGCCGGTGAGCGCGCCGGCGGCACCGTTCCTCGAACTGGCCTCCACCGACGACCCGATCTACGCGGTGGCCGTGCGCGAGGACGCCTCGGGCCTGGGCATCGGCGCGGTGGAAATCCGCACCTTCGAGCAGGGCGACGACGTGCGGTACCGGGTGCTGGCGGGCCCGTTCCGGGACGGCGCCAGCCTGGAAGCGGCGCGCCGGCAGCTGGCGGCGCAGAGCCTGGAAGGCAAGCCGGTGTCGGAGTGAGCCCGGCGGCGATCGCCTGCGTCAACGGCGCGTTCGTGCCGGCGGCGGAGGCGCGCGTGTCGGTGCTGGACCGCGGCTTCCTGTTCGCCGACGGCGTCTACGAAGTCGTGCCGGCCTACGCCGGCAAGCCCTTCGCGCTGAAGGGGCACCTCGCGCGCCTGGCGCGCAGCCTCAAAGAGCTGCAGATCGCCAACCCGCACGGCGAGGCCGAATGGACCGCGCTGGCCGACCAGCTGATCGCGCACAACGGCGGCGGCGACTGCATGGTGTATTTCCAGGTCACGCGCGGCGCGCCGGCGAAGCGCAGCCACGCCTTCCCGCTGAACACGCCGCCGACCGTGGTCGGCCTGTGCAACGCGCTGCCGATGCCCGGCGAAGCCGCGCTGCGCGACGGCGTCGGCGCCATCACGCGCCCCGACCTGCGCTGGGGCCGCTGCGACATCAAGTCGGTCGCGCTGCTGGCCAACATCCTCGCCACCCAGGCCGCGTCCGAGCAGGCCTGCAACGAGTGCATCCTGCACCGCGACGGCCGCGTGACCGAGGGTGCCTCGAGCAACGTCTGGGCCGTGCTCGGGCGCACCGTGGTGACGCCGTCGAAGGGGCCGGAGATCCTGTCCGGCATCACGCGCGAGGTGCTGATCGAGGCGCTGACCGCGGCCAAGGTACAGGTCAAGGAGAAGCGGCTCACGCTGAACGAGCTGCGCAGCGCCGACGAGATCTGGCTGACCAGCTCGACGCGCGAAGTGCTGCCGGTAACCAGGCTCGACGGCGAGCCGGTGGGCACGCGCAAGCCGGGGCCGATGTGGAAGAAGGCCTACGCGCTGTTCCAGGACGCAAAGCGAAAGAGCGCTTGAGTGTCATTCCGAGGAGCGAAGCGACGAGGAATCCTGCCGTCCAAAGCAAGATCCCTCGCTGCGCTCGGGATGACACGATGAGGCACCACGCCAGGCACCTCGGACTCCAGCCCTACGCGCCCGTCTACGAACGGATGCGCTCGTTCACGCTCGCCCGCGACGAGTCCACCCCGGACGAACTGTGGTTCCTCGAGCACGAGCCGGTGTTCACGCAGGGCCAGGCCGGCAAGCCCGAGCACGTGCTCGCGCCGGGCGCGATCCCGGTGGTGCAGTCCGACCGCGGCGGCCAGGTCACCTACCACGGCCCGGGCCAGCTGATGGGCTACGTGCTGGTCGACATCCAGCGCCTGGGCTACGGCATTCGTTCGCTGGTGACGCGGCTGGAGCAGGCCACCGTCGACCTGCTGGCCGGTTACGGCATCGAGGCCGCCGGCCGGCGCGACGCGCCCGGCGTCTACGTCCGCGGGCGCAAGATCTGCTCGCTCGGGCTGCGCGTGCGCAAGGGCCGCACGTACCACGGCCTGGCGCTGAACGTGGCCATGGACCTGGAGCCCTTCGCGCGCATCAACCCGTGCGGCTTCAAGGGCCTCGCCATGACGCAGCTGTCCGAGCTCGGCGGGCCGGCCGACCTCGCCACCGTCGCGCGCGACCTGGAGCCGCACCTCGCCCGCCGCCTCGGCCTGAACGGCTAAGATAGCCCGGTCCCATGAGCTCCCCTGCCGAACCCCTGGTCCGGATCCGCGGCCTGCACTTCGCCTTCGGGCCGCGCGTGATCTTCGACGGCGCCGACTTCGACTTCGCGCGCGGCAAGGTCACCGCCGTGATGGGCCCCTCCGGCATCGGCAAGACCACCCTGCTGCGCCTCATGGGAGGCCAGTACAAACCCGACCAGGGCACCGTGCACGTCGACGGCGTCGACGTGCCGGCGCTCAGGCGCCGCGAGCTGTTCGAGTACCGCAAGAGCCTGGCGCTGATGTTCCAGAACGGCGCGCTGCTGACCGACCTCAACGTGTTCGACAACGTCGCCTTCCCGCGGCGCGTGCACACCAACCTTCCCGAGTCGAGGATCGCCGACCTGGTGCTGATGAAGCTGCACGCGGTCGGCCTGCGCGGCGCGCGCGACCTGGTCCCCGAGGAGTGCTCGGGCGGCATGCAGCGGCGCATCGCCTTCGCGCGCGCGGTGGCGCTCGACCCGATGCTGGTGATGTACGACGAGCCGTTCACGGGCCAGGACCCGGTCAACCTCGGCGTGCTGGCGCGCCTGGTGCGCAAGCTCAACGACGCGCTCGGCACCACCTCGGTGATCGTCTCGCACGACGTGGCCGAGACGCTCGACATCAGCGACTACGTGTACCTCATCTCCGACGGCAAGGTCGCCGCCGAGGGCACGCCCGACGAGATCCGCAGGTCCGGCGAAGGCAG
>JBQTJQ010000132.1:0-6752 GCA_052386975.1 Gammaproteobacteria bacterium | reverse complement strand
CCCGTTCGCGGTGACCCCGCCGATCCCGGTGGCGAGCGAACCGCCGGGACCAAAATTGATGATGCCGCCGGGGCCGAGCGTGATGGTGCCGCCCTGGCTCATGTCCGGCAGGCCGCCTTCGAGCGGCACGAAGCCACCGCCGGCGCCATAGTCGATCGAGCCACCGGCGCCCAGCGCGAGCAAGCCGTTTTCCGGGCCGAAAGTCAGCACCGCGCCGTCCGTTGCATTGATGGTTCCGCCCTCGGCAAAGTCGATGGACACGGAGCACGGGCCGTCGCACAGGCTGGCCGCCGTGGCCGCGGGCGCCGCCAGCAGCAGCCCGAGCGCGAGGCCGGCGATGTTCGATCGCCGCATGGCTAGCGCGCGATCGCCAGCATCCGCTCCAGCGCGGTGCGCGCCGGAGAGGCGACTTCGGCCGGCACGCGGATCTGGTTGACCACGGTGCCGGCGACGAGGTTGTCGAGCGACCAGGCCAGGTGCTGGGCGTCGATGCGGAACATGGTCGAGCACATGCAGACCATCGGCGACATGAACTGCACCGTCACGCCCTTCGCCTTCATCTCGTCCGCGAGGCGGTTGACCAGGTTCAGCTCGGTGCCGACCAGCCAGTGCTGGCCCGGCCGCGCCTTCTCGCGCACCGTGTTCAGGATGAACTCGGTCGAGCCGACGTAATCCGAGCGCAGGCAGACCTCGAGCTGGTTCTCGGGATGCGAGACGACGATGCCGTCCGGGTGCTGCTTCTTGAAGTTGTCGACGTGGGCCGGCTGGAACATCTGGTGCACGGCGCAATGGCCCTTCCACAGGATCACCTTCGCCGCGCGGACCTGCTCGCCGGTGAGCCCGCCCATCGGCTTCATGAAATCCCACACCACCATCTGCGACAGCTCGATGCCCATCTTGTGGGCGGTCCACCGGCCCAGGTGCTGGTCTGGGAAGAACAGGACCTTCTCGCGCCGCTCGAACGCCCACTTCAGGACGCCCGGCGCGTTGGTCGAGGTGCAGACGATGCCGCCGTGCTGGCCGCAGAACGCCTTCAGGTTGGCCGCGGAGTTGATGTAGGTGACCGGCGTGACGCGCTCGTCCGGGTCCAGCACCGTGGCCAGCTCGTCCCAGCACTTGTTGACCTTGACCAGGTTGGCCATGTCGGCCATCTGGCAGCCGGCGGCGAGGTCCGGCAGCACGACGGTGCGCTTGCCCTCGGTCACGATGTCGGCGACCTCGGCCATGAAGTGCACCCCGCAGAACACGATGTACTCGGCGTCGAGCCTCGCCGCCTCGCGCGCCAGGCGCAGCGAGTCGCCCTTCAGGTCGGCGTGCTTGTAGACCTCGCTGCGCTGGTAGTGGTGGCCGAGGACGACCAGCCTGCCGCCGAGCAACTTCTTGGCCGCCGCGATCCTGGCGTCGCACTGGGCGTCGTCCAGGTCATTGAAATCATTTATTTTCAGTGCGGCGGACATGACGCCTATTTTACGCCGCGGACCCCGCTCAGGGACAGGTCGTCGGGGTGTCGCAGACCAGCCCCAGCGGCAGCGGATTGGGTGTCGCCACGCACATCTCGATCTGGTCGCACAGCGGATCGGTGTTCTTGCAGGCGTCGTCGTCGGCGGTGGTGTCGGGGTCGAACGTGGCGGTCGTATCGTCGGCGCTGGTGGTGGCGCGCGCGCGCACGCTGGTGCGGCCGCCACACGAGTTCGTCGAGATCGCCAGGCCTTCGTTGATCGTCACCAGCGCGACGCCGACGTCGCTCGACGTCCAGTCGACCGTGGGCGCACCTTCGACCAGCGTCAGCAGGCGCGTCACGCGCTGCTGGCGCGACGCGGACAGGCTGTCGACGAACGTGCCCTGCGCGGCGAGCTGCAGCGTGCCGGACGGCACCAGCGTTCCTGGCGGCTCGATCGCCACCGTCGTCAGCGTGCCGTCCTTGGCCGTGACGGGCAGCTTCGGCGGGTCGGTCCCCGTGACCGGGTCGGAGTCGTAGGTGCGCATCGCGAAGCTCGCGCCGCTCAGGTGGGCGGCCGCCGCCGTCCCGCCGACGCCGCGCACCACGGTCAGCGTCGTGCCGCTGACGGCCGTCACCCGCACGTCCTCGCGCGTTCCGCCCTGATCGATCACCGCGAACCACGGCAGGACGAGCGGATAGCCGGACAGCACCTGCACCGTCAGCGTCGTGGCGGTGCCGTCGAGATCCGCCGCCAGCGCAGTCGGTGCGCCGCGGTCCCCCGGAAACGTGGCCGTGAAGCGCGTCGGCGTGCCGTTGTCGTGGGCAGCGACGATGGTGTTGGGAACGGACTGCAGCATCGGGACGTCTTCCACGCGGCACGCGGTCATGCCCACGGGGCACGAGGTGGCGGTCGTGTCCGCGCACTTGCCCACGGAGTTGGCGCACTCGGTGGCGGTGTCGCGGCAGTTGCTCGGCGGGAAGTTGGTGTCGTGCTCGCGCAGCGTGCACGCGTCGGTGTACGTGAGCGCGATCTGCGAGCTGATCTGCTGGGTGCCGTCGGCGAGGCCATCGCCGTCGAAGTCCAGGCCAGTGGTGACCTTGAGCTCCTCGCTGGTGTTGACGGCGAGGAACGCGTCCGCGGTGAACCCGGGGCCCTCGCGCTCCATCAGCAGCGGCTCGACGAGGTCGCCGACGTTGACGGTCGCCGTCGGGCTGACGTCGGTGCAGGTGCCGAACGAGGCGCGCGCGACGCGCGGCGCGGCTCCGGTGCGGCCGACGCCGCGCAGCGCGCCAGTCGTGTCGATCGTCGCCAGATCGTCGTCGTCGTTGTCGAACGACCAGGTCACGACATTGCGGGTCAGCGTGCGCGCGCGGTCGTCGAGCGTCCCCGTGAGCTGCAACGGCAGGGTGGCGCCCACGGCAACGTCGGTGCTGGCCGGGTTGTTCGGCGGCGCCGCCGAGAGCGCGTAGGCGCCGGCCGACGTGTCGGCGACCTCGACGGTCAGGCTCTCCGTCAGGCCGGCGAACGTGGCGGTGATCGTCGCCGTGCCGAGCCCGCGCGGGATCAGCAAGCCGGCGAACTGCTGGCCGGCCGGGCAGGCGATCTCGTCGGTCTCGCCGACGTTCATCACCTCGACGATGGCCTCGTTGCTCGAGCTCAGCCTGGCGCGGTTGACGAAGTTGACGGTCGTGCCGTCAGTGAACGTGCCGATCACCGCAATGTTCGAGCAGAAGCAGTCGTACATGTGGTAGCGCTCGGTCGGCGTGCCGGCGTCGACGTAGGTGCCCTGCTCGAACACGTCCACGGCCTGGACCTCCACCTCCAGCGTTTCGATCGTGCTGCCCTCGCCGATGCCGCAGCCGGCAGCGCCGGCGCCGAGGAACAGGAGGACTGCGAGCTTGAATGCGTGTTTCATGGTTTGCCGCCGACGGCAGTCTTGATGGAGAGTTCTTTGAGCTGCGCCGCCCCGACCACGCCGGGGGCGTCGGTCAGCGGGTCGTGCGCGGTCTGGGTCTTGGGGAAGGCGATGACTTCGCGGATCGAGTCGGCGCCCGCCATGAGCATCACCATGCGGTCGATGCCCAGCGCGATGCCGCCGTGCGGCGGCGCGCCGTACTTGAGCGCGTCCAGCAGGAAGCCGAACTTCTGGCGCTGCTCGTCCTCGCCGATGCCGAGCAGCCGGAACACGGTCTGCTGCAGCTCCGGCCTGTGGATGCGCACCGATCCCCCGCCAATTTCGATCCCGTTCAGCACGATGTCGTAGCCCTGTGACAAGGCATTGCCCGGAGAGTTCTCCAGGACGGCCGGGTCGAGGTCCACCGGCGAGGTAAAGGGGTGGTGCAGCGCCATCCAGCGCCGCTCTTTTTCATCCCACTCGAACATCGGCCAGTCCACGATCCACAGGGCCTTCCAGCCTTGCCGGGTGAGGCCAAGGTCGGCGCCGAGCTTCAGGCGCAGCGCGCCCAGCGCGTCGCTGACCACCTTGGCCGTGTCGGCGCCGAAGAAGATCACGTCGCCGTCGGTAGCGCCGGTGCGCTCGAGGATGCCCGCGAGCGCCTTGTCGTGGATGTTCTTGACGATGGGCGACTGCAGGCCGTCGCGGCCCCTGGCCTTGTCGTTCACGACGATGTACGCCAGGCCCCTGGCGCCGTACTGCTTGACGTACTCGGTGGCGGCGTCGATCTGGCCGCGCGACAGCTTCTCGCGACCGCCCGGCACGCGCAGCGCCGCGACGCGGCACTTGGGGTCCTTGGCAGGGCCGGCGAACACCTTGAAGTCCACGTCGGCGACCAGGTCCTTCACCTCCACCAGCTCGAGCGGGTTGCGCAGGTCCGGCTTGTCGGAGCCGTAGCGCAGCATCGCGTCGGCATAGGTCATCCGCGGCAGCGGCGCGCCGAGGTCGATTTTCATCACGGACAGAAACAGGTCGCGCAGCATGGCCTCGACGATCGCCATGATTTCCTTCTGCGTGAGGAAGGAAGTCTCGACGTCGAGCTGGGTGAACTCGGGCTGGCGGTCGGCGCGCAGGTCCTCGTCACGGAAGCAGCGCGCGATCTGGTAGTAACGGTCCAGGCCGCCCATCATCAACAGCTGCTTGAACAGCTGCGGCGACTGCGGCAGCGCGAAGAAATGTCCCGGATGCGTGCGCGACGGCACCAGGTAGTCGCGCGCGCCCTCGGGCGTGGCCTTGGTCAGGATCGGCGTCTCGACGTCGACGAAGCCGGCCGCGTCCATCGAGTCGCGGATGCGCTTGATCACGGCGTGCCGCAGGCGCAGGTTCTTCTGCATCTGCGGCCGGCGCAGGTCGACGTAGCGGTACTTGAGGCGGTTGTCCTCGCCGACGGTGTCGTCGTCGAGCTGGAACGGCGGCGTCTCGGCCCGGTTCAGCACTTCCAGGCCCTGCGCCAGCACTTCGACCCTGCCCGTGGCGAGATTGGCGTTCTCGGTGCCGGCCGGTCGCGGCCGCACCTTGCCGGTTACGCGCACGACGAACTCGGAGCGCAGCTTCTCGGCCGCGGCGAAGATCTCCTTCGCTTCCGGGTCGAACACCAGCTGCAGCAGGCCTTCGCGGTCGCGCAGGTCGATGAAGATCACGCCGCCGTGGTCGCGGCGACGGTGGACCCAGCCACAAACGTGGACAGTCTGGCCGGCCAGGGCTTCAGTCACCTGGCCGCAGTAGTGGGAGCGCATCAAGCGGATTTACAAGGAAAAACGAGGCGCGGATTGTAGCGGAATACCCATCGGTAGGGCGGCATTCCAATGCCGCCAATCCGTCGGCAATGGATTGCCGACCTACGCAGCCTTGGCCGCCGCTTTCGAGGTCTTGGCCTTGGGCTTGTCAGCGGTACCCGCGGCGCAGCCCGGCTTGCCGCAGCCGGTCGGGGTGCACGCCTCGCCCGCCGAGGCCTTCTCGGCAATGTTGCGCTTGCTGCCGCTCTTGAAGTCCGTCTCGTAGTAGCCGCCGCCGGACAGCCGGAAGCCGGTGGCCGACATCTGCTTGGCGAGCTTGGGCTTGCCGCACTCGGGGCATTTCTTCGGGGCCGGGTCCGAGATCTTGTGCATGATCTCGGCCTCGTGGCCGCAGGCTTTGCAGACGTACTCGTAAATCGGCATGGTGCAGGGGCTATGGAGTTGAGGCGCGCATTTTCAAGGGCTTGGAGGCCTTAGTCCAGCATGGCGAGCCACCTGGAGGCCGTCGAGGCCGACATCACGAAACTGGCGGTCGACGCCATCGTCAACGCCGCCAACGAGAGCCTGCTCGGCGGCGGCGGGGTCGACGGCGCCATCCACCGCGCGGCCGGGGTCGAATTGTTAGCGGAATGCCGCACGCTCGGCGGCTGCCCGACCGGCCAGGCCCGGCTCACCCGGGGCTATCGCCTGCCGGCGCGATTCGTGATCCACGCGGTCGGACCCGTCTACCGGGACGGCAAGCATGGGGAGCCCGAGCTGCTGGCCTCGTGCTACCGCGAATCGCTCAGGCTGGCCCAGGCCCACGGCTGCGCTTCGATCGCCTTCCCCGCCATCAGCTGCGGCGTGTACGGCTATCCGGTCGAGGACGCGGTGCGGATCGCCGTGCGCGAAGTGCGCGGCTTCGCGCCGCGCGCGAGCGGCGTGCAGCGCGTGGTGTTCGCCTGCTTCGGCGCCGCCATGCTTGCCGCCTACCGGGCGGCGCTAGACTGAGCCATGCGATTCGCCAGGCTCAGGACCGCCGACGACGTGCTGATCCAGACCGTGGTCGGCGAGGCCGTGCTGCTCGACCTGCGCTCGCAGAAATACTTCGGACTGAACGAGGTCGGCACGCGGGCCTGGCAGCTGTTGCAGGAAACCGGCGACGCCGCGGCGGTCTACGAGCGGCTCGGTCGCGAGTACGACGTCGACGCCGCGCAGCTCGAGCGCGACCTCGACGAGCTGTTCGACCGATTGCTGAAGGCCGGCCTGGTCGAGGAGCCGCGCGGTGAGAAAGCTTAGGACCTTCCTCGCCCTGCCCGGCGCGCAGCGCCGCGCGTTCCTCGAAGCCTTGGCCTGGGTGTGGGCCAGCCTGCTGGCGCTGCGCGTGCTCGGCCTGTCGCGGGCCCTGCGGTTGTGGCCGGACCTGCCGCCGGCGCGCAGCAACGCGGCGACTCCGGAGGCCGCGCTCTGGATCCGCGCCGCCGCGCGCAACGCACCCGGCGCCGACACCTGCCTGGTGCGGTCGCTGGCGCTGACCGGCGTGCTGCGCCGGCACGGCGTGCCGGCCGAGCTGCGCATCGGTGTCGGCAACACCCAGCCGCAGCTCGACGCGCACGCCTGGGTGGAAGTGCGCGGCGTGCC
>JBQTJQ010000131.1:0-1983 GCA_052386975.1 Gammaproteobacteria bacterium | reverse complement strand
CGGCATCGAGACCTTCGGCAAGCCGGAAGAATCGGCCGGCGGCGAGCTGGCGTTCTCGGTGATGGACCCGGCCGGCGTGATCCTGAACTTCGTGGAGCAGGCCGGGGCGGCGCCGCAGGAAATCGTGCAGCTGTAGCTCCTGTGTCGGGCCCGGTGTGCCCGTCTCACTCCATGGCTCGCCTCACCGCGCCTTGCGAAAGCTCGCCATGTCTCGCTTTCGCTGCGGCGCGCCCCTTCGGGGCTCCGGTTCGGCTGCGCTTTACTTCCGCTCGCCGGGCACACCGGTCCCGACCCGATCGCTCAGCTCACTTGCCGGCAATCAGCGGACGAGCTGAGCGATCAGCGGCGGGTCGGGGGCCTTGTCGAAGCGAACTAGAAGCGCAGCGAGACGGAGCCCTGAGCGAAGCGAAGGGTGCCGCCCGTCGCGAAGCCGAGCCATGGCGAGGCAAGCAGGGCGGCATCGAGCGAGCCATTCGCGGAGACAAGCCCCCGACCCGCCCATGCCGCTCGCTGTGTATCCTGTCGCGCGATGAAATCCGATCCGACAAGAGCGCGCCGGTTCCTCGTCATTCGGCTAGGCGCCATCGGCGACTGCCTGCGCGTGCTGCCGGCGGTCGCGCGGCTGCGGCGCGAGCGGCCCGATGCCGAGATCGGCTGGGCCGTCGAGCACTGGGTGCTGCCGGCGCTCAAGGGCAATCCGCTGGTCACGCGCTTCCACGTGCTCGACCGGCGCGAGCTCAAGGGCGGCATGCGCCGCGCGCTGGCCGAGGTCCGCCGCTTCACGCGCGAAGTGAAGCAGCACGACTACGAAGTGCTGCTCGAATTCCACGGCCGCTTCAAGAGCGGCCTGCTGGCGTGGCTGTCCGGCATTCCCGTGCGCATCGGTTACGCGCGCGGCTTTGAGTCCGAGGGCACCTTCCTGTTCACCAACCTCAGGGTCACGCCGGCCGACGCCTGGCAGAGCCGCATCGACCGCTTCCTGTCCCTGCTCGGCCCGCTCGGAGTCTCGACCACCTACGACCCCACGGCCCACGGCCTGCACATTGCCGACACCGATCGCCGCTGGGCTGACGCGGCCTGGGAGGCGGCGGGAAAACCGAAGGTGGCCGTGTTCCCGAGCACCAGCGCGCACCGCGTGCGCGAGCGCTGGCCGGACGACAAGTGGCTGGAGCTGCTCAAGCAGCTGAACGCCGACGGCATCTCCTCGATGGTGCTGTGGGGCCCGGCCGAGAAGGAGTTCTGCGCCGGCCTCGTCGCCGGCGCCGGCGCGCCGTGCGTGCTGGCGCCGCCGACCACGCTGCCGCAGATGCTGGCGCTGATCGGCAAGTGCCGCGCCTACTGCGGCGCCGACACCGCGGCCATGCACATGGCCTGGATGCAGGGCGTGCCGGCCGCGGTCATCGCCGGCCACAAGCCGGCCCGCACCATCGCGCCGCCACCGCCGGCGCGCTCGCGCATGCTGTTCGCCAAGGAGCACTACGTCGAGGGGCTCAAGCCCAGCGCGCAGGACGACCGGGTGGTCGGCGCCGTCACCGTGGAAGCGGTGCGCAAAGCGGTGCATGATCTGCTCGCATGATCGGCAAGGACGCGTTGATCGCGCTGCACGACGAGGCCCTGGCCGGCTGGTATCGCGACCGGCCGGAGCAGGTCGAGGCCATTCTCAATGCTGGCAGCGACCTGCGCTCGCTGGTGCTGGCGCAGCACTTCTGCAACTTCAGCCTGTGGAACCACGAGGACGAGGCGCGCCGGCGCGACGTGCCCGATTCCAGCATCGCCGACACCAAGCGCGCCATCGACAAGTGGAACCAGCGGCGCAACGACCTGATCGAGCGCATCGACGTGCTGCTGCTCGACGAGCTCAAGGACGCGGACATCGCCCGCGCGCGGCAGAACTCCGAGACCGCCGGCTCGATGGTCGACCGCTGCTCGATCCTTGCGCTGAAGATCCACCACATGGGCGTGAACGCCGCGCGCAAGGACGAC
>JBQTJQ010000130.1:0-11510 GCA_052386975.1 Gammaproteobacteria bacterium | reverse complement strand
TCGATCAACGCCTGCCTCGGCATGCTGGCGATCATCATCACCAACAAGGTGATGATGCCGATCTGGCTGACCTGGGTGAACATCGGCGACCTCGAGGCCTTCGCCAGGAAGCAGGAGAAGCGCGACGCCATCTTCGACGGGATGTGGAAGCAGACCGCGAAGATCGTGCGGCCGAAGCCGGCGATCATCACGCTGGTGGTGTCGGTGCTGCTGCTGGGATGGAGCCTGTGGAAGGGCAGGGACCTGACGGTCGGCGACGAGCAGGCCGGCGTGCCGGAACTGCGCCCCGACTCGCGCTACAACAAGGACACCGCGGCGGTCGTCGGCAACTTCGCGCTCGGCACCGACATCTTCAAGGTGATCGCCGAGACCGATCCCGAAGGCTGCATCAAGCACGAGGTGATGGACCAGGTCGACCGCTACGGCTGGACCATCGAGAACACGGAGGGCGTCACCTCGACCCTCTCGCTGCCGGTCGCGGCGCGCAAGGTCAATTCGGCGTTCTCGGAAGCCAACCCGAAGTGGAAGGTGCTGCCGCGCAACCAGTACACGATGGTGCAGGCGATCACGCCGATCCCGACCAGCTCCGGCCTGCTGAACCCGGACTGCTCGGCGCTGGCCGTGTTCGTGTTCACCTCCGACCACCGCGCCGCCACGATCAAGCGCATCGAGGCGGCGACGGTCCGGTACAACGCCGCCAACCAGGCGGAGTTCTTCGAGACGCACCCGGGCGTGGACGCCGCCTGGTGCGACGACAAGCTCGCCGCGCGGCGCGACATCGGCGTCAAGGGCGAGGAGCTGCGTCGCGCCACCGAGCGGCTCAGGAAGAAGGGCCGCAGCGACGAGGCGATCGCGGCCGACGACGACATCGTGCAGCTGGCCGCGGCACGCGACGCGGCGAAGGACAAGCTGGCCGGCATGACCAAGGCCTGCCCGGTCAACTTCGCCATGGCCTCGGCCAACGTCGGCGTCATGGCCGCGACCAACGAGGTGGTGCACCAGCTCGAGAAGGAGATCCTGCTGTACGTCTACATCGCGATCATCTTCTGCGTGATGTTCTCGTTCTGGCACGAGAAGCTGCCCAGCATCATCAGCATCATGCTGCCGCTGGGCCTGGTCTCGTGGATGGCGTACGCGGTGATGGCGATGTACGGCATCGGCATGAAAGTCGCGACGCTGCCGGTGGTGGCGCTGGCGGTCGGCATCGGCGTGGACTACGGCATTTACATCTACGCGACCATGGCCGACGCGGTCGCGGCCGGCTACAAGTTCGAGGAGGGCTACTACCGGACCCTCAAGATGACCGGCAAGGCAGTCGTGTTCACCGGCGTCACGCTCGGCTTCGGCGTCGCCACCTGGCTGTTCTCCGACCTGCAGTTCCAGCGCGACATGGGCGTGATGCTGGTGTTCATGTTCACCGCCAACATGTTCGGCGCGATCCTGATCCTGCCGGCCATCGCGCGCTTCATGCTGAAGGAGAAGGCGCTGCCGCCCGGCGTGCAGCCGACCTTCAAGTCACGCCACTGACGGCGGCATGGGAATGCCGCCCTGCGCAGGTCGGCAATCCTTTGCCGACGCTGTTCAATCCGAGCCGTGGAAGGCCGACTTCACGGCGAAACGCCGGCGGTCGTCGAGCCGCAGCGCGGTCAGTGAGCGGCCCCAGACGCAGCCGGTGTCCAGGCCGTAGACGCGGTGGCGCGGCCAGTGCACGTGCCCGAGCGTGGACCAGTGTCCGAACAACAAGGTGCAGCCGCGCGAGCGCCGGCCGGGCAACGCGAACCACGGCCGCGTCCCCGCGGGCGCGCTGCGCGCCGGCCCGGTGTAGTCCAGCTGCATGCGTCCCTGCGGGGTGCACACGCGCAGGCGCGTGCAGCAGTTGATCACGAAGCGCAGCCGGTCCCAGCCGCGCAGCTGCTCGCTCCAGGCGTCCGGTTCGTTGCCGTACATCTGGTTACGGAAGAACTCGTCGCTGCGCTCCGATGCAATCAGGCCGGACGCGGCCGCGCACACGGCGCGCGCCTTCGCCAGCGACCATTGCGGCGCCAGCCCGGCGTGGACCATCGCCCAGCCGCCCTCGACGTGCAGCAGCGGGCGGCGCCGCAGCCAGGCGACCAGCTCGCCGGCGTCGCCGGCCTCCAGCACGTCCCGGAAGGTGTCCTTCGATCGGACTTTGCCGCGCGCATGCGCCGCGACCAGGTGCAGGTCGTGGTTGCCGAGCACCGTCACGGCGCGCCGGCCGAGGCCGCGCACCAGCTTCAGCACCTTGCGCGAGCGCGGGCCGCGGTTGACCAGGTCGCCGGTGAACCACAGCCGGTCGGCGGCGGGATCGAAGCGGATTTTCTCGAGCAGCCGGCTCAGCTCGTCGTAGCAGCCCTGGACGTCGCCGATCGCGTAGGTCGCCATGAAAAATGGGGACAGAACTATTTTTCGGGCTGCAGCCGGGGGCAAAAAATAGTTCCGTCCCCTTTTTTCAGGGGTTGAGGCGGATCGCCAGCACGTCGCAGGGCGAGCGCTGCACCACGCCGCCCTCGGTGTGGCTGAACAGCGCGGCGAGGCCGCGACGCGGGTGGTGGCCGACGACGATCAGGTCGGCGCCGGTGTCCTGCGCGGCGCTCAGGATCTCGGCGGTGACCGCGCCGACGGCGACGCGGGCCTGGTCGGCGGGAATCTCGAGCTGCCGGCACCATTCCTTGAGTCGGGACTCGGCCTGGGTGGCGCGCTCGCGCGACAGGTCCACCGGCGTGGTCAGCAGCGCATCGCCGGCAGGATCCACCGGCAGGTATTCGACGACGTGGACCACGGAAAGCCGCGCGCCGAACTTGCGGGCGAGTTCCTGCGCCCGCGTGAGCACGGCCTGGCCTTCTTCGTGGGTTTCGACTGCGGCGAGGATGTGGCGGTACATGGCAATCCTCCTTCCCCAAGATTCTAGCCCGTAACGTTGGCAAGCCGCGCGAACTGCTCCGGCGACAGTGTCTCGCCGCGCGCGCGCGGGTCGATCCCGGCGGCCGCGAAGGCCTCGGCGCCGACTTCGCCCTTGAGCGCGTTGTGCAAGGTCTTGCGGCGCTGGTTGAACGCCAGCAGGGCGAGGCGGTCGTACCGCGCCAGGTCGCGGATCGGGAACGGCGCCGGTCGCGGCGTGATCCGCACCACTGCCGAGTCCACCCGCGGTGGCGGCTTGAACGCGCCGGGGCCGACCGTGAACAGCTCGGCGGCCTCGGCCCGCGCGGCCAGCGTCACCGTCAGCCGGCCGTAGTCGTCGGTGTCCGGCGCCGCGCAGATCCGGCGCACGACTTCCTTCTGCAGCATGAAGTGCATGTCGGCGATGGCGCGGCTGTGCTCGAGCAGGTGGAACAGCAGCGGCGTGGAGATGTTGTAGGGCAGGTTGCCGGCCAGGCGCAGGCGGCGGCCGCGCGCCAAACGCTGCGCCAGCTCGCCGTAGTCGATTCGGAGCGCGTCGGCCTGCACCACGTCCAGCGCCGGGTCGTTGCCGCACGCCTCGCGCAGGTGGGGGATCACGTCGCGGTCGAGCTCAATCACGGTCAGGGCGCCGGCGGCTTCGAGCAGCGGCGCCGTCAGCGCGCCGAGCCCGGGGCCGATCTCGACCAGCGTGTCGCCCGCCTTCGGCGCGATCGCGCGCACGATGCGGGCGATGACGCCCGGCTCATGCAGGAAATGCTGGCCGAAGCGCTTGCGCGGAAAAAATGGGGTCGGGTTCAATTTCCGGGCTACCGTCGGCGCCCACGCTTCGTTGGGGAAATTGAACCCGACCCCATTTTCCCGGCCAGCACTGCGGCCAGCGCGAGCGCCGCCCGCAGGCTGCCGGCGTCGGCACGGCCGGTCCCGGCGAGATCCAGCGCGGTGCCGTGGTCGACCGAGGTGCGCACGAACGGCAGGCCCAGCGTGACGTTGACCGCCTCGCCGAAGCCACTGTGCTTGAGCACCGGCAGGCCCTGGTCGTGGTACATGGCCAGCACCGCGTCGGCGCCCTTCAGGCGCTGGCGCGTGAACAGCGTGTCGGCCGGCAGCGGCCCCTCGAGGCGCAGGCCGGCCGCGCGCAGCTCGCGCAGCACCGGCTCGATCACCTCGACGTCCTCGCGGCCGAGGTGGCCCTGCTCGCCGGCGTGCGGGTTGAGCCCCGCGACGAGGATGCGTGGCCGGGCGATGCCCAGGCGCGATCGCAGGTCCCTGGCGAGCACGGTCAGCACGCGGCGCAGGCGATCGGCGGTGATCGCCGCCGGCACCTCGCGCAGCGGCAGGTGCGTGGTGGCGAGCGCGACGCGCAGCGTGCCGGCGACCAGCAGCATCACCGGCGTGGCGGCGCCGCAGAGCGACGCCAGGTACTCGGTGTGGCCGGTGAACGGCAGGCCGGCGTCATTGATGACGCCCTTGTGCACGGGGCCCGTAACCAGCGCGGTGCGCCGCTGGCCGCGGCACAGCTCGACCGCGCGCCGCAGGGTTTCCAGCACGTACGGCGCGTTGACCGGGTCGAGCCGGCCGGGCCGCACCGGCGCGCGCAGCGGGACTGCCACGACCGCGAGCCGGCCGGGCTGGTGCGCGCCGGCGGGCGTGCGCGGGTCGAACTCGCGCAGGGTCAGGCGCAGCCCGAGCGCGCGCGCGCGCTGCGTCAGCAACGAGGGATCGGCGACCGCGACCAGCTCGGCATCGTGCCGGCGGCTCGCGACCCACAGCACGAGGTCCGGGCCGACGCCCGCCGGCTCGCCGGGCGTGACGAACAGCCGGGCCGCGGCGCGCTTACGAACTGGTTTTCGGCGCGGCACTCTTGTCGAGTCGGATCTCGACGTACGCCTCGGCGCGCAGGCGACGCAGCCACATGTCGTACTCCTCGGCCGCCTTGCGGTTCTGGATCACCGCGCGGGCGCGGGCGCGGCGGGTCTCGTCGGTGGCGTCGCGCGAGCGGCGCTCCAGCACCTTGGCCACGTGCCAGCCGAATTGCGTGCGGAACGGCGCGCTGACCTGGCCGGGCTTCAGCGGGTCGGTCTCTTTCTCGAACTCCGGCGCGAAGGTGCCGGCCGGCTGCCAGCCGAGGTCGCCGCCCTCGGCCTTGGTGCCGGTGTCGTCGGAGACCTTCTTCGCGATCTCGCCCAGGTCCTCGCCCTTGACGATGCGCTCGTGGAGCTGGCGGATCTCCTGCTTGGTCTGCTCCTCGTTGCGCAGCGCGTTCGGCCGCAGCAGCACGTGCTGGACGTGCGTCTCGGTGACGCTCTTGCGCTCTTCGCCGCCGCGCACGTCGGCCAGCTTGAGGATGTGGAAGCCGGAGGCGTTCTCGAGCACGGGCGACAGCTCGCCGCGCAGGAGCCCTTGCACGGCGTTGGCGAACAGCTCGGGCAGGGCGGTGCCGTTGCGCCAGTCGAGGTCGCCGCCGGCCAGCGCCTGTTGGCCGTCGGAGTTGCTGATCGCGACCTGGGCGAAGTCCTCGCCGGCCTGCAGCCGCTTCAGCAGCGCCTCGGCCCTGGCGCGTGCCTTGGCGCGCACGTCGCCCGGCGCGGCGTCCGGCACCGCGACCAGGATGTGCGAGACGCGGAACTGGGTCTGGTCGAGCCGGCTCTGGTTGGCGAGGAACAGGTTGATGTCCTGCTCGTTGACCACGACGCGCTGCTCGAGCTCGCGCGCGCGCAGCCGCTGGATCGTGATCTCCTCGCGGATCTGCTCGCGCAGCGCCCCGTACTCCATGCCTTCCTTCTTCACGGCGACGGCGAAATCGGCCAGCGACATCTTGTTCTGCGCGGCCAGGCCGGCGAGCACTTCGTTGAGCTCGCGGTCGTCGACGCGGATGCCGGCTTCCGCCGCCTTCTGGGTCTGCACGCGCGTCAGCACCAGGCGCTCGAGCACCTGCGTGCGCAGCACGCTGTCCGGCGGCGCCTGCAGCTTGCGCTCGGCCAGCTGCCGGCGGCTCATGCCGAGCGCGCGGTCGAACTCGCTTTGCAGCACCACGCCGTCGTTGACCACGGCGACGATGCGGTCGAGGGGCTCGGCGCGCGCGGCTGCGGCGGCCAGGCCGAGCGCCAGGCCAAGCGCCAGGTTGATCAGGAGGGTGAGTCGCATGGGGAAACGGTCCGGGACAGCGGGGGCCGCCATTTTATAGGAACTGCCCCGGTCCGGGCCGGCCTAGTCGAGCGCCGGCAGCAGCGACTCGAACCCGGCGCCGATCCGCGTCAGGCCCTTGAGCTCCAGCTGGAGGTAGACGCCGGTCGTGTACTCCCGGTCGGTGTTGAACTGGTGGCGGCGGTAGGCCGTGCGCAGCGACCAGCAGCAGGTCTCGTACTGCAGGCCGCCGAGCGCCTCGAGCGTCCGGTAGTCCTCCCGCGAGTAGCGCCAGCGGCCCAGCAGCGACACCGACCCGACCAGCGGCGTCGCGGCCGAGAGGTCGATCTGCTCGAGCTCGACGTTGGCAAACTGCGGCAGTTCTTCACGGAAGCGGTAGGACAGGTCGGCGCGGCGCCGCTCGGAGCGGTAGCGCAGGCCGACGCCGCCACGGACGATCTCGTTGCGATCCTGCGACCACTGGCCGGTGGTGGTGAAGCGCAGCCCCGCGGACAGCCGGTAGTCGACTTCGCCGATGAAATCCGTGCCCCCGCTCGCTGCCGTGCAGTTCACCGTGCAGCCCAACAGCGTCACCTGGGTCTCCTCGAAACGGTAGATCTGGCCGATGCTCGCCGACAGGCGCTGGCTGCCGTCGGCCGGGTCGAGCAGGCGGCTGGTCAGCGACAGGGCCAGGTGGTTGGCGTCCGAGATGCGGTCGATGCCGGAGTAGCGGTTGCGCTCGAACAGCTGCACGAAATCGAAGTCGGGCTCGCCGCTGTCGAACTGCGGCAGGGTGGCCTGGTCGCGGAACGGCACGTTGAGGTAGTACAGGCGCGGCTCGAGCGTCTGCAGCTCGCCGCCATCGGTCAGGCGCTCGAAGCGCAGGCCGCCCTCGAGGCTGAACTGCGGCAGCGTCCGCGTCCGCGTCACGTTCGGGTCGGTCTGGCTGTAGCGGGTATGGCGATAGTCGAGCTGGCTGGCGGCGTACCAGGCGCTGCGGTCGACGAAGAAGCGCAGGAACGGGTCGGCGTCGAGGCGCTGGCCCTCCGGCGGCGCGTCGCGCACGAAGTTCACGTACTGCGCGGTCAGGCCCAGGCGCGTGCCGAGCCGCGCGGTGCGGGTCTGCGCGTCGAGCCGGATCTCCGGCAGCCGCTGGTAGGGCTCCAGGCTCGGGTCCGGCGTGCCGGTCGGATCGAGCAGCGCGGTCGCCGAGACCGGCTGGTAGTCGGCGATTCGCGCCATGATCGAGTAGGCCGCCGGCGCCGTGTAGCTCAGCTGCGCGCTGCGCTCCAGGTAGTTGATCGAGGCCGCCTGCAGCGAGGTCGAGAAGTCCTCGAAGTAGCGCGTGTCGCTGACCTCGCCGTACCTGGCCTCGGCGGCCAGGCGGCGGTTGATCAGGCCCTGGTGGCTGAAGTCGAACCAGGTGCGCCGCTCGCGCGTTTCCTTGTCCTCGTCGAGGTGCTCGTAGGTCACGTGGCCGGTGTTGCGGTGGAACAGGTAGCGGCCCTCGGTGCCGATCATGGTGCCGCGGTCGGACATGTAGCGCGGCGTGATCTGGGCGTCGTAATTCGGCGCCAGGTTCAGGTAGACCGGCAGGCGCGCGTCGAAGCCGGTGGTGTCGGAGTCGCCGATGGTCGGGAACAGCACGCCGCTGCGGCGACGGTCGTCGATCGGGAACTGGAACCACGGCAGGTACAGGATCGGCACGTAGCCGAAGCGCAGGCGCGCGTGCTTGGCGCGGCCGAGGCCTGCGTCGCGGTCCAGCTCGATGTCGCTGGCCTGGAGGAACCAGGCGCGCGAGCCGGGCGGGCAGGTCGTGTAATAGACATCCCTGACGTCGACCGTGCCGTCCCTGGCCAGCGCGATGGTCTCCGCGGCGCCGCGCGAGGCGCGGTTGACCAGCGTGAACTCGGCGCCGTGGAAGGTGCCGGTCTCGTTGGCGAGGTCGAGTTCGGCGGAACGGCTGCGCACGATCAGGTCGCGGTTGCGGAACAGCGACTCGGCCGACAGCTTCACCTGCTGGGTCTGGCGGTCGAACGACAGCGCCTGCGCCTCGAGGCGGCTGCCGCCCTTCACCAGCCGCACGGTGCCGGCGAGCGTCGACAGGCCTTCCTGCGTCAGCTCGGCCTGGTCCGCGCTCAGCACCAGGCGGTCGTCGGTCGGCTCGGGCAGTTCGAGCTCGTCGGGGCCGGCGATCTGCGGGCACGAGAATTCGACTGCGAGAGCGGCAGCCGGCGCGAGCAGCGCGGCGATCAACAGCAGGCGCAGTGCGTGCAAGATTTCGTGTCGGCCGGCGGTCCAGTGGACAGTATCGGGGGCAGCGTGCGGGCGGCGCAATCGCTATGCTGCGCGCCACCGATGAGTTCCGCCGCCACCGCCGCTGACGACGCTCGCGCCGGGCAGGCCCGCGCCTGGGCCCTGGCGCAGCTGAAGCTGGCCGGGGCCGCGGCGGATTTCACGCCGGCCTCGGCCGACGCGAGCTTCCGCCGCTACTTCCGCCTGGGCCACGGCGGCGACAGCTGGATCGTGATGGACGCGCCGCCGCAGCAGGAGGACTGCCGCCCGTTCGTGGCCGTGGCGCGGCTGCTGCGCGGCTGGGGCCTCAACGCGCCGGAGGTCCTGGCCGAGGACCTGGCGCAGGGGTTCTTGCTGTTGTCGGACCTCGGCACGCAGACCTACCTGCACGCGCTGACGCCGGACAACGCCGACGCGCTCTTCGCCGACGCGGTCGACGCGCTGGTGCAGGTGCAGTCGCGGGCGCAGGCGGAAGCCCGGGCGATGCAGTTCCTGCCGGCGTACGACGCGACCCTGCTGTGGCGCGAGGCGCGGCTGTTCGGCGACTGGTACCTGCCGCGGCATCTCGGCGTCACGCTGCACGGCGAGGAGGCCGGCGAGCTCGAGCGCGTGCTCGGGCTGCTGGTCAAGTCCGCCCTGGCCCAGCCGCGCACCTTCGTGCATCGCGACTACATGCCGCGCAATCTGATGGTCAGCACCCCGAATCCCGGTGTGCTCGATTTCCAGGACGCCGTGGTCGGCCCGGTCAGCTACGACGCGGTGTGCCTGTTCAAGGACGCCCTCCTGAGCTGGCCGGCGGCGCGCGTCGAGGGCTGGCTGCGCGGCTACTGGGAGAGGGCGCGCGCCGCGGGGCTGCCGGTCCCCGGCGCGTTTGCCGAGTTCTGGCGCCAGGCCGAGTGGATGGGCCTGCAGCGCCACCTGAAAGTCCTCGGCATCTTCGCGCGGCTGACCTATCGCGATGGCAAGGCGCACTACGTGGCCGACACGCCGCGCTTCGTGCGCTACGTGATGGAGGTGGCGCCGCGCTATCCCGAGCTCGCGCCGCTGGCTGCGCTGTTCCAGAAGCACGTGCTGCCCAGGGTTCCGTCGTGAGGCCGGTGAAGGCGATGATCCTTGCCGCCGGGCGCGGCGAGCGCATGCGCCCGCACACCGATTCCCGGCCCAAGCCGATGCTGCCGGTGAACGGCGAGCCGCTGATCGAGCGCCACCTGGAGCACCTGCATGCCGCCGGCGTCGAGGACGTCGTCATCAACCTCGGCTGGCTGGGCGAGGTGATCCGCGAGCACGTCGGCGACGGCGGCGATTTCGGCCTGCGCGTGCAGTATTCGGTCGAGGGCTGGCCGGCGCTCGAATCCGGCGGCGGCATCTTCCACGCCCTGCACCTGCTCGGCACGGCGCCGTTCGTGGTGGTCAACGGCGATGTCTGGACCGACTATCCGCTGGCGCAACTGGTGCAGCGGGCGGGCACGCTGGCGCCGGATTCGCTTGCGCACCTGGTGCTGGTGCCCAATCCGGCGCACAACCCGAACGGCGACTTCGTGCTCGAGCGCGGCCGGGTCGGCAACGCCGAGGCCGGCCGCCATACGTTCAGCGGCCTGTCGGTGCATCGGCCGGAGTTTTTCGAGGGCTGCAGCGCGGGGCATTTTCCCCTGCTGCCGCTGTGGCGGCGCGCGGCGGAGCGCGGCGCGCTCAGCGGCGAGGTCTACGAGGGCGGGTGGTCCGACGTCGGCACGCCTGAGCGCCTGGACGAGCTCGAGCGGACGCTGGGCGTCACGAAACGCGCTTGACCTTGATGCGCGCGCCGACGGCGACGATATCCAGCCAGTAGGCGCCGAACGCGCTCTTCGAGATCGACACCTCGGGATTGTCGGGGATCGTCGTGTAGTGCCCGGTGTCGTCGCCGGTCGCCCTCCAGACCTGGCCGTTCTCGAGCCTGAACTGCGTGCCGCGCTTCCAGCTGACCACCGTGCCGACGATGCGCGTCTTGATGCTGTCCGGGGGCCGGTCGTGCTCCGGTGTCGGCATGCCGAAGCGATTGGTCTTGTCGTCGGGCGCCGCCACGGGGGTGGCGCCGGACAGCGTCGGCGGGAAGTGCTTGTCGTAGCAGGCCAGCCGCAAGGTGGGGTCGCCGATCGCCGCACAATTTCCCGGGGACTCCGCGGCGGGGGCCGCCGGAGCCGGGGTTTCGGCGGCGCAGGCGCCGGCGCAGGAAGCGAGCGCGGCGGCGAGCAAGGTCGAGCGGATCATGCGAGCACACCGTGGGCCTGCTGGTCGGCGTGGTACGACGAGCGCACCATCGGGCCGCTGGCGACGTGCGAGAAGCCCATCTGCCCGCCGAGCACGCGCAGGCGCGCGAACTCGTCCGGGTGCGCGTAGCGCGCCACCGGCAGGTGGTGCCGGCTCGGCTGCAGGTACTGGCCCAGCGTAAGCATGTCGACTTCGTGCGCGCGCAGGTCGCGCATGACCTGCTCGATCTCGGCGATCTCCTCGCCGAGCCCCAGCATCAGGCCCGACTTGGTCGGCACTTCCGGGTGCAGCGCCTTGAAGCGCTCGAGCAGGTCCAGCGACCAGTCGTAGTCCGAGCCGGGGCGGGCCTGCTTGTACAGCCGCGGCACGGTCTCGAGGTTGTGGTTGAACACGTCCGGCGGCGTGTCCTTGAAGATTGCCAGCGCCGGGTCCATGCGGCCGCGGAAGTCGGGTACCAGCACTTCGATGCGGATGCCGGGGCTGGCCGCGCGCGTCTCGCGGATGCACTCGGCGAAGTGGGCGGCGCCGCCGTCGAGCAGGTCGTCGCGGTCCACCGACGTGATCACGACGTACTTGAGCTTCATGTCGCGAATGGTGTTGGCCAGGTGGCGCGGTTCGTCAGTGTCGAGCGGGTTGGGCCGGCCGTGGGCGACGTCGCAGAACGGGCAGCGCCGCGTGCAGATGTCGCCCATGATCATGAAGGTGGCGGTGCCCTTGCCGAAGCATTCGGCCAGGTTCGGGCAGCTGGCTTCCTCGCACACCGTGTGCAGCTTGTTGTCGCGCAGTGCCTGCTTGATGCGCGCGACTTCCGGCGTGGACGCGATCTTGGCGCGGATCCACTCGGGCTTGCGCAGCGGCTGCGCGGTCGGCTCGATCCGGATCGGGATGCGCGCCATTTTCTCCGCCGCGCGCAGCTTGACGCCGGG
>JBQTJQ010000129.1:0-7838 GCA_052386975.1 Gammaproteobacteria bacterium | reverse complement strand
TTGGTATCGGCGACGGTCTCGACCACGCCTTCGGCGTAGCACTTCGCAGCCTCGTTGGCCTGCGCGAACATCAACCGGTCGACCAGTTCCTGCTGCGGCAGCTGCTCCTTGAGCGGGAAATGCCTGGTGAGTTCGGGCCACAGGTGCTTCTGCGCGTTGGGCGCAGGGGGATACTCATAGAACCCTCGCCCCGCCTTCTTTCCCGGGCGGTTCAACTCGTTGACCATTCTCTCGATGACTTTGCTGCCTGGATGCTCGGGAAGCGCCTTGCCCTCGGCGGCGAAATCCTTGCGCGTCTGCGAGAGGATGTGCATCGACAGCGAGAGCGAAACCTCGTCCTGTACCGCCAGCGGGCCGACCGGCATGCCGGCCTGCATGCCGGCGACTTCGATCGAGCGCGGGTGCTGGCCTTCGGCCAGCAGCGTCAGGCCTTCCATCGGGTAGGTCGCGAAGCAGCGCGAGGTGTAGAAGCCGCGCGAGTCGTTGACGACGATGGGCGTCTTCCTGATCTGCTGCACGAAGTCGAAGCCGCGCGCCAGCGTCTCGGCGGAGGTCTTCCTGCCCTTGATGATCTCGACCAGAGGCATCTTGTCGACCGGCGAGAAGAAATGCAGGCCGATGAAGTGCTTTGGCCGCGCGCTGGCTTCGGCGAGACCCGTGATCGGCAGCGTCGAGGTGTTCGACGCGAAGACGGCGCTCTTGCCGAGCACGGCTTCGGTTTTCTTCGTCACGTCGGCCTTGATCGCGCGGTCCTCGAACACGGCTACGATCACCAGGTCGCATCCGGCGAGGTCCTCGAACTTCGTCGTTGCCTTGATACGGTCGAGGAACAGGCCCTTGTCGGCCGGCATCAGCCGGCCTTTCTTGATGTCCTTGTCGAGCAGGCTGGCCGAGTAGTTCTTGCCCTTGTCGGCGGACTCCTGGGTCGTGTCGAGCAGGACGACGTCGATGCCGGCCTTCGCCGACACGTAGGCGATGCCGGCGCCCATCATGCCGGCGCCGAGGATGCCGAGCTTCCTGACGCTCCTGCGCTCGAATCCGTCGGGACGCGATTTGCCCTTGTTGATGGCGTTGAGCTGGAACCACAGCGTGCCGATCATGTTCTTGGCCACTTTCGACGTCACGCAGTGCGCGAAGTAGCGGCTCTCGATCTTGAGCGAGGTGTCGAAATCCACCAGCGAGCCTTCGAACACACACGACATGATGTCGGTCACGGCGGGGTAGTTGCCGTAGGACTTGCTGGATGCGATCGACGGCGCGATCGCCAGCATCTGCACCACGGCCGGGTGCTTGCCGTCGCCGCCGGGATACCTGAACTTCGGATCGTCCCAGGGCTGGACCGGCTTCGGATTGGCCAGGCACCACGCCTTTGCGCGGACCAGCAACTCTTCCCTCGTGTTTACCAGCTCGTTGATCAGCCCCGTGGCCTTGGCCGCATCCGGGCGCAGCTCCTGGCCCTCGAGCAGGATCGGCATCGAGGCCTGCATGCCCATGATGCGCGGGATGCGCTGCGTGGCGCCGCCGCCCGGCAGCAGGCCGAGCTTCACTTCCGGCTGGCCGAACTTGACCTTCGGGTTGTTGATCGCGATGCGCCAGTGGCAGGCCAGCGCGATCTCGAGGCCGCCGCCGAGCGCGGTGCCGTTCAGCGCCGCGACCACCGGCTTGCCGGATTTCTCCATCGCGCGCAGCAGCGCGTGCATCTGCGCGACCATGTCGACCACGAGCTGCGGGTCGGTGATGGCGTAGATCATCTCGAGGTCGGCGCCGGCGATGAACGCCTCCTTGCCCGAGGTCACGATCACGCCCTTGACGCCAGGGTCCTCCAGCGCCTTCTGCATTTCGATATCGAACGGCTTCATCAGGTGCTCGTTGAGCACGTTCATCGAGCGGCCGGGCAGGTCGAGCGTCAGCGTGACGATGCCGTCGCTGTCGCGGGATGCAGTGACGGCGGCCATCAGTGGACCCTCTCGATGATGGTGGCGATCCCCATGCCGCCGCCGACGCACAGCGAAACCAGCGCAGTGTTCTTGTTGGTGCGCTCGAGTTCGTCGAGCACAGTGCCGAGGATGATCGCGCCGGTGGCGCCGAGCGGGTGGCCCATGGCGATGGCGCCGCCGTTGACGTTGACGCGATCGAGGTCGATGTCGAGCGCGCGCGCCGCCTTGAGCACCACGGCGGCGAAGGCTTCGTTGATCTCGAAGAGGTCGATGTCCCTGGCCGTCATGCCGGCCTTCTTCAGCGCCTTCTGCGCGGCCGGCGCGATGCCGGTCAGCATGATCGTGGGCTCGGAACCGGTGACGGCAACCGAGACGATGCGCGCGCGCGGCTTCAGCCTCAGCTTGCCGCCGGTCTTCCTGTTGCCGACCAGCACCAGCGCGGCGCCGTCGACGATGCCGGAGCTGTTGCCGGCGTGGTGCACGTGGGTAATCCGCTCGAGGGTCGTGTACTTGCGCAGCGCGGTGGCATCGAAGCCCATCAGGCCCATTTGCTCGAACGAGGGCTTGAGGCCCGCCAGCGTCTCGACCGTCGTGTCGCCGCGGATGGTCTCGTCCTGGCCGAGCACGACCAGGCCGTTGACGTCCTTGACCGGCACCACCGAACTCTTGAAGCGGCCTTCGGCCTGGGCCCTGGCCGCGCGCTGCTGCGAGCGCACGGCGAAGGCGTCGACATCGTTGCGCGAGAAATTCTCCAGCGAGGCGATCAGGTCGGCGCCGATGCCCTGCGGCGCGAAACCCATGGCCTGGTTGACGCGCGGGTCCATGACCATGGCGCCGCCGTCGCTGCCCATCGGCCAGCGCGACATGCTCTCGACGCCGCCGGCGACGACGAGGTTCTCCATGCCGCTCATGACTTTCTTCGCGGCGAGGTTCACCGACTCGAGGCCCGAGGCGCAGAAACGCGACTGGGTCACGCCGGCGACGCCCTGATCCCAGCCCGAGTAGAGGACCGCGGTGCGGGCGATGTCCGCGCCCTGCTCGCCGACCGGGGTGACGCAGCCGAGCACGACGTCGTCGACCTGGCCCGTGTCGAGCTGGCTGCGTTCGCGCACCGCGTCGAACAGGTTCTTGAGGAGGTGCACCGGCGTGACGGCGTGCAGGCTGCCGTCCTTCTTGCCCTTGCCGCGCGGGGTGCGCACCGCGTCATAAATGAAGGCGTCCGTCATGGTTTCTCCACGTCCTCTGGTAAGAGGTCTTACCGGGCGTTGATCCAGTCCTGGCTCGGGGGCCCCGGTGCGCCCGAGCCGGCGGGTAGCCCGAGATGCTCGGAAATGTCGCACTGCGGCAAACGTAAGCGACGGCGTCGAACCTGTCAATACGCTGGCGTATGGGTCAGGTAGACTTGCCCAACGCCACCTTCGTAACCAAAATTACCGCCATGACCGTCGTCAGCATCACGCCCGCCGCAGTCCCGCGCGACCTCGCGCAACTCGATCCCGAAACCCGCGGGCGCATCGAGCAGGCCGTGCTCGACGTGTTCGCCGACCGCGAGTTCCACCGCGTCGGCCTGATCGAGATCGCGCGCGCCGCCAACGTCTCGTTACAAACCATTTACAAGTACTACGGCAGCAAGGAGGCCTTGCTCTTTTCAAGCCTCGACACCTGGCTCGGCAAGCTCACCGCCCGCATGCTCGACCACCTGCAGGGCATCGAGGACTACAAGGAGCGGCTGCGCAAGGTGTTCTGGGTGGTGCTCGACTTCTTCGAGAGGAACCCGAAGGTCGCGCAGCTGATCATGAGCTCGGTCTACATCAACACCTGGCGTCGCACCGAGACCTACCAGAACCGGCCGCTGTTCAAGGCGTTCATGCAGGTGCTGGGCGAGGGCCGCGCCCGCGGCATCCTCAACGACCAGGTCGACGAGAAGATCCTGCTCGACTACATCATCGGCGTGCTCGGCCGCCTGGTCAGCATGTACGTCGCGCGCGGCCAGAAGCGGCCGCTGACGGCGCAGGCCCCGGTGCTGTTCGAGATGCTGTGGCGGGCGATCTCGAAGCCGCCGAGGTAGGTCGGCAATCCCTTGCCGACGGCGGCACGGAATGCCGCCCTACGCGTCGGTAAACACCTGTGCTTCGAATCGCCGCGCGATGAAGCGTTCGCTGTCCCGGATCTGCGCCTTGCGCAGCAGGTGGCCGACGAAGTCGCGCGGCTCCGGCAGCTGCTCCCACATCGCCGGCAGGAACACGCCGCGCCGGGTCTCGGTCTCGAGCTGCAGCCCGTCGACGCCACGGCACAGCCGCGCGTAGAGGTCGGCGAGCGACTCGAACGGCAGCGGCTGCATCGGCGCCAGTACGTGCACTTCGATCGACAGCCGCGCGAACTCGTCGCGCTTCAGCACCGGGAAGCGCGGGTCGCGGAACGCCGCGGCCCAGGCGTTGTCGAGCAGCTGGTCGACCAGGCGCGGCGCTGGCTCGGTGCGGCCGATGCAGCCGCGCAGGTCGGCTCCGAGGTGCAGCGACACGAAGCAGGCGCCGGGTTGCGCCAGCGCACCGGTGACGCCGGTGGCCGCGGCGAGCGGCCTGCCGTGGTCGAGGCCGTGGCGCACCGAATCGCGTGCCAGCGCCAGCAGGCTCGCGCCCTCCGCCGTGGACAGACCCATGCGCGCAGGTTAACCCCGTTGGGGACATCCGGCCGTTATGGAGGGCAGGACCGCACTTTTCCAGGAGCTGCCCATGCCTCGCCACCGCTTCCTCCTCGCCCTGTGCACCGCCGTGCTGGTCATCGCCTGCGCCGAAACGGCCAAGCCTCCGCCGCCGGCCGCCGAGGCGCCCGCGCCGGAGCTCGAGGCGGTCCAGGTCACCGGGGCGCGCGCGTCGAAAGCGCAGGTGCGTGCGCTTCTCGAGCACGCCGCCGGCGCGGCCGTGAACCAGGCGCCGGCGCTCGCCTCGCCCGATGCGCTCGGCGCCGCGCGCTACGCGCCGATGGTCCAGGACACCGAGAAGTACGCGCACGTCGAGGAGGGCGCGGTGTTGCGCGTGGTGGAGGCGCCGGTCTCGACCTTCAGCATCGACGTGGACACCGGCAGCTACTCGAACGTGCGGCGCTTCCTGCGGGACGGCGCGCTGCCGCGCCAGGACGCGGTGCGCGTCGAGGAGATGATCAACTACTTCGACTACGCCTACGCGCCGCCGCGCGACCGCAGCCGGCCGTTCTCGGTGCATGCCGAGCTGGCGCCGGCGCCGTGGAACGCCAGGACCCACCTGCTGCGCGTCGGCCTGCAAGGCTGGAAAGCGCAGGGCAAGCTGCCGCCGTCGAACCTGGTGTTCCTGGTCGACGTGTCGGGCTCGATGCAGGACGGGGACAAGCTGCCGCTGGTGAAAGCGGGCCTCAAGCTGCTGGTCGACGAGCTCGGTGCGCGCGACCGCATCTCGCTGGTGGTCTACGCCGGCGCTTCGGGCGTGGTGCTCGAGCCGACTTCCGGCGACCAGCGGACGAAGATCCTGGATGCGCTCGACCGGCTGGAGGCGGGCGGCAGCACCAACGGCGCCGCGGGCATCCAGCTCGCCTACGCCATGGCGCAGCGCGCGTTCATCAAGGGCGGCATCAACCGCGTGCTGCTGGCGACTGACGGCGACTTCAACGTCGGCATCGTCGCCTTCGAGCAGCTCAAGGACCTGGTCGAAGAGAAGCGCAAGTCCGGTGTCGCGCTGTCGACGCTCGGCTTCGGCACCGGCAACTACAACGATCACCTGATGGAGCAGCTGGCCGACGCGGGCAACGGCAACTACACCTACGTCGACGGCCTGGCCGAGGCGCGCCGCGCGCTGGTGCAGATGCGCGCCGCGACGCTGCAGACCATCGCCAGGGACGTGAAGATCCAGGTCGAGTTCAACCCGGCCAACGTGGTCGAGTACCGGCTGATCGGTTACGAGAACCGCGCGCTCAAGCGCGAGGACTTCAACAACGACCAGGTCGACGCCGGCGAGATCGGCGCCGGCCACTCGGTGACGGCGCTGTACGAGATCGCGCTGCGCGGCTCGGGCGGCGAGCGCGTCGAGGCGCTGCGCTACGGCGACCCCGCGGGCGTGACGGAGGGCAGTTCCGAAATCGCCTTCCTGCGCCTGCGCTACAAAGCGCCGGACGGCGACCGGAGCCAGCTGATCGAGCGGGCCATCACCCGTCACGATATGCAACCGACGCTGGCGCAGGCCAGCGAATCGCTGCGTTTCGCGGCGGCGGTGTCGGCCTTCGGCCAGATCCTGCGCGGTGGGCGCTACACTGAACGCTACGGATACGAGGACGTGCTGAAACTCGCGCGCGCGTCGCGCGGCGACGATGCGCACGGCTGGACGGGCGAGTTCGTGCAGCTGGTCGAGCGCGCCCGCAGCCTCGGCACGCAGGCGAATGCGGGAACACCGGAGATCAGCGACTGAGCCTGGAAGCGGCGGTCGCGCCCGTCGAGGCCAACGGCGACGAGGCGCTGATGCAGGCGTACGCGGGCGGCGATGCGGCGGCGTTCGAGGCGCTGTATCGCCGCCACAAGGACGCGCTGTACCGCTACTTCCTGCGCCATACCGCCTCGCCAGACTTCGCCGACGAATTATTCCAGGACGTGTGGAAGAACCTGATCCAGTCGCGCCAGCGGTACCGGCCCGACGCGCCGTTCGGGGCGTTTCTGTTCAAGCTCGCGCACAACCGCCTGATGGACCACTTTCGCGCGCGACGCCCGACCACCGAAGTGCCGGAGGACCTGCCGGCGCCCGACTCGGAGCGGCCCGACCGCACCGTCGAGCGCCGCGCCCAGGCCGCGCAGCTGCTGCGCGCTTTGGCCCTGCTGCCGCCCGAGCAGCGGGAGATCATCGTGCTGCGCGAGGAGCGCGAGCTGACGCTCGAGCAGATCGCCGCGATCCAGGGCGTCGGGCGCGAGACCGTGAAGAGCCGCTTGCGCTACGCGCTGGCCAAGCTGCGCGAGGTGGTCGGCCATGACTGAAAAACCGAACGACGGCGAGCTCGAGCGGTACCTCGAGGGCAACAGCACGCTGTCGCGGCGCTATCGCGACGCGAGCGCCGAGCATGCGCCGCTCGACCTCGACGAGGCGATTCTGGCGCGGGCGCGCGCCGAGCTGAAACGCAAACCGGGCCTGAATCGCGCGCTGACGCCGCTGGCCGTGGCCGCGTCGCTGCTGCTCGGCGTGAACCTGGCGTGGAACGTCTACCAGGCGCGGCCGGTGCCGCTCGAGGCCCCGACGCAAGCCAAGTCGGCGGACGAGGCCTTGGTGCCGTCGCCACCACCGGCCAACGATCCGGCCGCCGTCGCGTCTCGCACGGCGCCACAGTCGCCCGCGCCGCAGCCGCCTGCGAAACGCGAGACAGCGCTCGCCGGGGAACTCGAGGCGATCCAGGTCACCGGCTCGCGCATTACGCAGGAAGAACTGGATCAGGCCAAGGCCGGGCAGCGCGCGGAATTCGCCAAGCAGGCCGAAGCGCAGCGCCGCGCGATGAAGGCGCAGGACTCCGCCGGCGTCGCCGCGCCGTACGTGGAATCGGCGCCGGCCGCGCGCGCGGCAGCTCCGGCAGCAGCTCCTGCCGCAGCAATGGCCGAAGCCGCGCCGCTGCCGGAGGCGCAGAAGATCGACCGGCTCATTGCCTACGTTGGCGGACTGCCGGACGCCGTCTTCATCCGTAACGGCAAGCAACACAGTCCTGCCGAAGCGGCCCAGCACATGCAGCTCAAGCGCGAGAAGGCCGGCAGCCGCGTGAAGACCGCGGACGATTTCATCCGGCTGTGCGCCTCGCACTCGTCGCTGTCGGGCGAGGCCTACCTGATCCGCCTCGAAGACGGCCGCACGCGCACCGCCGAGGACGTGCTGCGCGAGGAGCTCGCGCGGCTGGAGGGGCGGT
>JBQTJQ010000128.1:0-3871 GCA_052386975.1 Gammaproteobacteria bacterium | reverse complement strand
GTCAGAACTCGAACAGGGCCGGCACTACTTTACGCATTTCCTCCAGCAACTGCGGGTCCTGCGCCAGCGCGGCCTCGAGCTCGGCGCGCTGGTGCGAGTCCGACGGCGGCATCAGCGTGCCTTCCTTGTCGGTGCCGCGGTAACGCTCCCAGTCGAGCACGTCGCGGATCTCACTCCGGGCCTTGATGCCCGCCAGCACCGCCGACTCCTCGCTGCCCGCCATGAAGTCCAGGCGCCTGGCCGGATTGCCGCGGTGGCAGGCGAAGCAGTAGCGCGCGAACGGCGCCAGCCTTGATCCGTCCGAAAGCGCCAGCGGCGGCACGCCGACGGCCAGCGGCGGCGACATTTCGGAGGTATCGAGGAATTCGTACCCGCGCGCCGGCTGGCGCAGCGCCGCGAGCAGGCCATTGAGCATGCGCTCGCGCGCGAACGGCGCCGGCTCGAACAGCGCAGCGGGCATGCGGGCGATGGCTTGTGCGCGGCGCTTGCCGTCCGGTGCCAGGCGCTCGACCAGGCGCGCGTCGGCAGGCGTGAAGAACTGGGCGACGCCGAACACGCCGTCCACCACGTGCGCGGTCAGCACGCGCTTGGGCGGCCGCGCCACCACCGGGTCGAGGTCGGCCGGCAGCTTCGGCAGGCGCTCGAAGGCCACCAGGTCCTCGTTGTCGCGCGCGACCGGCGTGAACCACGTGCGCAGGCGCTCGCGCAGCGGCAGCGCCTCGGCAAGCGGGTCGCGGTTGCGGATGTCGTTGTCCGGCACGCCGATGCCGTCCGGCGGCCAGTGCGAGGCGTGCATCGCGCGCAATTTCTCCGTGCCCGAGTCGGCGTCGAAGCCGCCCGGATCGATGGCGAAGTCGAGCGCCAGGCGCAGCAACTCGCGCCGGCAGTCGCGGCCGCCCGGCCCCTCGCCGCAGCCATCGAGCCAGATGCGCTGGGTCACCGGCACGAAGTTGGCGACGTCGGTCAGCTCGTCGAAGCGCTCGGGCACCGCCAGCGCCACGCTCGCCGGCACGCCGCGATAGGCGCCGTCGCCGCGCGCCTCGGCGATGCGCCGGGCGATCGCGGGCTGGCCGTTGGTCTCGTTCCACGGCCGCTGCGGGAAGATCGGCGCCGCGCCCTGGTGGCAGGTGGTGCAGATCGCGCGGCGCGCGTAGACGATGCGCGGCACCCCGCCCGCGCGATAGTCCTGCACCAGCTGGAACTCGTAGCGCCCGGCGGCCTCGTTGTAGCTGATCACCTCGATCTCGGATGCGTCCTCGACGAAGCCGAGGAACAGCCGGCCGCGCGCCGCCAGCCCGAGCGAGGCGTCGGTGTTCGGCGCCTGGAAGTCGGCCGCGACCAGCACGCGCGGCCGCGCGAAATGCGCCGAGGCCTTGAGCAGCGAGCGGCCTTGCGGGATCAACAGCGCGACCGGGGCGCGGCCCTCCGGGTCCTGGGCCTGGACCAGCGCGACGAGTTTCTCGAACGGGAACGGCAGCGACTCGTTCTGCGCGATCAGGTGGTCGAACAGCGAGCGCGTGCCTTCCGGCGGCAGGTCGTCGCCCGGGATCACCTTCGAGGACAGCGCTTCGCCGGTCGCAGCGCCTTGCCTGGCGCGTTCCGCGACCGAGGGCCCGGCAGGACCCTTGTCGGGCAACAGGAACCACGCCAACCCGGCGGCGATGGCAAAACTCGCGAGCAGGACGCGGAGTTTCACCCGCGCGGCCTCACATCAACTTGAGGAATTCCGCCAGCGCGGCCTTGTCGGCCGCCGGCAGGTCAACGCCGAACTGGTGGCCCTTGTTCTCGACGTGGTCGTCGCACTTCATGTACACGGGGTTGTGCGGGTCGGCGCTGGTGAAATATCCGATCGGCGTGCCGGCCGGGACCGGCAGCTTGATCAGGCCCTCGCCGTCTTCCTGCGTCGCCAGCTTCATGTCGAACCTGGTCCGCGCGACCTTCTCGGGCCGGTGCGGGGTCACCGCCGGGTTGTCGGACATCATCAGCTCGTCGAACGCGTCATGGAACTGGGTGACGCGGCCGCGCACCGTGTAATCGATGCCGCCGCCCGGCAGCCAGGTCAGCTCGCCGATGGCGTTGTTGTGCAGAAACGGCGCGGTGGCCCAGGCCGACAGCAGCGAGAAGTTGCGCAGGTAGCCCGAGCCGCCGCCGATCTCGCGCTCGCCGCCCCAGGCCTTGCCGCCGACCAGCGGGAGCATTCGGCCGACGGCGTTGGTGACCTTGCCGGCCGGCGCGCGCTGCTTGTAGGTCTCGGACGAGAACTCCTCCCAGATGTGGCCGGTGCCGTGGTTGTCGTGCAGCGCGCGGCACATGTTGGTGCCGATCACGCCGAATGCCACCGGCTCGTCGTTGGCCAGCCAGTCCTGGCCGAAGATGTCCCCGCCTTCCAGGCGATCCGCCGCGAACTGCTTGGGCCGCAGCTTGCCTTTGGCGTCGGCCGCCATGAATTTCTTCCTGAACTCGGGCGAGTTGCGCTCGGCCTCGTCGAACTCGTGCTGCCAGAACTGCTCGCTGCCGAACACGTGGCCCTCGTAGAAACGAGCCAGCGCCTCCTTGTCGGCGCGCACCGAGTCCGGCGCGAATTTGCTGCTATGACAGGCCGCGCACTCGCGCGCGAACACCTTGCGCCCGGCCGGGACTTTCCCGAGGTCGATGAAGGCCGCGCCGGGCGTGCCGTCGCGGTCCCTGGCCTTGAGCAGGTAGGTCGGGCCGCCGGTGACCAGGAACGCGGCGAGGTCCGGCATCTTGGCGTCGGCGTGGTTCCAGGCCTCGCAGGCCTGGTAGCACTCGTCGATGCGGAACGGGTGCTGGCGCGACTTCTCGCCGAAGAACGACCCGGGCACCGGGAACTTGGGCACCCAGCACTCCTCGGTGCAGGTGCCGATGTTGATGTAGACGCGGATCAGCGCGAGGTGCTCGCCGACCGAATCCTCGCCGCCCTTGAGCACGTGCAGGGTGGGCGCCTTCTTCACCTCGCCGGTGACCGGGTGCCTGATGTCCTCCTCGAACACGCGCTTGTTGAAGAAATCCATGATGTTGTTCTGCGTGCCGGGGTTGTGCATGAAGTCGGTGGCGACCACCGAGGTGTCGATCGTCCCGGTGCGGTGGCCGTACTTCAGCACCTGGTTGGTGATGTGGTCCTCCGGCACGCCCATCAGGTACTGCAGCGGCTGCGTGGTGTACTGGTTGCCGATGGTGGCGTGGATGTTCTCCCAGGCGGGCGCGTCCGGGTTGGCCGGGGGGTTGGTCGGATCGAAGGCGACGTGGCACTGCACGCACGGGCCGCCCAGCACGTAGCGCAGGTTCTTCTCGAGCTCGTCCTCGCGGTACTTTGATGTGGCCGGGTCGAACGTGACCTTGCCGTCCTCGTCGAGCGTCGGGTCGGCGAGGTACTTGCGATAGCCGAGCACGCCGCTGCTGTGCGGGTCCGGGCAGCGGTCGTACCACTGCGTGCTGGCGTCGCCCTCGCTGCAGTCGGGGTCGTTGATCATTCCCCACCTGGGGTAGCGGTGCTTGCGCTCGCGCGTGTCGAGCCAGGGATACCAGATGTTCTGCGGGCCGCCGACCGAGCGGGCCAGGTGGATGTACTCCTCGTCCTGGTTGCCGAAGCGGCCCTTGAACCAGACGTCGCGGCCGCGCCGCGCCTGCTCGCGCGCCAGGCGCGCGGCCGCGGGGTCCTTCTTCTCGAGGTCCTTGAACAGCGCGTTGACGTAGCGGCACGACTCGGCGTCGTAGCCGGTCGGCTGCGGCCGGTCGCACGGCGGCGGCGGCGCCTGCGGGATCGGCACGATGTCCCAGGTGATCGGCCCGGCGAACTCGTGGGTGTAGGGCGAGGTGCCCGGGTGCCAGACCTTGCGCGAGGCGAGCGTGG
>JBQTJQ010000127.1:0-3185 GCA_052386975.1 Gammaproteobacteria bacterium | reverse complement strand
CGGCGCGATCACGGTGTCGCGCGCCGCGCGCCAGGCCGATTTCCCGGCGCGCTTCCAGCTGGTGTGCGCGATGAACCACTGCCCCTGCGGCCACCTCGGCGACGCCTCGGGACGCTGCCGCTGCACGCCTGACCAGGTGGCGCGCTACCGCGGCCGCATCTCCGGCCCGCTGCTCGACCGCATCGACCTGCAGATCTTCGTGCCCCGGCTCGAGCACGCCGCGCTGACCGCGGGCGACGCGCCGGCCGGCGAGGCGACGGCCGCGGTGCGCGAGCGCGTCGGCACGGCGCGCGAGCGCCAGCGCGTCCGCCAGCGCAAGGCCAACGCCCGGCTCAGCACGAGCGAGCTCGAGCGCCATGCCCCGCTGGCGCGCGAGGCCCGCGCGCTGCTCGATGCCGCGCTGGTGCGCCTGTCGCTGTCGGCGCGCGCCTACCACCGCGTGGTGAAAGTCGCGCGCACCGTCGCCGACCTGGCCGGCGCCGACACCATCGAGGCGCCGCACGTGGCCGAGGCGGTGCGCTATCGCGAGCTCGACCGTCCCTGAAAGACAAAGGGCCGCACGTGGCGGCCCTTTGCGTTACCTCGCCCGCAACTACATCTCGAACGTCTTCTTGAGGCCGACCACGATCTGCCCGCGCTCGGACGGATCGAAGGTGTCCGGATCGCCGTCGTCGTAGTCCGCCGGATCCAGCGTGTTGGCAATGTAGCCCAGGCTGAAGCTGAAGCCGTCCTTCAGCGACTTGGCCAGCGTCAGGCTGTAGTCCACGTAGCTGTCGTCCACGCCGCCCAGCGCCGCCTCGACGCCGTCGCCGGTGCTGAAGCCGACCTGCGGCGTCAGCGTGAGCGAATCGCTGATTGAAAACGCGTAGCTGGCGGTAGCGTAGATCGCCGAGTCCTCGGTGGCCGAGAACTCGGGACTGAAGTAGACCTTGGCCGCGACGCCGTGGCCCGACCAGCCCGCGTAGACCTCCGAGAAGTTGGCGAGCGGCAGGTCGCGGTACCCGTAGAAGATGTAGCCGACGTCGAACCCGGCCCTGGTCCAGCCGCCGTAGAAGTCGGTCTCGTAGGCGCTGCCGGCCTGCACCGCGCTCGTGGTCGAGATCCAGGTGCCG
Source organism: Gammaproteobacteria bacterium (assembly GCA_052386975.1). GTDB lineage: Bacteria > Pseudomonadota > Gammaproteobacteria > Nevskiales > Nevskiaceae > JACPFV01. Next base: position 2,073 of record JBQTJQ010000127.1, on the reverse strand, counting down.
GCGTACAGGCCGGAATCGGCCGAGTAGTCGGCGCCGCCCTGGGCCGCGCCGCCCAGCGACTGGTCGATGCCGCGGAACATGTAGGTCGTGAAAGCGCCGGCGTTGCCGGTAGGACCGGCCATCGCCGCCGGACTGGCCAGCACCACCGCACAACAGACAGCACTCACAAGGTTACGCACGGTAAGCCTCCCGAAAAAAAGTCCGGACGCGGTGTGCGGCCGGTCGGGAGTGTCTGGAGCAAGCTCCGTGCCACGCTGGCGACGGGGATTTGCGCGCGCGGCGACGCGTTTGGTGATCCACGACGGGGCAGGCGCACCCGCTTGGTGCGCGCGTGCCGCGGATCGGCTACTGGGTGAAGCCCAGCGAGAACTTGTAGCCGGCGCCGAAGGTGACGGCGAACGAGTCGACGGCCGCGCCGCTGCTGTCGTCGTAAGTGCGCGCCGCGGCCCACACCGTGAAGGCGTCCATCACGTCGTGGAACACGCCGAGGCGCAGGCTGCTGCCCTCGGAGGGCGAAGCGTCCTCCACGCCGAGCGACGCGGCGATGCGCGTATTCTCGGTGAGGCCGTACCAGCCCGACAGCATCAGGTAGTCCGCGCTGCCGAGCGTCGTGTCGAGGCTCTCCCACGACAGGCCGGCGCCGAAGGTGGTCGCGGCGTACGACACGTGCAGCCGCAGCGCGTCGGTGTCCATGCCCCAGGTCGCGGGGTTGGCGTTCTGCGCGCTGATGAACTGCAGGCCCGCCGCGAGGCCCTCGTCCTGGTAGTCGGCGCCCACGCCGAAGCCGTGGTCCTGGTCCGAGGTGTTGCTCTCGTCCAGGAACACCGCGACGTTGCCGGTGAAGTCCTTCCACGCCGGCGACTGGTACGCGAGCTGGTTGGCGACGAAGGCCGAGCCGAGGAAGTCGGCGTTGAACGCGGCCGAGCTGCCGTGGCTGTTGCCGCCGCCCAGCATCGAGCCGGCCGCGGCGAGGCCGCCAGAGCCCGAGGCGGCGGTGTTGTAGAACGGGTCCAGCCGGCGGCCGGCATCAGCGTAGGCGGTGCTGTGCTTGCCGGCCTTGATCGTGCCGCAGAAGCTGGTCATGCCGAGGTACGCCTGGCGCGTGAGCTCGATCGGGAAGCCGGGCAGCGGGTCCTGGTCGGCGCTGACGAAACGCTCGTAGCCCCCGAACACGGTCACTCCGCCCTTCACGGTCGAGCCCTTCACGCCCCAGGTCGAATTGTTGTCGGTGACGTTCCAGGTCGGGCCGGACAGCAGCGAACTGTCGTCGGTGTAATCCACCGACAGGCGCAGGTCGGTGTAGATGGCGCCCCTGGTTTCCGTCGCGCCGGCGCTGCCGCCCGCCAGCGTCGCAGCCGCCGCGATTGCCGCCGCTATCCTGCGGGTGCCCGGCATGCTCTCCCCTCCCGAAAACACCGCAGCCGGCTAGAGGCCGGTCTCCTTCAACATCTCCTCGATCGCCGCCTGAAGCTCGGCCTCCGATAGCGAGGCGTCGCCGCCGCGCGGCGGCATCTGGTTCTTGCCCTTGATGGACGAGGCGACGAGCGTCTTGACGCCCATGGCCTTGAGCTTGGCCCACGCCGCCTTGTCGCCGATCTTCGGCGCGTTCAGCACGCCGGTGCCGTGGCAGGCGCCGCAGACCTTGGTGACGACCTCGGGGCCGGTCATCGGCGCGCGCGCCGGCGCGGCGGACGCCACTTCGAGCAGCCTGGAGGCGTCGGTGACGACTTCGCCGACCGGCTTGATGCGCTCCTCGACGCGCGCCAGCGACGCCGCGTCGCCGGGGTGGGCTCCGACCGAGTTGGCGATGAAGATGATGGTGAACGTGAACGCGCCCAGGATGCCCAGGACGATGGCGAAGGTGGCGATGAACGTCTTGTCGTGTTGCTCGGGACTCACGCGGCTCCCCCTGATTTGCTGCTGCCGGGAGTATAACGGCGCTCCCGGCGATGGCGCGCCCGGCAGGATTCGAACCTGCGACCCCTGCCTTCGGAGGGCAGTACTCTATCCAGCTGAGCTACGGGCGCCCGGAACTGGGCGCGCATTGTAGCCGAGGGTCTCAGCCGGGGGCGC
>JBQTJQ010000126.1:0-39532 GCA_052386975.1 Gammaproteobacteria bacterium | reverse complement strand
CTCGGAGGGCTCGGCGCCGCTGTTCAGGGAAGGCGCGGCGCGCAACGCCTTCGGCCTGGTGTTCGAGCCGTCGTTTCCCGACGGCAACCTCGCCTCGGCCCGCAAGGGCAGCGGCAACTTCGACGTGATCGTGCGCGGCCGCGCCGCGCACGCCGGGCGCGACCCCCACCTCGGCCGCAACGCCATCCGCGCCGCCGCCGACGTGGTCGCGGCGCTCGACGCGCTGAACGGCCAGCGCGACCCGCTGACCGTGAACGTCGGCTACGTGCACGGCGGCGGGCCGACGAATATCGTCCCGGACCTGTGCATCGTGAAGTTCAACGTGCGCACGAACGTGCCCGACGACGAGCGCTGGCTGCGCCAGCAGCTCGACCGCGTCCTGGCCGACGCGCAGCAGCGCGAGGGCATCAGGCTCGAGCTGCGCGGCAGCTTCACGCGCGGGCCCAAGGTGATGACGCCGGCGATCGAGCGGCTCGCCGGCATGATCGGCGACTGCGGCCGGCAGCTCGGCCTGGACCTCGAGTTCCGCCCGACCGGCGGCTGCTGCGACGGCAACAACCTGGCCGCGGCCGGCCTGCCGAACATCGACAACCTCGGCGTGGTCGGCGGCGAGATCCACAGCGACCGCGAGTTCATGCGCCTGTCCAGCCTCGGCGAGCGCGCGCAGTTGTCGGCGCTGCTGCTGCTGCGGCTCGCCTCCGGCGAATTGACCTGGACCCCCTAGAGACCATGAACGTCATCCGACCCATCCGCCTGTCCGACCTCGACGCGCTGCTGCGCCTGGCCAAGACCGCCGGGGTCGGCTTCACCTCGCTGCCGCCGGTGGCCGAGTTCCTGCAGGCCAAGATCGAGCTGTCGGAGCACTCGTTCGCGGCCAACGTGACCGCCGCGGGCCACGAGCGCTACATGTTCGTGCTCGAGGACGGCGACAGCGGCCGCGTCGGCGGCTGCTGCGCGATCGAGGCGGCCTGCGGCCTCGACGAGCCGTTCTACAACTACCGCATCGGCACCACGGTCCACGCCAGCCGCGAGCTGAAGATCTACAACCTGACGCCGACGCTGTACCTGTCGAACGACTACACCGGCGCCAGCGTGCTGTGCTCGCTGTACCTCGACCCGGCGTTCCGCGCCGGCGGCACCGGCCACCTGCTGTCGCGCAGCCGCTTCATGCTGATGGCGCAGTTCCCGCAGCGCTTCGCGGCCAAGGTCATCGCCGAGATGCGCGGCGTGTCCGACGAGGCCGGGCGCTCGCCGTTCTGGGAGGGCCTCGGCCGGCACTTCTTCACCATCGACTACGGCGACGCCGAGCACATCGTCGGCATGGGCAACAAGGCGTTCATCGCCGAGCTGATGCCCAAGCACCCGATCTACACCGTATTGTTGTCGCCGGAGGCGCGCGCGGTGATCGGCAAGGTCCACGCGCAGACCGCGCCCGCGCTGCACCTGCTCGAGCGCGAGAATTTCCGCATGACCGGCTACATCGACATCTTCGACGGCGGCCCGACCATCGAGTCGCCGGCGCCGGAGGTGCGCACCATCAAGCGCAGCCGCCTGGTGAAGGCCATGGCCGGGCAGGACCCGACCGGCGCCGTGGCGCACCTGGTCGCCAACACCAGGCTCGACGAATTCCGCTGCCTGCTGGCCGACGTCAATGCGTCAGGCGCCACCGCGCCGCTGACCAAGGTCCAGCTCGAGGCGCTGCGGGTGAAGCCGGGCGACACCGTGCGCGTCACGGCGCTGTGATGGCCGAGACCGGCGCGCTGTTCATCGGCGGGCGCTGGGTCGTCGGCACCGGGCTGGAATTCTCCAGCCGCGATCCGGCCACCGGCGAGGCGCTGTGGACCGGCCGCGCGGCCGCGCTGGCCGACGTCGACCGCGCCTTTGCCGCGGCGCGGCGCGCCGCGGAAAGCTGGAGTGCCGTGCCGCCGGCCGAGCGCGAAGCGCTGGTGCGCCGCTTCGCTGCCGAGGTCGAGAAGGCCAAGGAGCCGATGGCGCAGGCCATCGCGCGCGAGACCGGCAAGCCGCTGTGGGACGCGCGCGGCGAAGTCACCGCGATGGCCAACAAGATCGACATCTCGGTGCGCGCCTTCCAGGCCCGCACCGGCGCGAGCGAGGCGCCCGGCCCCGCCGGCACCAGCGCCGTGCGCCACAAGCCGCACGGCGTGGTCGCGGTGTTCGGCCCGTACAACTTCCCGGGCCACCTGCCCAACGGCCACATCGTGCCGGCGCTGCTGGCCGGCAACACCGTGGTGTTCAAGCCCAGCGAGCTGACGCCGCGCGTGGCGGAAGAAACGCTGAAGCTGTGGGAACGCGCCGGCCTGCCGGCCGGCGTGCTGAACCTGCTGCAGGGCGAGCGCGCCACCGGCGCCGCGATCGCGGCGCACGCCGCGCTCGACGGGCTGTTCTTCACCGGCAGCGAGCGCGTCGGCCACCTGCTGCACCGGCAGTTCGCCGACCGGCCCGACAAGATCCTGGCGCTCGAGATGGGCGGCAACAATCCGCTGGTGGTCGGCAGCGTCGCCGATACCCGCGCCGCGGTTCACGAGATCGTGCAGAGCGCCTACCTGTCGAGCGGCCAGCGCTGCACCTGCGCGCGGCGCCTGTTCGTGCCGCGCGGCGCCGCCGGCGATGCCCTGCTCAAGGCGCTGGCCGAGGCCGTCGGCAGGATCAAGGTCGGCGCCTGGAACGACGAACCCGCCCCGTTCATGGGCCCGCTGATCTCGCCGGCCGCGGCCGACGCGCTGCTGGCGGCGCAGCAGAAGCTGGTCGGGCTCGGCGCGCGGCCGCTGGTCGAGAGCCGCAAGCTCGACCGCGGCGCGGCGTTCGTGACGCCGGGACTGCTCGATGTCAGCGCCGTGCGCGAGCTGCCCGACGAGGAATATTTCGGCCCGCTGCTCAGCGTGATCCGCACCGACTCGCTCGAGCAGGCCATCGAGCTGGCCAACCGCACGCGCTACGGCCTGTCGGCCGCGCTGCTGTCCGACGACCGCGTCGAGTACGAGTTGTTCTACCGGAAGATCCGCGCCGGCATCGTCAACTGGAACAAGCAGACCACCGGCGCCAGCAGCGCGGCGCCGTTCGGCGGCATCGGCGCCAGCGGCAACCACCGCCCGAGCGCCTACTACGCCGCCGATTACTGTGCTTACCCGGTCGCCTCGGTGGAATCGCCGAAGCTGCAGTTGCCGGAGAAACTGTCTCCGGGCCTCACCTTGTAGGAGCCGCCATGAACCTTGCCCGCCTTGCCCCGCTGCCCGCCCTCGTCGCCGCGCTGATGCTTCCGGCCGCCCGCGCGGCGGACGACTTCGCCGACGTCAAGCAGGAGATCGCAAAGCGGCATGACGCGGCGGTGGCGCGGCTGCGCGACTGGATCGCGGCACCCGCGATCGCCGCCGAGGACCGCGGCTTCCCGGACGGCGCCGAGCGCATGGCCAGGCTCGCGCGCGATGCCGGCTTCCAGCAGGTCACGGTGATCCAGACCGCAGGCAAACCCGGCGTGTTCGCGACGCTCGACGCCGGCGCGGCCAGGACCGTGGGCCTGTACTTCATGTACGACGTGAAGCAGTACGACGCGTCGGAGTGGACGCTCGCGCCGCCGCTCGACGGCAAGATCGTCGACAAGCCCGGCGTCGGCAAGGTCATCGTCGGCCGCGGCGCGGTCAACCAGAAGGGCCCGCAGGCCGCCGTGCTCGCCGCACTGCACGCGATCCGCGGCAGCGGCCGCAAGCTGCCGGTCAACCTCGCGCTGGTGGCCGAGGGCGAGGAAGAAATCGGCTCGCCGCACATCACCCAGATCGCGCACCGCCCGGAAGTGGTCGCGGCGCTGGCGAAATCGGTCGGCGTGTTCATGCCGTCGGCGCAGCAGGACCTCGACGGCGTCGTGACCGTCTCGCTCGGCGCCAAGGGCGTGATCGAGCTGCAGCTCGTCGCGAGCGGCGAAACATGGGGCCGCGGCCCGGGCAAGGACGTGCACTCGTCGCTCAAGGCGATGATCGACAGCCCGGCGTGGCGCCTGGTCAAGGCCCTCGACACGCTGGTCTCGAAGGACGGCAACACCATCACCATCGACAACTACCCGAAGCCGCGCCCGATCAGCAAGGAAGAGCGCGCGATGGTGGCCGAGGCCGCGAAGCGCCGCAGCGAAGCCAAGGCGCACAAGCAGTACAGCGCGCCGCACTGGATCGACGACCTCGACTGGCAGAAGGCCAACGAGCGGCTGATCTCGCAGCCGACGGTGAACATCCAGGGGCTGGTCGCCGGCTACACCGGCCCCGGCGGCAAGACCGTGCTGCCGCACCGCGCCGAAGCCAAGATCGACCTGCGGCTGGTGCCGGACATGACCAAGGACGCGGCGGTGGGCGCGCTGAAGGCGCACCTCGCCAGGCGCGGCTACGGCGACATCGAGGTCAACGTGAGCGGCGGCTACGACCCGACCAGCACCGCGGCCGACGCCGCGCTGATCCAGGCGCAGCTCGCGGTGTTCCGCCGCGCCGGCATCGAGCCGGTGCTGTGGCCGCGCAACGCCGGCTCGAATCCCGGCTTCGCCTTCACCGGTGCGCCGCTCAACCTGCCCCAGGGCCAGTTCGGCCTCGGCCACGGCGGCGGCGCGCACGCGCCGGACGAGTACTACGTGATCGAGTCGGCCAACCCCGACGTCCAGGGCTTCGACGGCGCGACGCTGTCGTTCGTCGAGTACCTCTACGAGCTCGCGAAGTAGCCGTAGGGCGGCATGCCATGCCGCCGATCACGTCGGCAAAGGATTGCCGACCTACGGCTGCGCCGGCGGCGCGGCCATCAGCTCCTTGATGGTCTTCACCGGCACCGAGCCGTAGCTCAGGAACCGGTTGTGGAAGTCCTTCAGCTTGAAGGACGCCCCCTGGGCCTGCTTCTGCTGCTCGCGGAACTCGTAGATCTCCGAGAAGCCGGCGAAGTAGCTGGTCAGCTGCACGCTGCTCAGCTGCACGCGGCGCCACTTGCCGCGGGCCTCGGTCTCGGTCTGGAAGCCGTCCTGGATCAGCAGCTTCAATGCCTCCTCCTCGCTCATGCCCAGCACGTGCACCGAGTAGTCGAGGAGGGTGTTGATGGTCGCGCGCAGCTGGAACTTGTCCAGCATCAGCCACAGCTCCGGCGCGTGGTTGCCCCAGCCGTTCTCGAGCATCATGCGCTCGCCGTACACCGCCCAGCCCTCGACCATCGGCCCGTTGCCGAGCAGGCTCTTGACCAGGCTCGGCGACTTGTTCGAGTGCAGCAGCTGCGTGTAGTGCCCCGGCACCGCCTCGTGGATGTTGAGGATCTGCAGCATGAAGTCGTTGTACTCGCGCAGGAAGCTGTCCTGCCGCTCCGGCGAGAAGTCGCTCATCGGGTTGACGTTGTAGTACGTGGCCGCGCCCGGGTTGAACGGCCCCGGCGCGTCGATCGAGGCGATGGCCACGCCGCGCGTCGGGCTGAACGCCGGCGTCTCGCGCACGATCAGCGGTTTGCCCGGGTCCTGGTCGAGCAGGTCCTTCTCGCGCACGAACTTCTCCAGCGCCGGGATCTGCGCGCGCACGTCGTCGACGAACTTCTCGGGTTTCGAGTGCTGCTCGGAGACCTTGGCCACGACTGCCGCGATCAGCTCGCGGCGCGCCGCCGGCATCGGCTTCCTGCCGAAGTACTTCGGCCAGAGCTTCTTCGAATGGACCTCCATGTCGGCGGTCAGCTTTTCCTTGTTGGCCTTGGCGCGCTCGAACAGCTGCTCGATGGTGAAGCCGGACTGGATGTCGTAAGTGAACTTCTGCTCGTACAGCGCCCGGCCCAGCCGGAAGTCGCGCCCGTAATCGGGCGTCAGCGACGGCTCGAGCTCGGTCAGCCAGGCGATGAAGCCTTCGGTGGCCTTGCGCGCGGCCGGCAGCGCCTTGCCGAAGCGCTCCTTCTCGCCGGCGCCCAGCCCGGACGCCGCCACCTTCTTCTCGAGGTCCTCGCCGAGCAGCCCCAGCGCGCCGCGCTGCTGCTGGATCGCCAGCTGGGTGTGCTCGCGCGTCGGCCGGCGGATGTTGGCGTGCACTGCCGCGTAGAACGCCGGCACCTTCTCGACGCGCGCCAGCACGATGCGCAGCCGCTCGTCGAGCGGTGCGAACTCGGTGCTGAGGATCAGGTCCAGCACGTTGGCCGGGTTGTAGTCAGAATTCGCGGGGTTCCACTCCCAGGCGCGCAACGTCTGGGCGCGCCAGCGCGAGCCCTTCAGGGCGTTGTCGATCTGGACGTAGTCGGCGCGCAGCAGCGGGTCCAGCCGCGCCGGGTCGAACCTGGCCAGCTCCGCGGCCTGCTCATCCAGGAACGCCAGCTCGCGCGCCTGCCAGGCGGCGTCCGGGATCGTCACGACGGCGGCGTGACGGTATTCACCGTTCTGCACGGCGAACTCGGGGTAAAAATCCAGCAGGTCGCGGACGAAGCGATCCTCGTACGCGCGGAACGCCGCATCGGGATCGGCCGGCGGCGACATCGCGCACGACGCCGGGAAGAACGCTGCTGCCGCTACAATGAGCTTCAGTCCGCGCATGGGCTGCTCCACCAGGGAAAGCGCGGATGTTACGCCATAAGAAAGGGGACAGAACTATTTTCTGCCCTTGACCTGTGGCCCGGCATACGCCTTCTGGAAAATAGTTCTGTCCCCTTTTCTATATGAAAACAGTCGAGGCGAATTTCGACGGGCTGGTCGGGCCCACGCACAACTACGCGGGCCTGGCCTACGGCAACGTCGCGTCCGCGCTGAACGCGGACAAGCCGTCGAACCCGCGCGAGGCCGCGCTGCAGGGCCTGCGCAAGATGAAGGCGCTGCACGACCTCGGCCTGTCGCAGGGCGTGCTGCCGCCGCACGAGCGCCCGCACCTGCCGACGCTGCGGCGCCTGGGCTTCGGCGGCAGCGAGGCCGACGCGCTCGCGGCGGCGCGGCGCGACGCGCCCGGCCTGCTGGCCGCATGCAGCTCGGCATCGGCCATGTGGGTCGCCAACGCGGCCACGGTCTCGGCCAGTGCCGACACCAGCGACGGCCGCGTGCACTTCACCCCGGCCAACCTGTGCACGCAGCTGCACCGCGCGCTCGAGGCGCGCACCACCTCGCGCATCCTGCGCGCGGTGTTCCCGGACGAGCGCCGCTTCGCGCACCACGACCCGCTGCCGGCGACGCCGCACTTTGGCGACGAGGGCGCCGCCAACCACACGCGCCTGTGCTGGGGCTACGGCGCGCGCGGGCTCGAGGTCTACACCTACGGCCGCGGCACCGACGCCGACCCGGCACCGCACCGCTATCCGGCGCGCCAGACCCGCGCCGCCAGCGAGGCGATCGCGCGCAGCCACGGTCTCAAGCCCGGCCGCGCCTTCTTCGTGCAGCAGAACCCGGCGGTGATCGACAACGGCGTGTTCCATAACGATGTGATCGCGGTGGGCAACAAGGAGGTGCTGCTGTACCACGAGCACGCCTACCTGCATAAGGCGGCGCTGCGCGAGTGGGTGGCGGCGCACCTCGAGGGCACCGAGCCGGTGTTCGTCGAGGTCGACGCCACGCAGGTGTCGGTCGAGGAGGCGGTGCGCAGCTACCTGTTCAACAGCCAGCTGGTGTGCGGGCCCGATGGCGTGACGCGGCTGATTGCCGCGCAGGAGTGCCGCGAGATCCCCGCGGTGTCCGACTACCTCGACAACCTGGTCGCCGACCCGGCCAACCCGATCAGGAAGCTGCACGTGTTCGACCTGCGCCAGTCGATGCAGAACGGCGGCGGGCCGGCCTGCCTGCGCCTGCGCGTGGTGCTGGCGCCGCCCGAGCACGCCGCGGTCAACCCGGCGTGCTGGCTCAACGACGCGAAGTACGTCGAGCTCAAGGAGTGGATCGGGCGGCACTATCGCGACCGCGTGACGCTGGCCGAGCTGGCTGACCCGGCGCTGCTCGACGAATCGCGCCGCGCGCTCGACGAGCTGAGCCGCATCCTCGGGCTCGGCGCGCTCTACGACTTCCAGCGCCCATGACCGGCCGTGGCCTCCGGATCGCGGTGCTGCTCGCGATCCTGGCGATCGTCGGCATCGACACCTGGCTGACGCGCAGCCGCACCACCAGCTGGGAAAAGACGCTGCGCGTATCGATCCATCCGATCGCCCACGACGGCCGGCCGGCGACGCAGGCCTACGTCAGCGCGCTGGCGCGCGACGATTTCGCCGCGGTCGAGGCGTTCCTGCGGCGCGAGGCGCCGCGCTATGGCGTGACGATCGCCGAGCCCTTGTCGGTCTGGCTGCGCCCGGCGCTCGAGCGCGCGCCGCCGCTGCCGCCCGCCGACCGCGGCCTGTTCGGGACCGTGGCCTGGAGCCTGAAGCTGCGCTGGTTCGCCAACCGCCGCGAGGCGGCGCTGCCGCGGCCGCGCGGCCAGGCGCGCATCTTCGTGCTGTACTACGACCCGGAGACCAGCCCGGCCGTGGCGCACTCGCTCGGCCTCAAGGAAGGCCTGATCGGCATCGTCCATGCCTTCGCCAGCCGCCAGATGACGCCGACCAACAACGTGGTGATCGCGCACGAGGTGCTGCACACGCTCGGCGCCACCGACAAGTACGACCTCGCCAGCGGCCGGCCGCGTCACCCGGACGGCTACGCCGAGCCCGACCGCGAGCCGCTGCACCCGCAGGTCGCGGCCGAGCTGATGGGCGGCCGCATTCCGCTCGCGCCCGGCCGCGCGGCCATCCCGCAGAGCCTCGACGACGTCGTGGTCGGCCCGGCGACCGCGGCCGAGATCGGCTGGGTGCGCGAGTGAGCCGGCCGCTGCGCTGGACCTGGCACCGCTGGGACGAGCTCACGCCCGACGTGCTGTACGCCTTCCTGCGCCTGCGCAGCGCGATCTTCGTGGTCGAGCAGGACTGCGTGTTCCCCGAAATGGACGGCCGCGACCCGCAGTGCGAGCACCTGTGCGGCTGGGACGGCGCCGAGCTGCGCGCCTACCTGCGGCTGGTGCCGCCGGGCGTGCGCACGCCGGAGGTCGCGCTCGGCCGCGTGGTGGTGGCCCAGGCCGCGCGCGGCACCGGCCTCGGCCGCGCCGTGATGGTCGAAGGGCTCGCGCGCTGCGCCCGGCGCTACCCCGGCCAGCCGGTCAAGGTGTCGGCGCAGCAGCACCTCGAGAAGTTCTACGGCACGCTCGGCTTCGTGACGGTGGGCGCGCCGTACGACGAGGACGGCATCCTGCACGTCGACATGGTCAGGAAATAGCGAAAACCGGGGACAGACCACCATTTCTCAGGAAATGGCGGTCTGTCCCCAATATACTTCCCGCCGCATGTACACCACTTATTTCGGCCTCCGGGAGATGCCCTTCTCCATCACCCCGGACCCGGCCTACCTCTACATGAGCCCGCGCCACCAGGAGGCGCTGGGTCATCTCTTGTACGGCACCGGCCAGTACGGCGGCTTCGTGCAGCTGACCGGCGAGGTCGGCACCGGCAAGACCACCGTGGTGCGCGCGCTGCTGGCGCAGAAGCTCGACCACGTCGACGTGGCGGTGATCCTGAATCCGCGCCAGAACGAGCTGGAGTTCGTCGCCTCGATCTGCGATGAACTGCACGTGAAGTACCCGAAGCGCGGCGCCACCCTGAAGACGCTGGTCGACGCGCTGAACACGCACCTGCTGGCGGTACACGCGCGCGGCCGCCGCACCGTGCTGATCATCGACGAGGCCCAGAACCTGCAGCCCGAAGTGCTCGAGCAAGTGCGCCTGCTGACCAACCTCGAGACCGACAAGGAAAAACTGCTGCGCATCATGCTGGTCGGCCAGCCCGAGCTCGCTGCGCTGCTGGCACGGCCCGACCTGCGCCAGCTGGCCCAGCGCATCACCGCGCGCTACCACCTGACGCCGCTGGAGCCGGGCGAATCGGCCGAGTACGTCGGCCACCGCCTGCGCATCGCCGGCGGCAGCGGCGCGGTGTTCAACGCCCGCGCGCTGGCGGCGATCCACCAGCAGGCCCGCGGCGTGCCGCGCCTGATCAACGTGCTGTGCGACCGCGCGCTGCTCGGCGCCTACGCCTCCGGCTCGCGCGAAGTGACGCCCGAGATCGTCGACCGCGCCGCGCGCGAGGTCAGCGGCCTGCCCGAGCCCGCGGTGCACCGGCGCCTGACGTGGGCGGATGCCGCCATCGTCGGCCTGATCCTCGCTGTCGCCGCCGGCTGGCTGTACTTCGAGATCCGCCCGGCACCGCCGGGCGCGACGCCGCAGGCCGTGGCGGCCGCCGCGCCGCCGATCGTCGAGCCGGCGCCCGTGACCGTCGCGGCGATGCCCGAGCCCGCCGCGCCGCCGACGCTCGACGCGCTGCTGCGCGCGGCGCAGCCGCTGCCGGTGGTGCTGTCGCGGCTGCTCGAGGTGTGGAGCGCCAACCCGCAGGTGCGGGCCGGCGAGAACGTGTGCCAGGCGCTCGCGCGCGAGCAGATCGGCTGCTACAAGAGCCTCGGCGGCTGGGACGACCTGCGGCGGCTCGACCGCCCGTCGATCCTGACGCTGTCGAGCGGGCGCGGCGGCGTGCAGCACGTGCTGCTGCGCGAGCTCGGCGTCGGCGAGGCGCTGCTCGATACCGCGGCCGGCCCGCTGCGCCTGCCGCTGGCGCAGATCGACCTGCTGTGGACCGGCGAATTCCTGATGCTCTGGCGCCGCGATACGCTCGAGCGCCTGATCGGTCCCGACTCGTCCGGCTTGTCCATCGTCTGGCTGCGCCAGCGGCTGGCCGAGGCGGAGGGCCGCGAGCTGGTGCCGCCGGTGTCGCCGGTGTTCGATGCCGAATTGCGCGCGGCGCTGGTCCGCTTCCAGAGCGCGCAGGGGCTCGATCGCGACGGCATCGCCGGACCGCGCACGCTGATCGCGTTGTCCAACCTGCGTCCGCTGACCGGAACGCCGACCTTGCAGGCCACGCCGCCCCATGTCGCTGATCCTTGATGCGCTGAAGCGCGCCGAGCGCGAGCGCCAGGGCGACGCCATGCCGTCGCCGCGCGAGGTGCCGGCCGTCCTGGTGCGGCCCGCGCCGCGCGTCGGTCGCAGCCGCGACCTCGCCGGCGCCGTGATCATCGTCGCGGGACTAGGGCTCGCCGCGTTCCTGCTGTGGGACGCGTTCCGCGCGCGGCCCGCGCCGTCGGCGGCGCCCGGTGCCCAGACCAACGTGATCGTGGCCCGCCCCGCCCCGCCCGAAGCGCCGCCGGCGGTCGTGCCCGGGACCGAGTCGGTGGCATCGCTGGACGACCTCACCGACGAGGATGCGCTCGAAGCCGCGGCCTCGGCGCCCGCTCCCGCCAAACCGGCACCCGCCAAACCGGTTCCGGCGCCGACGCCGGTGCGCCCGTCGTCGACCTCGATCGCGACCCCGCCGGCGCCACCCCCGACCGCGGCGCCGCCGGCGCAGCTTCGGGCTACGGCGCAACCGCCGTCCCAGGCTCCCGCGACGACGGCGCCGACGCCCCCGGCCGCGCCGGCACCGGCGCCGGTCGCTGCACCCGCCGCATCCGCTGAAATCCCGCCGGCCCTGACCCGGCCCGCGCCGCTGCGCAAGTTCCGCGAGATGCCACCCGACTACCGCGCCGACTTCCCGGCGCTGCGCGTCGAGATCCATGTCTACGAGAAGGATCCCGCGCGGCGTTTCGTGATGGTGAACGGCCGGCGCTACAAGGAAGGCGAGCGCATGGCCGAAGGGCCGGCGCTGGTCGAGATCGTGCCGGACGGCGTCGTGCTCGAGTATCGCGGCGAGAAGGTGCTCTACAGCCTCGGCCGCTAGTCCCGCACCTCGTCGGTCTCGTCGGCCGACCCGCGCGACCACAGGCGATAGGTCAGCCAGGCCACCACCGTCGCGCTGGCGTGCGCATCCACCAGCGGGCTGTCCTCGAACGCCGCGCCCTCGAGCCAGTCCGACACCACTCCGGCGCCCGCGCCCCAGCGGCCGCCGCGCACGCTGAACGAAAGCGTCGCGCTGAGCCCGCTGTAGCCGCCGCCGGCCGCGTACGCCGGCCGGCCGGCGATCGCGTACTGCGGCTGCACCTCATAGAAGTACGCGTGGTAGCGCCGGTCGGCGAACTTGGGCCCGAAGAACATCGACGTCGTCAGCGCGCGGTCGCCGCGGCGCTCCACGTGCAGCATGCGCAGCTGCGGATGGGCCAGCCAGCCGGCGCCCTGCCAGTGCCCGCCGTCGGTGGCGGTGACCGAGCGGATCGGCACGCACAGGCACCAGGCGGTGTCGCCGCGGGAGAACAGGAAATCCAGCGACGGGCCCACCTCGAGCGTCGGGTCGAGCGCCGGCATGCCCTCGCGGGCGGGATCCTCGCCGTCGTTGCCCGGCAGCGAGAACGCGCCGCTCACGCCCAGGCTGAAGCGGTCCCAGGTCAGCGCCTGCACGCGCGCGCCGGAGCGGGTGACGCGGAGGTTGTCGCCGCGGTAGACGAAGTACGGGAACGGCAGCGCGACGACGCTGTAGTGGTCCGAGCCGCGGTAGGTCGGCGTCGCCGCGACCGCCGCGCCGGCGCCGGCCTCGAATTTCGGCCATGGTGGCTGGGCGGCCGCCAGCGCCGGCGCCAGCAGCGCCACTGCGGCGAAAAAAAAGCGGCGGCGACGAAGCACGCGCCGCCGCCGCGCCAGGCTGCCCTTACAGATCCGGGTTCTGCAGGAACTTGTCGACGTCGTTCATCAGGTTCCGCGTCCACTTGGTGTAGCTGGGATGGATGTACGGCTGCCCATCGCGCTCGGTGTAGCCCAACTCGGCGCTGTCGAGGTAGCTCATCGTGACCCTCTTGCCGTCGTACTTGAGACCGACCTTCACCATGTGCTTGCGCACGTTGAGCGTGCCTTCCATGTAGCCCGGCTTCTCGTTGCCGATGGCCCAGTTGCGGGCCAGCAGCGCGCGCTTGATCGCCTTGGCCACCGCGGCCGGCGCCATGCCGGCCGGGATCGCGGCGGGTTCCGGCTCCTGCAGCGGCCGCGAGCCCGCCGCGACGGCGACACCGGACACACCGGCCAGCAGGCACGCGACCAGCGTGCGGCGCAACAGGTTCATGGGCTCAACCTCCTAGGGAACGCGCTGGAAGATCAGCGAGGTGTTGATCCCGCCGAAGGCGAAGTTGTTGTTCATCACGATTTCGGACTGCAGCTTGCGGCCGCCGCTGACGATGTAATCCAGCTCGCCGCAACGGACGTCGAGGTTCTTCAGGTTGATGGTCGGCGCGAACCAGTCGTGGCGCATCATCTCGATGGTCCACCAGCTCTCGATCGCGCCGCACGCGCCGAGCGTGTGGCCGGTGTTGCCCTTCAGCGAGGACACCGGCATGCGCCGCCCGAACACCCGGTGCGTCGCCTGCGACTCGGCGATGTCGCCCTGGTCAGTGCCGGTGCCGTGGCAACAGACGTATTCGATCGCGTCCGGCGCGAGGCGGGAATCATCCAGCGCCAGGCGCATCGCCCCTTCCATCGTCAGGGTGTTGGGATGCGTGACGTGGTCGCCGTCCGAGTTGGTGCCGAAGCCGAGGATCTCGGCGTAGATCCTGGCGCCGCGCGCCAGCGCGTGCCCGCGCTCCTCGAGGATCAGCGTGCAGGCGCCCTCGCCGATCACCAGGCCGTCGCGATCGCGGTCGAACGGCGCCGGCGTGGTCTTCGGCGCGTCATTGCGGCGGCTGGTCGCGTACAGCGTGTCGAACACCGCGGCCTGCGAGACGCACAGCTCCTCGGCGCCGCCGGCGATCATGATGGCCTGCTTGCCGTGCTTGACCGCCTCGTAGGCGTAGCCGATGCCCTGGCTGCCGGAGGTGCAGGCGCTCGAGGTCGGGATGATGCGGCCCTTGGCGCGGTAGTACACGCCGATGTTGACCGCGGCGGTGTGCGTCATCATCCGCAGGTAGGTGGTCGCGTTGATGTTGCTGGACTGGCCGGTGATCAGCATGCCGGCGAAATCCTTCACCGCGTCGGTCGAGCCGGTGGATGAGCCGTAGGACACGCCGGTGGCGCCGCTGGCGATTTCCTCGCTGCCGAGCAGCTGCGCGTCCTCGAGCGCGACCTCGGTCGCGCGCACCGCCATCATCGCCACGCGCCCCATGGTGCGCGTGCGCTTGCGGTTGTAGTGCGGCGGCAGCTTGAAGTCGCGCACCGGCCCGCCGAGGCGCGTGTTCAGCTCCGTGTAGCGGTCCCACTCCTGCATCGTCTCGATGCCGCTGACGCCGGTCCGCAGGTTGCCCTCGATCTCTTCCCAGTTCTGGCCCAGCGAGGTGATCCCCGCCATGCCGGTGACGACCACACGATGCATCAGCACAACCCCCCGTTGACGGCGATCACCTGCCGCGTGATGTAGGCGGCCCCTTCGGACATCAGGTACGAAACGAGGCTCGCCACTTCCCCTGGTTCCCCGACGCGCCTGGCCGGGATCAGCTTGAGGGCCTCCTCCAGCGGCGCGCCTGCGGCCATGTCGGTGTTGATCAGCCCGGGCGCCACGCAGTTCACCGTGATGCCGCGGCTGGCCAGTTCCACCGCCAGGGCCTTGCTGGCGGCGATGATACCGCCTTTGGCCGCGCTGTAATTGACCTGGCCGCGGTTGCCGACCAGGCCGGAAACCGACGACAGAGTGACGATGCGCCCGGGCTGGCGGCGCCGGATCATCGGCATGACCACCGGCCGCAGCACGTTGTAGAAACCGTCGAGGTTGGCCCGCAGGACGGTGTCCCAGGCCTCGCCGGACATGGCCGGGAAGGCGTCGTCGCGCACCACCCCGGCGTTGCAGACCACGCCGTAGCACGCGCCGTGCTTGTCGATGTCGCCCTCCAGCGACGCCGCGGCGGCGCCCCGGTCGGCGATGTCGAAGCTCAGCGTCCGGGTCTCGGCGCCGGCCGCCCGCGCCTCGGCCGCGGCGGCATCGAGCGCCGGCGACGGCGCCCGCCCGTGCAGCACCAGGTTGTAGCCGTCGCGCGCCAGCTGCGCGGCGATGGCGCGGCCGATGCCGCGCGACGAGCCGGTGACCAGCACCCATGGCCTCGTGGGATTCATGCGAGCTCCTTCAATACCGCATCGAGGTCGCGCGGGCGGTAGACCTTGAGCTGGGCGTGCGCGACGGCTTCGCCGTCCTCCTCGATGGCGCAGTCGAACGCGGCCAGGTCGTCGGTGTCGCGCCAGACCAGCCGGGCGCGCACGCGCAGGTGGCTGCCCACGGCGAACAGCGGCCGCCGCGCCTGGTAGCGCCGGCTGCCCAGCAGCAGGCCGATGCCCGGCTTGCCGCCGTTCTGCACCTGGCCGATCCCGGACCAGGCCGACACGGCCTGCGCCATGTACTCGATGCCGACCCAGCTCGGCACGCCGTCCGGGGTGCCGAAGTTCGAGTCCTTGCGCACGCGCACTTCGGCCACCAGCCAGTCGTCGCCGTAATCGCGGATGGAATCCAGCAGCAGCATGGCGCCGCGGTGCGGCAGCACCTCCGCAGGCTGGTAGTGGACGCCGGTCCGGAGCATGTCAGCGGCCCGCGGGCTGCGGGTCGACCGCCAGCACGTAACCGCGCTCGACGTTGGCGACCCAATAGCGCGTGGCCCAGGGGTCGCCGGTGTAGTGCACTTCCGCCACCAGGCGATCGCGGCGATACAGGCGCCGCGCGCCGGCGTAGGGCTCGCGCACGCTCCACTCGGTGCCGGCGTAGCCGGCCTGCAGCGCCTCGAGCGGCCACAGCGCCAGCTCGACGTCGGCCAGCAGGTATTCCGGCGAGAACCCCTCGGGAACCATCGGGCCGGATTCCGCCGCCACGCGCGCGCCGTCGTAGCCGATGGTGAACGCGCGCCGCCCCATCGCATCGACCCCGACCACCGTGACCGCGCGGCCGTCGACCTGCACCGCGCATTGCAGCGTCAGCTCGCGGTCCTGGAACGCGGCCCGCACCACCTGGTTCGCCGCGCGCGCGCCGAGCGCGGCGCCGTCGAGGATCGGCGGCACCGCCGGCGGCGGGCGCCCGCCCGTGGGCGCCGCGGCGCAACCGGCCAGCGCCAGCGCGAGCAGCGCGGCGGCCGTCCTAGCCCGCACGGCAGTGCTCGGCCAGCGCGCGCAACCGCTGCTCGGTCGGCTTGCCGTGGTAGTGGTTGGCCTTGTCCCAGGCATAGCCCGCCAGGATCGAGCAGATCATGCGGCGGACTTTTTCCTGCTGCTTGTCGTAGAAGAAGATGTCCTGCAGCGAGCCGTCGTACCAGGTGTTGACGAAGCCGCGGAAGGTTTCCACGCCCGCCAGCAGCGGCTTCGAGAACTCCTCCTCCCAGTCCACCGCCTCGCCGGAAAACTGGCGGTGCAGCGCGCCGGCGGCCAGGTGCGCCGACTTGAGCGCGATGGTCACGCCCGAGGAGAACACCGGGTCGAGGAACTCGGCGGCGTTGCCGAGCAGCGCGAAGCCCTTGCCGTGCAGGCTCTTGACGCTGGCGGCGTAACCGCGCAGCTCGTTGACCTTGGCCGCCGGCTCGGCGGCGCGCAGCAGCTTGCCCAGGCTCGGGTCCTGCCTGACCAGCGTCCACAGCCGCTGCTCGTTGTCGCCGGGGATGGCCTGCAGGAATTCGTCGCGCGCCACCACGCCCAGCGAGCTGCGCCCGTCCGAGAACGGGATCAGCCAGTACCAGACGTCCTGGTGCTGCGGATGGATGGTGACGCGGATCTTCTGGCGGTCGAACTCGCCCGCGGGGATGTGGTCGCGGATGTGCGTGAACAAGGCCGCGCGCATCGGGAACGCTGCCGGGCGGTCCAGGTCGAGCAGCCTGGGCAGCGTGCGGCCGAAGCCGCTCGCGTCCAGCACGAAGCGCGCCTGGTGCTGCTCGACCTTGCCGCCGTTCACTTCGCGGCTGGTCAGCGTCGGCGTGCCGGAGAAATCGGCCGCGGTGATCTCGATCTCGTAGCGGATGTCCGCGCCCATCCTGGCGGCGGTGTCGGCCAGCACCTTGTCGAAGTCGGCGCGCGGCACCTGGAAGGTGAACGGCGGCCCCTCGCTCGACTTGTCGGCGAAGTTGTACTCGGCGTGCTGCGTGCCGCGCACGAAGGACGCGCCGTTCTTGAACTGGAAGCCGGCCGACATCACCGGCTCGAGCATGCCGGCCTCGTCGATCAGCGCGATGCTCTGCGCCAGCAGGCTCTCGCCGATGGAGAACCTCGGGAACTTCTGGCGCTCGAGCACCCGCACCGAGTAGCCCTTCTTCCCCAGCAGCGCGGCGGCGACCGAGCCCGACGGGCCGGCGCCAATGATCAGGACATCAAGCATGAAAGTTCCCCAGGATCCCCGGACAATTTTATGCCGCCTCGCGGCGGATGTTCGCGCCCAGCAGCGCGAAAATAAAGGACAGCCCGATCCCGAGCAGCAGGGTCAGGCCGATGCTGTGCATGAACGGCGTGCCAGAGAAGGCCAGCAGGCCGAAGGACAGCAGCGTGGTCACCGCCGACAGCATCACGGCCAGCAGCGGGCCGTGGCCGGCGCCGAAGCCTTCCTGCAGGAAGATGACGTAGTCGATGCCGATGCCCAGCACCAGCAGCAGCGCCAGCACGGAGAAGAGGTTCACCGGCAGGCCGGCCCAGCCGAACACGCCAAGCGTGACCACGGCGGCGCCGATCATTCCGGCGATCAGCGGCAGGCTGCGGCGTGCCCCGTAGCGCCAGGCCAGCAGCAGCGCGGCACCGGCGTAGGCCAGCACCAGCAGGCGCATCGCGGCGCCTCGATAGCGGCCCAGGACGTCCGAGACCTCGGCCACCTTGTCGACCAGCACCGCGCCCGGCGCCTGGACCGCGCGCAGCGCGGCGACGTCGCGCACGCCCGACAGCATCACCAGGCTGGCGTGGCCCTGCGGCAGCGCCAGCCACAGCGCGCGGTACGGTGTCGCCGCCGGGCTGTCGAGCCAGTGCTCCGGCGCCAGGCCGTCCGCCGGCACTTCGCGGAAAGCGCGCTGGCGCCGCTCGATCGCCGCCGCATCGAAGCCGAGCTCGCCCATCATTCGCGCCAGCGCCCCGGAGCCGCCGTAGACGTCGCGCGCCAGCAGCTGGCGCGCCTCGCGCTGGGCCTTCAGCGACGGCAGCGCGCGCGAGATGGCCAGGTACGAGGCCACCGCGCCCTGCGCGACCGCCGCGTCGAGCTGCGGCCGCAGCCCCTCCTCGGCCTCGAGCACCTCTTGTGGCGTGGCGCCGCGCACCAGGAAGAAGCGGCTGTCCGGCGGGTTGCCGATCAGGGCGCGCAGCTCGCCCTCCTCGGCCACGAGGTGTGCCGGCGAGGACTGCAGCAGCCGGATGTCGTCCTGCGCCGTGAGCCGCAGCGCGCCGGCGGCCACCAGCACCAGCGCCGCGACGCCGAGCCAGCGCGTGCGGCGCAGTCCGGCCAGCGCGAAATACAGCGACAGGACCCGGCGCAGGATCGGCGGCTGGGCATTGCGCGGCGGGCGTGCCAGCACCGGGTGCAGGCACAGCACGCAGCCGGCCGCGCCGAGCAGGCCCGCCGCCGAGAACACCGCCATCTGCCGCAGGCCCGGGAACGGCGCCAGCGACAGCGCCAGGTAGCCCAGCACCGAGGTGCCCAGGCCCAGCAGGATGCCGCGCAGGGTGTTGCGCAGCGCGCGCGCGCCGGTCCAGCCGGCCGGCTCGTCGAACGCGTCGTGCAGGAAGTAATTGGAGTAGTCCACCGCCACGCCGATCAGCGTCGAGCCGAACACGAAGGTCAGCAGGTGCAGGCTGCCGAACAAATACAGGCACGCGGTCAGGCCGCAGGCGGTGCCCACCACCAGCGAGGCCATGGTCAGCAGCAGCGGCCGCGGCGAGCCGAAGGTCAGCAGCACCAGCGTAACCACGCCGACCAGCGAGACGATGCTGATCAGCTCGATCTCCTTCTGGGACTGGCGCCGGCCCGCGCTCGAGTGGAACAGCAGGCCGGCCCGCAGCACGCGCAGCTCGCGCGGCGCGACGGCGCTGCGCGCGCCGGACTCGGCCTGCGCGATCGCCGCGAGCGCGCGATCCTGCACGGCGCCGGCGAACGAGCTGCCGCGCAGCTGCGCCGACACCAGCACGTACTGCCAGTCGCCGCCGCCCAGTGCCAGCACGCCGTCGCGCGGCAGGGCGTTGCCGATCGGCGGCAGGCGCTGCAGGAGGAAGGCGTTGGCCAGGCCCAGCGGATCCTCGGCGGCCGGCAACGGCAGCGGCAGCGGCAGCGGCGCGTACAGCTGGCGCACCGCTTCCTGGCGCAGGCGCCGGACCTCGCCTGCCCGCAGCATCTGCAAGTGGCGCTCGGAGGCCAGCGCGGGCAGGTACGCGCCGTACACCGCGTGCGAGGTGAGCCCGGCCTCGGCGATTTCCAGCAGCACCTCGCCGAAGGCGCCGGACTCCCGCAGGGCCTTGGCGAACTCCGTCGCCGCCGCGCGGCTGTCGCCGAATTCCCTGGCGCCGACCAGGAACACCACGCGGCTGCCGAGCGAGGTCGAGACTTCCTTCAGCGCCAGCTCGATCGCCGGGTCGTGCTCCGCCGCCGGCAGCAGGGCCAGCAGGTCGGTCTCGACTTTCAATCCCTGGCGCACGTGCAGCGCCAGCGCGACGCCGACCAGCAGCAGGAACGCCAGGTAGCCGGCGAAATTGCGGAGCAGCGCCGCGGCGGACAGCGGCGCAGCCATCAGGGCCCGAAGCGCCCGAGCTCGGCCGGCGCGACGGTTTCCAGGTGCTTCACGGCGTCGAAGCGGATCTCGGTGCGGTCGCCGTGCGCGTCCTCCAGCACGACTTCGTTCACCACGTCGCCGCCGGCCAGCACGATGCGCGTCGCCACCGCCCTCAGCGCCGCATCGCGTGGCGCCAGGCCGATGCGCCAGCGCTTGCCGTCGATCGCGTAGAGGTCGAAGTGGCGCGCCAGCGCGTCGAAGTCCAGCGCGAACATGGCGAGGAAGATGTCGGACACCAGCTTGAGCCCCGGCTGCTCGGCGGTCTTCAGGCTCATCGCCACGCTGCCGCCCTCGGTCACTTCCATCTTGCCGGCGGTCAGCACGAACTCGGAATCGAACGGCGTGGTGGTGTGCCACAGGATGCCGCGCTTGCGCACGAACAGGAAGCGGCCGCCGGCGGTGAGCGGCCGGGCGATGCCGGCCAGCTGCTTCTTCTGCGCGAAGCCGCCTTGCAGGCCCTCGGCGCGCTGCAGCTGCTGGAGGCGGCCGGTGAGCTGGCGCGCCAGCGCCTGCGCGCTGACCGGCTGCGCGAACAGGTCGCTGGCCGGCGCGGCCGGCGCCAGCAGCAGCGCGAGCACCAGGGCGATGCCCCTCACGGCGTCAGCCCCAGCCTGGTGAAGAGTATGTCCGGCGAGCGCAGCAGCATTTCGCGCGACGCGATCTCGACCGCGACCTGCACCGTGCTGCCCTTGCACATGCGCGCCCCGGCGAGGTCGTGGATGGCGTAGTCGATCTTGAGCCGGTACTCCCACTCGTCGAGCGTCGCCTTCACGCGGATCTGCTGGCCGAAGCGCGCGGGCCTGACGTAGCGCATGCGCAGGTCGATCACCGGCCAGGCGTAGCCCGACTCGACCATCGCGTCGTAGTTGTAGCCGAAGCTCTCGAGCAGCAGGCAGCGCGCCACCTCGAAGTACTTGGCGTAGTGCCCGTGCCAGACGATGCCGGCCGGGTCGAGGTCGTGGAACGGCACCGTGATCAGGGTCTCGGCGCTGCGGATCATTTGGCCGGCTCCGTCAGGCGCGGGCGCCACCGGCGCGCGAGCAGCCACGGCAGGCGCGCGAGCATGCCGAAGAACAGGCGCGCGTGCATCCACGAGATGCGCACGTTGTCCATCAACAGGTCGAAATGCGAGACGCCGTCCGCCGGGTAATGCACCCGCACCGGCACCGACTGCACCGGCACGCCGCTCCAGTGCAGGCGCACCAGGATTTCGGGATCGAATTCCATGCGCCGGCCGATGGCGTGCGCGTCCCAGGTCGCGAGCGTCGGCGCCAGCGGATAGACCCGCAGCCCGCACATCGAGTCGCGGATCTGCAGCGACAGCGTGTTGATCCAGACCCAGACGTGGGTCAGGTAGCGGCCGTAAAGCCGCGAGCGCGGCACGCTGTCGTCGTACTGGGCCACGCCCGCCACCACCGCCTCCGGGTGGGCGCGCGCCACGTCCAGCAGGCGCGGCACGTCGCCGGCCTCGTGCTGGCCGTCGGCGTCGATCTGCACCGCGTGCGTGTAGCCCGCGGCGAGCGCCGCCTGGAAGCCGTCCATCACCGCCGCGCCCTTGCCCTGGTTGACCGCGAGCGTGCGCAGCGTCAGCCACGAACTTTCGCGCTGCGCGATCCCGGCCAGCACCCGCCGGCAGGCTTCGCCGCTGCCGTCGTCGACGACGTAGCACGGCAGGCCCAGCGGCTTGAGCCCCGCCAGCGTCTGCGCGATCGCGCCTTCATGGTCGAAGCAGGGCACCACCAGCGCGGCCTTAACCACGGGCGGGCTCCGCGCCGAAGCCGAAGCGCCCGGACGAGCATTCCCGGCCCGCGGCGTCGCGGTAGCAGAAACTGAGCTCGCCGCGGCCACCGTCGAAGCCCAGGTCGAGGGACAGCGTCGAGCCCGGCGTGACGACGCGCATGAACTTGAGCCCGGCGACCTGCTGGAAGCGCGGCGGCAGCGCGAAGTGCGGGCGCGCCAGGTCCAGCGCCCAACTCAGCTGCACCACGCCGGGCAGCACCGGCGCCGCGGGGAAATGCTCCGGGAAGCAGGCCAGGTCCGCGGGCACGCGCAGGTCGAGGCGCAATCCGGCCGGGCCCGGGCGCGTCGCCAGAACGTCTGGCCGCAACGGCGCCATCTTCAGGCCGCCGGTTTTTCGTTCAGCAGGCCGTGGACGACCGCGACCAGGTCGTCGATCGTGCGCACGTGCTTGAACTGCTCCGGATCGATTCGCTTGCCGGTGTAGGTCTTGAGCTCGAGGATCAGGTCGATCGCGTCGATGCTGTCGATGTCCAGGTCCGCGTAGAGCTGGGCGCCGGGAACGACCTTGGCCGCGTCGACTTCGAACAGGTCGACGAGGGTCTGCTTCACGCGATCGAAAATTTCCTGCTGGCTGGGCATGGCTGGGCGGGATTATACGGCGGTGGCGGGGGCACCAAGGCGCCGGGAATAGTAGTCCAGCAGGTGCTGGGTGAGGTGGCGCGCCCCCAGCGAAGGGGCGAGCTCGAAGAAAGAATCGATCCGCATCGGCTCGTCCACCGACACCACCCAGTGGCTGGGCTCGCGCGCCACCTGGTACCACTGCTCGGCCTTGGTCAGCGTCGGGATGGTCTGGGTGATGGTGATCGGCTGGATCTCGCACTTCGCCGCCAGCGCGATCTGGGCGGCGCCGCGCTTGAACTGCAGCGGCTGCCCGGGCACGGTGCGCGTGCCCTCCGGGAACACCAGCAGCGAGCGGCCGGCGCGCAGCGCCTCCGCGCATTCCTCCACCAGCTGCTCCGGCTGCGTGTTCGGGATGTAGCCCGCCCACAGCACCGGCCAGCGCAGGAACGGGTTGCGGTAAAGCGCCTGCTTGACGATGCAGTCCACGGCCGGCATTGCCGAAATGATCAGCACGACGTCGATCAGGCTCGGATGGTTGGCCACGATCAGGCGCCCCTGGCGGGCCAGGCGCTCGGGGTTGCGGAACTCGACGGTGAGGAGCCCCAGGGACACCATCATCCAGGTGAACAGCTTGAAGGTCAGCTGCATGGCGCGCTGGATCCGGCGCCGCGCCACCTCCGGGTCCGGCGAGGCCAGGCGCAGCACGGGAAAGACGGTGAGGCTGATCACGCAGGCGCCGATGCCGAACACCGCGAACGACAGCCCGGTGCCGACGATGCGCCAGCCGCGATCCAGCCGCGAGCCCGGCTTCAGCACTCAGCCGCCCTCGACGTACAGCGCTTCGATCTCGAGCAGCAGGTGCTCGCGGCAGACGTCACCCTGCAGGCACAGCAGCGGCGCATCGGCGCCGAAGAGTTCGAGCGCGCGCCGGCGGACGGCGTCGAAATGCTCCGGCTCGCGCACGTAGAGCTTCAGGGCCAGCGGCCGGGCCTTCGGCATGCCGGTGGACTCGAGCAGCGCCCTGACGTTGCGCGCGGTTTCCTCGAGCTGCCCGAGCGCATCGCCCTCGTGCACGGTGGCGTGGCCAACCACGGCCGCCGTGCCCGAGATGAACAGCTGGCGGCCGCCGGCCCACTGCTTCCCGGTCGCGCGCGAGAAGCTCGGGCCGCGCGGGCCGTACTGCCGCGGATAGTGGAAGGCGCTGACCTGGCGCGGGTTCTCGGCCTGCACGCCGGGGCTGCGCGCGGCGAGGAAATAGACCAGCAGGCCGCCGGCCGGCGTGCCGATGGCGGTCGCCGCGGGCAGGGTCGCCTCGAACCCGGGCTTGAGCGCCAGCGCCCGGTAGCGCCCATGCGTAAAGACCTTGTAGCGCTCCTTGTCGCCCTCGCCGCGGTTGATGTGCGACAGGTAGTTCCAGATCCGCAGCCAGGACGGGTAGCCGGTCCGGTGCAGCAGCGCCTCGACGTGGACGTAGGCGCGCGCCGAGGCGCGATCGAGGTCCTCGATCTCCGCCTCCGGCAGGTCGAGGTGGCCCATCAGCACGTCGCCGTTGGTGGCGTAGCCGAAGCCGTCGGACCAGCCGTACTCGACCGGCCGGGTGCTGCGCCAGACCTCCATCAGCGGCGCCGCGCCGAACTGGCGCAGGCGCACCCGGAAGCGCCGCGGGTCGCGGTCGCCGGGGCCGGCGCCCCGGCCCTCGTCGACGCCGAAGTGGATGCAGGCCAGGACATCCGGCGCGAGCGGCGCATCGGATTCCGGCTCGTAATGGACGTCGTACGAGCACGGCACGGGTGCAGGTGCTTGCGGCATCGATGGCCGATGAGTTCTTGGTTTCCCCAAACGCGTATAATTTTCGCACAAGCAAGGGGAACCATGGCGAATTCTCAGTCCGCCGCCGAGCAAGAGCTGGCGGTCGCGTTGGTCACGGCACTCAACCTCGAAGGCGTCCAGGCGGCGGCGATCGATCCGGCGGCGCCGCTGTTCGGCTACGACGCGCAGAAGCGCGGTCTGGGGCTCGATTCGATCGACGCGCTCGAGATCGCCCTGGTGATCCAGCAGAAGTACGGCGTGCAGATGCGCTCGGAGGACCCACAGGTCAAGCGGGCGTTCAGCTCGCTGCGCGATCTCACCGCCCATGTCCAGCAGCACCGCAAATCCTGAGCAGCCGCCCCCGGCCGTCGCCGGGCCGATGGTGCTGGCGCTCTCCTTCCCCTTCCTGAGCCACTTCGCGGCCATCCTCGGCTGGCCGCTGCTGCAATGGGCCGCGCTGGTGGTGATCTGCGCGCTGCCACAGTACGGGGGCTTGCGGGCCGGCCGCTGGCGCAACTGGCTGCTGCTGCTGGCGCTCGCCGCAGCGCTGCTGCTGCTGACGCGATCCGGCGGCGGCATCTACGCCCTGTTCGTGCCGCCGGTCGCGCTGCCGGCCATGGTCGCGGCCTTCTTCATCGGCAGCCTGCGCGCCGGCCGCGTGCCGCTGGTGACGCGCTTCGCCGCGGTCGAGCGCGGCACGCTGTCGCCGGAACTGCTCGCCTACACCCGCAACGTGACCCTGGCCTGGGCCTGGCTGGCGTCGGCGCTGGCGGTGGCCGCCGCGGCGCTGGCACTGTTCGCGCCGCTGTGGGCCTGGTCGGTGTTCACCAACTTCGTGTGCTACGCGCTGCTGGGTCTGATGTTCGCCGGCGAGTACGCCTGGCGGCGCCTGCGTTTCCGCCACGAGCCGCACGCCGGGTTCATCGCCTTCATCCGTTCGCTGGCGCGCACCGGCTATCGCGCCACCTGAACCCCCACCTGAACGTGTTCACGCTCCCCGTCGCGGTTCGTTCGCAGCAGGTGCTGGCCTGGCATGAAGGCCGGCCGTGCAGCCACGCGCAGTTTGCAGGCCACGTCGCTGCCGTCGCGGCGCTGCTGCCGGAAGCCAGCCACGTGCTGAACCTGTGCGAGGACCGCTACCGCTTCATGCTGGCGTTCGCGGCCGCCGGCTCGCGGCGCCAAGTCAGCCTGATGCCGTCGAGCCGCGTGCCGGCGGCGCTGAACGCGCTGCTCGAGCAGCATCCCGGCTGCTACGCGCTGGGCGACGGGCCGGTGGAGGGCTTCGCCGGGCGCACGCTCGACCTGCGCGACATCCGCCCCGCGACGCCCGCCGCCGCGGCGGCCACGCTGGACGAGTCGGCGGTCGCGATGGTCGCGCACACCTCGGGCAGCAGCGGCGCCGCGACCGCCCATGAAAAAACCTGGCGCGAGCTGAAGGTCTCGGCCGAGCTCTCCGCCCCGGTGCTGGCGCGGCACGCCGGCGTGCCCGCGCTGGCGCACGCGATCATCGCCACGGTGCCGCCGCAGCACATGTACGGGTTCGAGTTCAGCGTGATGCTGCCCTTCGTCTCGGGCTGCGCCGCGCACAGTGGCCGGCCGCTGTTCTTCGAGGACCTCGCCGCCGCCGCGGCGCAGGTGCCCGAACCGCGCCTGTTGCTGACCACGCCCCTGCACCTGCGCAAGCTGCTCGAGGCGGGCGCCTCGCCGCCGCAGTTCGCGCTGATCGTCTCGGCCACCGCGCCGCTGGCGCGCGACGAGGCGCTGGAAATCGAGCGGCGCTTCGGCGCGCCGCTGTGCGAGGTCTACGGCTGCACCGAGGCGGGCGCCATCGCCACCCGGCGCACGGCCCGGGACGAGCCGTGGCGGCTGCACCCGGGCATGCGCCTCGAGCAAGGCGCCGAGGGCTTCCTCGTGTCCGGGCCGCAACTGCCCGCGCCGGTGCCGCTGGCGGATAGCCTCGAGCCGATCGACGACACCCGCTTCCGCCTGCTCGGGCGCCATTCCGACATGCTCAAGGTCGCCGGCAAGCGCGCCTCGCTCGCGGACCTTACGCGCCAGTTGATGAACATCCCCGGCGTGCGCGACGCCGTGGTGTTCGTGCCGGACCCGGACCGCGACGAAGCGCGCCCGGCCGCGCTGGTGGAAGCGCCCGGACTCGAGGCGCGCGAGATCCTCGCGGCGCTGTCGGCCGCGGTTGATCCGGTATTCCTGCCGCGCCCGCTGCGCAAGGTGGACGCGCTGCCGCGCGACAGCCTCGGCAAGCTCAAGCGCGAGGCGCTGCTGGAGCTGCTGCGCCGTGGCTGAGTTCCGCGCCCGGGCCGTGGTCCCGGCGGACCATCCCTGCCTGCCCGGGCATTTCCCGGGCAACCCGATCGTGCCCGGCGTGGTCCTGCTGGAACAGGTCCTCGACGCGGCGCGTGCCTGGCGCGGCACTGACGCGCGGCTCGCCGGCCTGCCCGCGGTGAAATTCCTCAGCCCGCTGCTGCCGGGGCAACGCTTCGACATCCTGCTCGAGGAACAGGGTCCCGGGGGCCAGGGCCCGCGCATCCGCTTCACCTGCAGCGCCGCCGACCGCGTGCTGGCGCAGGGCAGCCTCGCGCTGGCGGAGCCGTCATGACGCGCAGCTGGGACCAGCAGGCCGAGCGCGGCACCGCGCTGGCGCTGAGGCTGACGATGTGGTGCACGCGCCTGCTCGGCCGGACGCTGACGCGGCTGGTGCTGTACCCGGTCACGGCGTATTTCCTGCTGTTCGCGGGCGAGGCCCGGCGCGCCTCGCGCAACTACCTGCGGCGCGTGCTCGGCCGCGAGCCGCGCCTGGCCGACGTCGCCCGCCACTTCCACACCCTCGCCGCCGTCACGCTCGACCGCATGTTCCTGCTGCGGCGCGGCGCCACCGGCTTCGAGGTGCGCATCCATCGCTCGCCCGGGATCGAGGAGATCGTGCAGCGCGACACCGGCTGCCTGATGCTGCTGGCGCACCTGGGCGGTTACGAGGCGCTGCGGCTCGGCTTCGCCGAGCGCAAGCGGCCGATCAGGATCCTCATGGACCTGGAAGTGGGCCGCAAGCTGATGCAGGTGCTGATCGCGCTGAATCCGGAGATGGCCGGCCAGTTGATCGACGCCTCCGATCGCGGGCCCGGACTGGTGCTGAAGCTGCGCGAAGCCCTCGAGCAGGGCGCGTTCGTCGGCGTCATGGCCGATCGCGCCACCGCCGGGGAACGCGCGGTCGAGGCCGAGTTCCTCGGCGAGCGCGCGCGCTTCGCCATCGGGCCGTGGATGCTGGCGTCCGTGGTCAGCGTGCCGGTGATCCTGGCCTTCGGCCTGTACCGCGGCGGCAACCGCTACGACCTGCACCTCGAGCTGTTCAGCAACAAGGTGACGCTGCCGCGCGCCACTCGTGAAGAGGCCCTGCGGTCCTGCGTGCAACACTATGCGAGCCGGCTCGAGCACTATGCGCGGCTGGCGCCGTACAACTGGTTCAATTTCTACGACTACTGGGCCCAGCCCGCCGCCGGCGCGGCCCCGGCCGCGACCA
Source organism: Gammaproteobacteria bacterium (assembly GCA_052386975.1). Taxonomy (GTDB): domain Bacteria; phylum Pseudomonadota; class Gammaproteobacteria; order Nevskiales; family Nevskiaceae; genus JACPFV01. Next base: position 12,176 of record JBQTJQ010000126.1, on the reverse strand, counting down.
CCAGCCCATGACACCGCTACGCATCACTCATTACACGGCGACCTCGGCGCTCGGCCGCGGCCGCGATGCCCACCTCGCCGCGCTGCGCAACGAGGCCACCGGCTTGCGCCGCAAGACCTTCGAGACCTGCGAGATCCCCTGCTGGATCGGCGAGGTCGGCGGACTCGAGCGCGAGTTCGAAAGTGGCCTGCCGGTGGGGCTGGCGCCGTGGGATTGCCGCAACAACCGCCTGGCCTGGCTCGGCCTGCACCAGGACGGCTTCGCCGAGGCCGCGGCGGCGCTGCGCGAGCGCCACGGCGCGGCGCGCGTCGGCGTGTTCATTGGCACCAGCACCGCCGGCGTGCACTCGACCGAGCTGGCTTACCGCGAGGCCGGCGCTGGCACGCTGCCGGCCTGGTTCAACTACGAGACCTCGCAGAACTGCTTCTCGCCAGCGGAATTCGTGCGCCGCGCGCTCGCGCTCGAAGGCGTGGCCGTCGCCATCGCCACGGCCTGCTCGTCCAGCGCCAAGGTGTTCGCGTCCGCGGCCCGCGCCATGCGCGCCGGGCTGTGCGACGCCGCCATCGTCGGCGGCGTCGACAGCTTGTGCCTCACGACCCTCTACGGCTTCAACGCGCTGCAGCTGGTGTCGGGCGACATCTGCCGCCCCGCCGACGCGGCGCGCAACGGCATCTCGGTCGGCGAGGCCGCCGGCTTCGCCATCCTCGAGCCCGGCGCGGCGGCTGGCCTGGCCCTGCTCGGCTACGGCGAGAGCAGCGATGCCCACCACATGTCGGCGCCGCACCCGCAAGGCGAAGGCGCGGCGGCGGCGATGCGCGGCGCGCTGCGCAGCGCCGGCCTCGAGCCCCGACACGTGGACTACATCAACCTGCACGGCACCGCGACGCCGGCCAACGATGCCGCCGAGGACCAGGCGGTGCACGCCGTGTTCGGCGACTCGGTGTCCTGCAGCTCGACCAAGGGCTGGACCGGCCACACGCTCGGCGCGGCCGCGATCACCGAAGCGGTGGTGTCGCTGTTGTGCGTCGAGCACGGCTTCATGCCGCGCAGCCTCAACACACAGAACAGGGACCCGGCGCTGCGCTCCGCCATCCTGCTGCGGCAGCGCCAGGCGCGCGTCGACCGCGTGCTGTCGAACTCGTTCGGCGTCGGCGGCAGCAACTGCAGCCTGCTGCTCGGGCGGCCGGCATGATGTCGGTGTTCGTCGAGTCGGCCGGCGTCATCGCGCCCGGCCTCGCCGGCTGGGCCGCGGCGGCGCCGGTCCTGCGCGGCCAGGCGCCGTACGCGCCGGCGGAAATTCCCAGCACGGCGCCGGAACTGCTGCCCGCCAACGAGCGGCGCCGCGCCAGCGCCTCGGTGCGCCTGGCCTTCGTCGCCGCCGAGGACGCGGTGCGCGGCTCGAGCCGCGCGCCGGCCGACCTCGCCTCGGTGTTCGCCACCTCGGAAGCCGACACGGCGATCCTGCACCGCCTGTGCACGGCGCTGGCGCAGCAGCAGCGCGTGCTGTCGCCGACCGATTTCCACAATTCGGTGCACAACGCCGCCGCGGGTTATTGGAGCATCGCGACGGCCTGTAGGCAGCCCTCGGCCAGCATCTCCGCCTGGGACGCCACCTTCACCGCCGGCTTGCTCGAGACGGCAGCCCTGGTGCACGAAACGGGCGGCGCGCTGCTGGTGTGCTACGACATCATCCCGCCCGGCCCGCTGCACGCCGCCCGCCCGCTGGCGGCGGCCTGCGCCGCGGCGCTGGTGCTGACGCGCGAGCGCGGCCCGCGCACGCTGGCCCGCCTCGAGATCGAGCGTGGCGACGGCGCCGAATCGCGCATGGACGACAACGGGCTCGAACACCTCCGGATCGGGAATCCGGCCGGCCGCGCGCTGCCGCTGTTGCGCGCGCTGGCGCTGGCTGCACCCGGCGCGGTCACCGTCGCCGGCGCCGGCAGCTCGCGGTTCCGCATCGCCGTGGCGCCATGCTGATCGCCGGCCTGATCCCCCACACGGGCAGCATGTGCCTGCTCGAGTCGGTCGAGCACTGGGACGAGTCCGGCGTGCGCTGCGCCACGCGGACGCACCTCGATGCCGCCAACCCGCTGCGCGGCGCCGACGGCCTGCTCGCGCTGCACCTGGTGGAGTACGGCGCCCAGGCCACCGCGGTGCACGGCGCGCTGCGCTCCGGCAAGAAAGCGCCGCCGGGCGTGCTGACCTCGGTGAAGGACGTGCGCTTCGGGATCGAGCGGATCGACGACATCGCCGCGCCCTTGCAGGTCGAGGCGCGCGTGCAGTTCGCCAACGACAGCGGCTCGCTCTACGAGTTCTCGGTCAGCGCGGACGGCCGGTTGCTCGCCAAGGGGCGCGTCTCGGTGATGAACACACCCGCGCCCTGACGGCGCGAGGCGTTACTTGCCGACGGCCTTGGGCAGCGCCGTCAGCTCGGCGCAGGCCGCGTCGAGGCGCTTGAAGCCCTCGGCGAGGTCGGCCTCGGGGATGACCAGCGACGGCGCGATGCGCAGCACGTCGGGGCCCGCGATCAGGCACCAGACGCCCTGGCGCAGGCCGGCGTTCACCACTTCCTTGGCCTTGCCCTTCCACGGCGCGCTCATCGGCGCGCCGAGCAGCAGGCCGGCGCCGCGCGGCGCCTCGAACAGGCCGTATTTCTTCGCCAGCTTCGCCAGCCCCTCGCGCACCCGCTCTCCACGTTCTTTCACGCCGGCCAGCAGCGCCGGGTCGCTGACCAGGTCGATGACGGCTTCGCCGACCGCGCAGGCCAGCGGGTTGCCGCCGTAGGTCGAGCCGTGCGAGCCGAACGGCAGGCTGTCGGCCAGCGCCGCCGTGGTCAGCATCGCGCCGAGCGGGAAGCCGCCGCCGATGCCCTTCGCCGTGGTCAGCACGTCGGGTGTCACGCCCAGGCCCTCATACGCGTACAGCGTGCCGGTGCGGCCGACGCCGGTCTGGATTTCGTCGAAGATCAGCAGCGCGCCGTGCTTGTCGCACAGCGCGCGCGCGCCGCGCACGAACGCCGGGTCGGCCGGCAGGATGCCGCCCTCGCCCTGCACCGGCTCGATCACGACCGCGCAGGTGCGCTCGGAGATCGCCGACTCGAGCGCGCCGAGGTCGTTGAACGGCAGGTGGGTGATGCCGCCGGGCAGCGGCTCGAAGCCGCGCGTGTACTTCTCCTGCCCGCCGACGCTGACCGTGAACAGGGTGCGGCCGTGGAAGGCGTTCAGGAACGAGATGATCTCGTTCTTCTGCGGGCCGACCTTGGTGTGCGCGTGGCGGCGCGCCAGCTTGAACGCGGCCTCGTTGGCCTCGGCGCCGGAGTTGCAGAAGAACACGCGGTCGGCGAAGGTTTTTTCGCACAGCTTGCGCGCGAGGCGCAGCGCCGGCTCGTTGGTCATGACGTTGGACAGGTGCCAGAGCTTGCGCGCCTGCTGGTCCAGCGCCGCCACCAGCTTCGGGTGGCAGTGGCCGAGCGCGGTCACCGCGATGCCGGCGGCGAAATCCACGTACTCGCGGTTGTTCTGGTCCCAGAAGCGGCTGCCGGCGCCGCGCACCGGGATCAGGTCCGCCGGCTGGTAGTTGGGGACCATGACCTCGTTGAAGGTCTGCCGCGTGACGTTGTCCATGCGCTCCGCCTCGTGCTTGTCGGTTGATGGTGGAGCAGAAGGGGATCGAACCCTCGACCTCCGCATTGCGAACGCGGCGCTCTCCCAGCTGAGCTACTGCCCCACGAAACTGAACCGAACCTGAACCGGTACCTCGCGAGGGCGCGTATTCTAGGGGCTATGACCCCGAAACTCCACACGCTCAGCCGCGTTTGCGCGGCCGTTCTGCTCCTTGCCGCGACCGCCGCCCAGGCCGTCGCGCCGACCCAGCCCCGGCCGGCCTACCGCGAGGGCGAAGTGGTGGTGAAGTACCGCAAGGGCGCATCGGCCGACGAGGTGCGGCGGCTGCACTCGCGCCTCGGCATGGTCGCCCGGCGCAACCTCGACCGCGGCCGCGCCGACCTGCTGCAGCTGCCGCGGGTCACCACCACCGCCGCCGCGCTGGCCCTGCTGCGGGCCGAGCCGGCGATCGCCATTGCCGAGCCCAACGCGCTGCGCTACCCGCGCATCGCCTGCCCCGACAACGCCGGCTTCTTCTGCCCGAACGATGCGCTGTTCGCCGAGCAATGGGGCCTGCGCAGCACCGGCCAGATCAACTACGCCGATCCCGACCCCGCGCTGGCCAGCATCCCGGGCGCTGACCTGGACCTGCTGCTGGCCTGGGACCCGGGCGCGGACGGCACCTTCGAGCGGGTCGGCAGCGCCGGCGTGACGATCGCGATCCTCGACACCGGCGTCAGCACCAGCCACCCCGACCTCGCCGCCAACATCGTCGCGGGCTACGACTTCGCCGACGACGACAACGACCCGAACCCCAATGACAGCTTTGAAGCGCACGGCACCTTCGTGGCGGGCGCCGCCGGCGCCGTCGGCAACAACGGCATCGGCGTCGCCGGCACCGCGTGGAACTCGAAACTGATGCCGCTGAAGTTCAACTTCGACAGCGCCAGCCACGTTGCCGCGCTGGCGTTCGCGCGCGACAACGGCGCCAAGATCGTCAACGCCAGCTTCGGCGGCCCGTTCTTCTCGCAGGCCGAACTCGACGCGCTGCTCGACCTCGACGCCAACGGCATCCTGTACGTGGCGTCCTCCGGCAACGACGACTCCAACACCGACCTCGCCCAGCTGAACTTCCCGTCCAACTTCGAGGCCCCGAACATCGTGTCGGTCGCCGCCACCAACCGCCAGGACAACATCGCCAGCTTCAGCCAGTACGGCGCCATCACCACCGACGTCGCCGCGCCCGGCCTGCAGATCGTCACGACGACGTCGATCGCCAACGGCTACACCACGCCCAGCGATTGCGCGACGACCGGAAATTGCGGCGTGTCCGGCACTTCGTTCTCGGCGCCTTACGTCTCCGGCATCGCCGCGCTGATCCTGTCCGCGCACCCGGGCGCGACGCCGGCCGAGATCAAGGCGCGCCTGATCGAGAGCGGCGAAGCCGGCGACGGCGACGGCGACCTGCGCCTGCGAACGGCGGGCGGCCGCGTCAACGCGGCCCAGGCGATTGACCTCGCGCCGCGCCCGTCGCTGGTCGTCAGCGGCACGGAGTTCATCGACGGCATCGGCGGCAACTCCACGCTCGATCCGGGCGAGTCGCTGCAGGTGCAGATCGCGCTGGACAACCTGTGGCAGGACGCGACCAACGTCATGGGCACGCTCACCGCCGACAACGGCGTGACGGTCACCAGCGGCGCCGTCAGCTTCGGCGCGATCGCCGGCGGCGCGTCGGCCGCCGCGACCTTCGACGCCACCGTCGCGGCCGCGATCACCGAGCACCGCTACGTGCGCTTCACGCTGGTCATCACCGCCGATGGCGGCTACGCGGCGACGCGCGGCTTCCTCTCCGAGATCGGCCGCCTCGCCACCGACACGCTGGTGACGCAGGCCTTTGTCCCGCGCGCCGTGGACCTCTACGACGAATACCACGCCTGGCACTACGACTTCGACGGCGTGTTGCCGGCCGGCCACACCCAGCTGGTGATCGAGACCACCAGCACGGCGCCGGGCGTGAACAGCCCGGACATCGACCTGCTGGTCAAGAAGGGCCAACCGCCGCAGTACAACATCACCATCGGCATCGATCCCAGCCTGACGCCAGGGTTCTTCTGCACCAGCGCGACCGCCCTCGACGACTGCATGGATCCGGCGGTCAACCTCTCGGCCGGCTTGAGCGGCAGCGAGCAGGTCGTCATCAACAATCCGACCGCGGGCACGTTCCATGCCGTCGTCGTCAACTTCGCGGCCCTGGAGGGCGGCCTGACCTACACGCTGCGCGCCTACACGCGCGCCGCTCCGGGGAACGTCGGCGGTGGTGGTGGTGGCGGCGGCGGTCGCGTGCCGGTCCTGGCGCTGGCCGCGCTGCTGGTCGCAGCGCTGGCGCGCCGCTTCACGCGCGTGGCGTGACCGCGCGGCGCCGGCCGACCCTGACCCGCATCCCGGCTCGCATCCTCGTGTTCGCGCGCGCCCCGCAGCCCGGGCGCTGCAAGACGCGGCTGATCCCCACGCTCGGGCCGGACGGCGCGGCCGCGCTGCACCGCCGCCTGGTGCGCCGCACGCTGATCGCCGCCGCGGCCGCGGGCCACGAGGTCGAGCTGTGGTGCGCGCCGCACACGGCCCACGGTTTCTTCGCCGCGTGCCGCCGCGAGTTCGGCGTGCGCCTGCGCCGCCAGCCGCGCGGCGACCTCGGCCGGCGCATGGCGCTGGCCCTGGCCTGTGCGCTGCGCGAGGGCGCCGCGGCGGCCGTGCTGGTCGGATCGGACTGCCCGGATTTCACGCCGGTGGACTTTGCCGGCGCACTGGCCGCGCTGGAGGCGCGCGACTGCGTGCTGCAGCCCTCGCGCGACGGCGGCTACGTGCTGATCGGCGCGCGCCGCATCGAGCGCCGCGCGCTGGCCGGGATTGCCTGGAGCTCGGCACGCGAGCTGGCGCAGACGCGCCGGCGACTCGGGGCGCTCGGCCTGGGCTGGCGCGAGCTGCGCACGCTGGAGGACGTGGATACGCCGGCGGACTACCGCAGCGCGCGGCGGCGGGGAGCGCTGTAGGCCGGCAATCCCTTGCCGGCGACGAAGGCGGGAAAGGATTCCCGCCCTACTCCTTGGTGAGTTTTTTCATCAGCGGCGTGATCAGGTCCATCGGCAGCGGGAAGATGATCGTCGAGTTCTTCTCGCCGGCGACGTCCACCAGCGTCTGCAGGTAGCGCAGCTGCAAGGCCTGCGGTTCCTTGGCCAGCATGGTCGCCGCCTCGAGCAGCTTGGCCGAGGCCTGCATCTCGCCTTCGGCGTGGATGATCTTGGCGCGCCGCGTGCGCTCGGCCTCGGCCTGGCGCGCCATGGCGCGGATCATGGTCTCGTCGAGGTCGACGTGCTTGATCTCGACGTTGGCGACCTTGATGCCCCACGGATCGGTCTGCTTGTCGAGGATTTCCTGGATGTCCTTGTTGAGCTTGTCGCGCTCCATCAGCAGGTCGTCGAGGTCGTGCTGGCCCAGCACCGAGCGCAGCGTGGTCTGCGCCAGCTGGCTGGTGGCCTCGTAGAAGTGCGCCACCTGCAGGATGGCCTTGTCCGGCGACACCACGCGGAAATAGATCACGGCGTTGACCTTGACCGAGACGTTGTCGCGCGTGATCACGTCCTGCGGCGGCACGTCCATGACCACCGTGCGCAGGTCCACCCGCACGATGCTCTGGATGATCGGGATCACGATCACGAGCCCCGGGCCCTTGAGCCCGGTGTAGCGGCCGAGCGTGAATGTCACGCCGCGCTCGTACTCGTTGAGCACCTTGATGGCGCTGACGACCAGCGCCACCAGGAAGAAGACGACGACGGAGCCGAATCCGAACATGGCGGTTTTCCTCGGTGGGTTATTTCTGTTCGGGCTCGACCACCAGGGTCAGCCCGTCGATGGCGGTGATGCGCAGGCGCTGGCCGGCGGCGGCCGGCGCCGTGCTGCGGAACTTCCAGCGCTCGCCGGCGACCCAGCCCCAGCCTTCCGAGCCGCTCGCCTCGAGAACCTCCAGCGCATGCCCGACCAGCACGTGGTCGCCGGTGGCGACCGGCGCCTGCCGGGCGCGCCACAACAGGTACAGCGTGCCGGCCAGCAGCGCGGCGCCGCTGGCGGCGATGCCGAAGATGATGCCGCGGTTCACGCCGTAGCCCGGAACGTCGATGTCCATCAGCATGATCGAGCCGAACACGAAGGCGACCAGGCCGCCGACGCCGAGCACGCCGAAACTCGGCGCGAAGGCCTCGGCGATCATCAGCACCACGCCGAGCAGGACCAGCGCCAGCCCGACGTAGTTCACCGGCAGCACCTGGAAGGCGAACAGCGCGAGCAGCAGGCAGATCGCGCCGACCGTGCCGGGCAGGATCGCGCCGGGATGGTAGCCCTCGAGCAGCAGCCCATAGATGCCGATCAGTAACAACACATAAGCCACGGTCGGGTTGGTGATGATCGACAGGAACTGCATGCGCCAGTCCGGCTCGATGCGGTCGAGGGCGAGCCCCGCGGTCTTCAGCGTCACCTCGCCGGTGGTGGTGGCGACCTTGCGGCCGTCGATCTTCGCCAGCAGGTCCTCGACGTCGTTGGCGACCAGGTCGATGACCTTTTGCTCGAGCGCGCGGTCGGCCGACAGCGAAGCGCCCTCGCGCACCGCGCGCTCGGCCCAGTCGGCGTTGCGGCCGCGCTTCTCGGCCAGGCTGCGGATGTAGGCAACGGCGTCGTTGACGACCTTGGTCTGCATCGCGTCGGCCGCCGGCTTCGGCGGCGCTTCTTTCTCGTCCTTGTCCTTGCCGTCCGCCGGATCGGGCTTCTCGGGCATGCCCGGCAGCGGCGCCGAGCCCCCGACCGGCACCGGCGTGGCCGCGCCGAGGTTGGTCGCCGGCGCCATCGCCGCGACGTGGCAGGCGTAGAGGATGTAGGTGCCGGCGCTGGCCGCGCGCGCGCCGCCCGGCGCGACGATGCAGGCCACCGGCACCGGCGAGTTCAGGATCACCTTGATGATGTCGCGCATCGCCGAGTCGAGCCCGCCGGGCGTATCGATCTGCAGCACGATGACGGCAGCGCCGGATTCGGACGCGCTGCGGTGCGCCTTTTCGAAGTAACTGCTGGTGGCCGGCCCGATCGCGTCGCGGATGGTGATCAGCGCCGCCTGCCCCTCCGCCGCGCGTGCGGCGCCGGGGGCAAGGGCGAGCAGCAGGGCCAGGGCCGGCAGGTGGACGGAGCGCATGTGCGAGTATAGGACTGCCCGCCGCACAGTCACGCACTTCATTGAAATACATGAACTTTTTGTGCGGGACTTCCATCGGGGCGAAAAAATTGGTAAATAGCGCGCGATTTTTCCGAGTTCAGGACTTGGGATGGCACGGACGGCAGGAAAGAAGCAGGCCCCGGCGAAAGTCGAGGAAGACGACGACAACGAGGGTTGGGAGGACGCCGTCGTCGAAGCCGACGGCGAAACCGCCGACCTGCGCCTGCGCGACTGGCGCGACGTCGAGCGCTTCCGCGAGATGAAGGAGCTGCGCGGCCTGGTCGACGACGACTACGGGCTGGAAGAGATTTTCCACGTGCCGCTGAAGCCGCGCGTCGAGGTGCCGCCACGCCAGCCCAAAATCGCGGCTGCCGCCCGGCAGCTGCCCGTCAAGCCTGCCCCGGCGCCGAAGCCGACCGCCAGGCACGCGCCCGCTCCGACGAAGCTCGTCCCGGCGAAGAAAGCCCGCGCCCACGCGGCCGCCAAGGCCAAGCCCAAGGCGAAGCTGAAGATCAAGGCGAAGGCGAAGCGCCGCTGAGCTGAGCGGTCAGGTGGGCGAACGCGTCGTCCACCGTATCGGCGAAGAAAATCCGGTCGACGTCCGGCAGGCTGATCAGCCCGCGCCGCACCAGCGCATCGAAGTCCAGGATCTCCGCCCAGAACTCGCGCCCGAACAGCACGAACGGCATCGGCTGCGCCTTGCCGGTCTGCACCAGCGTCAGCATCTCGAACAGTTCGTCGAGCGTGCCGTAGCCGCCGGGGAACACGATCATCGCCGCGGCCAGCTGCATGAACCACAGCTTGCGCATGAAGAAGTAATGGAACTCGAAGGTCAGGTCCGGGTTCACCTGGTCGTTGACGCTCTGCTCGAACGGCAGCGAGATGTTCAAGGCGATGTTGAGGCTGCGGTCGACCTTGGCGACGCCGCGCGCGGTCGCTTCCATGATGCCGGGGCCGCCGCCGGTGCAGAAATGGTAGCGGTGCCCGGCGGCGTGCTCGCGCTGGGTCCACGCCGCCAGCCGCTCGGCGAGCTCGGTGGCGCGCGCGCAGTAGTCGGGCCCCGCCGCCGGCGCCGGGCGCAGGCGCGCCGAGCCGAAGAAGATGATCGCCTGCCCGACCTTCTCGCGCTCGAGTCGCGTGGCCGGCTCGAGGTACTCGCACAGCATGCGCACGGTGCGCGCTTCCGGGCTCATCATGAACTCGGGGTTCTTGTAGGCCTTGACGGGCTTCTTCATGGCAACAAATGGGGTCGGGTTAACTTTTCCGTGCACAAGGTGCCACATTGGCACGGGGCTTGGAAAAAGTTAACCCGACCCCATTTTTGAGCCATGCGCCTGGACAAACTGACCACCCGCTTCCAGCAGGCCCTGGCCGACGCCCAGAGCCTCGCCGTCGGCCGCGATCACGCGGGCATCACGCCCGCGCACCTGATGCAGGCGCTGCTAAACCAGGACGGCGGCTCGTCCCAGCCGCTGCTGGCCGGCGCGGGCGTCAGCGTCGACCAGCTGCGCAACAGGCTGTCGCAGGCGCTCGACCGCATGCCGACGCTCGGCCAGCCGAGCGGCGACGTGCAGGCGACGACCGAGCTCGGGCGCCTGCTGAACCTGGCCGACAAGCTGGCGCAGAAGCGCAAGGATCCCTACGTCTCCAGCGAGCTGTTCGTGCTCGCGGCGATCGACGACAAGGGCGAGATGGGCGAGGCCCTGCGCGCCAGCGGCGCGCGCAAGGAGCTGCTCGACAAGGCCATCGAGCAGGTGCGCGGCGGCCAGAGAGTGGACTCGCCGGGCGCCGAGGACCAGCGCCAGGCGCTCGAGCGTTACACCATCGACCTGACCCAGCGCGCGCAGGCCGGCAAGCTCGACCCGGTGATCGGCCGCGACGAGGAAATCCGCCGCGTGATCCAGGTGCTGTCGCGCCGCACCAAGAACAATCCGGCGCTGATCGGCGAGCCCGGCGTCGGCAAGACCGCGATCGTCGAGGGCCTGGCCCAGCGCATCGTCAACGACGAAGTGCCCGAGGGGCTGAAGGGCCGGCGGCTGCTGTCGCTCGACATGGCCGCGCTGATCGCGGGCGCCAAGTTCCGCGGCGAGTTCGAGGAACGGCTCAAGGCCGTGCTGAACGACCTCTCCAAGCAGCAGGGCAACATCATCCTGTTCATCGACGAGCTCCACACCATGGTCGGCGCCGGCAAGGCCGAGGGCTCGATGGACGCCGGCAACATGCTCAAGCCCGCGCTGGCGCGCGGCGAGCTGCACTGCATCGGCGCCACCACGCTCGACGAGTATCGCAAGCACGTGGAGAAGGACGCCGCGCTCGAGCGCCGCTTCCAGCCGGTGTTCGTCGGCGAGCCTTCGGTCGAAGACACGATTGCGATCCTGCGCGGCCTCAAGGAGCGCTACGAGGTCCACCACGGCGTGGACATCCTCGACGAGGCGCTGATCGCCGCGGCCAGGCTTTCGCACCGCTACATCAGCAACCGCCAGCTGCCCGACAAGGCCATCGACCTGGTCGACGAGGCGGCGAGCCGCATCCGCATCGAGATCGAGAGCAAGCCCGAGTCGCTCGACCGCCTGCACCGCCGGCTGATCCAGCTCAAGATCGAGCGCGAGGCGGTCAAGAAGGACACCGAGGCATCGGCGCGGCGCGGGCTCACGCGGCTCGACGAGGAGATCGGCAAGCTCGAGCGCGAATACCACGATCTCGACGAGGAGTGGAAGGCCGAGAAGGCGCAGGTCGAGGGTTCGGCCGGCGTCAAGGAAGAGCTCGAGCGCGTGAAGCTCGAGATCGAGGCCGCGCGCCGCGCCGGCGACCTCGCGCGCATGGCCGAGTTGCAGTACGGCAGGATTCCCGAGCTCGAGACGCGCCTGCGGGAAATAGGGACAGTCCCTGAAGGGACAGTCCCCATTTCCCGCAGGCTGGTGCGCACCAAGGTCGGCGAGGACGAGGTCGCCGAAGTCGTGTCGCGCTGGACCGGGATTCCCGTGTCCAGGCTCATGGAAGGCGAGCGCGACAAGCTGCTGCGCATGGAAGCCGCGCTGCACGAGCGCGTGGTCGGCCAGGACGAGGCCGTCACCGCCGTCTCGGACGCGATCCGCCGCTCGCGTTCCGGGCTGTCGGACCCCAACCGCCCGATCGGCTCGTTCCTGTTCCTCGGCCCCACAGGCGTCGGCAAGACCGAGCTGTGCAAGGCCCTCGCCTCGTTCCTGTTCGACACCGAGGAAGCGATCGTCCGGATCGACATGTCCGAGTACGGCGAGCGCCACAGCGTCGCGCGCCTGATCGGCGCCCCGCCCGGCTACGTCGGCTACGAGGAAGGCGGCCAG
>JBQTJQ010000125.1:0-2316 GCA_052386975.1 Gammaproteobacteria bacterium | reverse complement strand
CCGCCTGCCTGCAGGAGCTGGTGGACGACTTCCGCGCCGGCCGCCGTTTCTACAAGCTGTACCGCCAGTACAAGGCGTACAACGACCCGCGGCTGAATCCGGCCCTGTACAGCCGCAAGCCCTGATCCCGTGAGCGAACCCAGCCTGCCGCCGGCCGCGGCCGCACCGCCGTCGCCGGGCCTGCCCGCGTTCGCGCTGAGCCTGGTCGCCATCGGCACGGTGACGCTGCTGCTCTATCGCGCCGGGCTGTGGCTGCACTACCACCCCGAGGGCAGCGCCGCCGGCGCCGAGCTGGCGCGCGCGTTCTTCATGGGCCTGCGCTTCGACCTCAAGTGGCTCGCCACGCTGGCGCTGCCGGTGCTGCTGTTCGGCTGGGCGCTGCCGCCACGCGCGCGCCGCGCGGTGCTGATGGCGTACGCCGTCGTGCTGTTCCTGTCGCTGAACTGGCTGGCGGCGGTCAACCACTTCTACTTCGGTTACTTCGGCTCGACCATCGACCCGATGATCTTCGGCGCGTTCGAGGACGACACGAAAATCGTGGTGCACACGATCATCAACGACTTCCCGATCGTGCGGATCCTGGCGGCCTGGGCCGGCTTCAGCCTGTTCGAGGCCTGGCTGACGCTGAAGCTGGCGGCGCGCCTGCCACCGGCCTGGAACGTGCCGCCGCGCGCGCGCTATGTCATCGCCCTGCTGCTGGCCGGCGTGCTCGCGCGCGGCTCGCTCGGCACCTTCGCGCTCGGCAGCAAGCACATGAGCGTGTCGGCCGACGGCTTCATCAACCAGCTGGTGCCCAACGCGCTGCAGGCGACCTATCACACCGTCAAGAACCGCCTCGAGTCCGGCATCAGCGCCGACGCGCGCGCCGGGCTGCGCGGCTTCGGCTTCAAGACCCCGCAGCAGGCCGCCGCGGCGCTCGCGCTGCCGCCGGCGGCGGACGAGGACGCGCTGATCGCCCAGCTCTACGCGCGCACGCCGGCTGACCCCGCGCTGGCGCAACGCCCGCCGCACGTGGTGTTCGCGATGATGGAGTCGATGGGGCGCCACCTGCTCGAGCACGACGACCCGAAGACCAACGACATGCTCGGCCGGCTGCGCCGGCATTTCGGGGAGGACTACGTCTTCCGCAACTTCGTCGCGGGCCAGAACGGCACGCACCGCACCTTCGAGTCGCTGCTGATGAACAGCCCGGTGACGCCGCTGACGCAGGGGCGCTACGGCTACCACACCTTCGCCGGCGCGGCGGCGCTGCCGTTCAAGCAGGCCGGCTATCGCACGGTGTTCCTGACCTCCGGCCCCTCGGCCTGGCGCAACATCGCCGACATCCTGAAGTTCCAGGGCTTCGACGAGGTGCACGACCAGGCCCACCTGCGCGCGCGCTATCCCGACGCGCCGTTCAACATCCGCGGCGCGCCGGATGCGATCGCGTTCGACTACGCGCGCGAGCTGCTCGAGCACGGCGACGCGTCCGGCCGGCCGGTGTTCGTGTTCATCTTCACCACCAACAACCACCCGCCGCACCGGGTGCCCGAGGGCTACGCGCCGGGCCCGCTGGACCTCGGTGCCTGGGCCGCGCGGCCGCCGCCGGACGTCGTGCTGGGGCAGCGCATCCTCGAGACCTACCAGTACGCCAGCGATGCGCTGGGCGGCTTCCTCGACGGCATCAAGGGCTCGGCGCTGGCCGGCCACACCGTGGTCGCCGCCAGCGGCGACCACAACGTGCGCAATTTCTTCACCTATGCCGGCTACAACGAGCTGGCGCTGATGCACGGCGTGCCGATGTATTTCTACCTGCCGCCGGCGCAACGCGCGGGACTGCATCACGACGCGAGCCGCTTCGCCAGCCACCGCGACGTATTCCCGACGCTCTACCACCACGCGCTGTCCGGCGCCTGCTACCTGGCCGTCGGCAACGACCTGTTCGGTTCCGCGCCGGCATCGGCGTTCGCGCCGCGGCCCGGCGCCGGCATGGCGATCTACGACCATGTGGTGTCGGCCGAGGGCGCCATCGCCCGGCTCGGCTCGGAGGCGCCGCTGTTCCTGCGCTGGGCCGACGCCTCGAAGCTGAGGCTGGAGCCGATCGACGGCGCGCCGCCGCCGGCGCTGCAGACGCGCGCGGCGCAAGAGCGCGCCTACGTCGCGCTGCTGGACTGGTCGACGCGGGTGCAGGCGCTGGAGCAGCGGCCCGCGGCGCCGCCCTGCCCGCCCTAGGGCGCTGCTTCAGCCCTTCCGGCCGAGGCGCACGCCGCGCTCGTCCATGACCAGGTCCGGATAGCGCGTCTTCAGCGCCGGCGTGGCCGGGGCTATTGCTTCCGG
>JBQTJQ010000124.1:0-1881 GCA_052386975.1 Gammaproteobacteria bacterium | reverse complement strand
CCTTCTTGCTGTTCGGCGTCGGGCTGCCCGACTCCAGGCCGATGGCCTTCTTGATCAGCACGGTCGCCGGCGGCGTCTTGGTGATGAAGGTGAACGAGCGGTCCGAGTACACCGTGATGATCACGGGAATCGGCATGCCCGGCTCCATCTTCTGGGTGGCAGCGTTGAACTGCTTGCAGAACTCCATGATGTTCACGCCCTGCTGGCCCAGCGCGGGGCCGACGGGCGGCGACGGATTCGCCTTCGCTGCGGGAATCTGCAGCTTGACGTATGCCTGTACTTTCTTGGCCATGTCCCTACTCTCCTTGCCGGTTCAAGCGCCTTGCGGCTCCCGGGGGTCTGACGAATCGCGCCGGAAGGCGCTCCTACCCGATCCCTTTACGCCTTCTCTACCTGTGAAAACTCCAGCTCGACCGGCGTGGACCGGCCGAAAATCAGAACCGCGACCCGCAGGCGGCTCTTCTCGTAATTGACTTCCTCGACGACGCCGGTGAAGTCCGCGAACGGACCGTCGGTGACGCGCACGCCCTCGCCCGGTTCGTACAGCGTCTTCGGCTTCGGCTTCTCGATCGATTCCTCGACCTGGTTCAGGATGCGCTTGGCTTCCTTCTCCGAAATCGGCGCCGGCTTGTCCGGCGTGCCGCCGATGAACCCCATGACCTTCGGCGTCGACTTCACGAGGTGCCAGGTCTCTTCGTCCATTTCCATCTGGACCAGGACGTAGCCCGGGAAGAACTTGCGCTCGGTCATGCGCTTGACGCCGTCCTTGATCTCCATGACCTCTTCGGTCGGGACCAGGATCTGGCCGAACTTCGCCTCGAGGCCGGCGCGCTTGATGCGCTCGGTCAGCGCCTTCTTGACGCTGTTCTCGTATTGCGAATAGGCGTGCACGACGTACCAGTGCATGGCGCCACTCTTCGCCGGCGCCTCCGCCACTTTCTCTTCCGTCTCGGACATCAGCCGCGCTCCGTCACACTCTTCACCGCCCACAGCAGCCCGGAATCGAGCAGCCACACCATCACCGCGAACACCAGCACCACGGCCGCGATCATCAGCGTCGCCTGGATGCTCTCGGCCTTGGCCGGCCAGGTGGTCTTGCGCAGTTCGATCGACGAGCCGCGCATGTAGCCCCACATGTTCTTGCCGGCGGCCGTCTGGTAGGCGAGCGCCGCGGCGGCGCCGAGGCCGCCGAGCACCATCAGCGCGCGCACGGTGACGTTGATCTGGCCGGCGAAGTAGTAGAAGGCCACGATGCTGCCGGCGAGCGCGGCAACGGACAGCACGAGCAGCAGCGTGTCCAGCGGCGCGGCGGTATTGGTTTCTACGGGCTGCGGGGCGTTCATCGTCATTCCGCTGGCGCGACAGCACAGGACAGGCAAGTGGCAGGGCAGGAAGGTCTCGAACCCTCAACCTGCGGTTTTGGAGACCGCCGCTCTACCAGTTGAGCTACTGCCCTGGGGTACCGGACGCGCTAGACACAAAAAGCAATGGGGAGCCGCGCATTATATGGGCCTGTTTCCGTTTAGGAAAGCCCCTATACGCGAAAATCGGGCCAGTCCGGACCCCGAGCAGGGGTTGGACGGGCCCCGAAACCCCGGTTTTGGGGGTCCGGGAACCCCCGAAACCCCGTCCCGGCCGGCACGCACGCCTGCCGGGGGGGGGTTAGGCCAGGATCTTGGTGACGACGCCGGCGCCGACGGTGCGGCCGCCCTCGCGGATGGCGAAGCGCACCTGCGCCTCCATGGCGATGGGGTTGATCAGCTCCACCGTCATCTGCACGTTGTCGCCCGGCATCACCATCTCCTGCTTCAGCTCGCACGAGCCGGTGACGTCGGTGGTGCGGAAGTAAAACTGCGGGCGGTAGCCCTTGAAGAACGGGGT
>JBQTJQ010000123.1:0-24922 GCA_052386975.1 Gammaproteobacteria bacterium | reverse complement strand
GTTCCAGGCGCTGCCGCAGCGCGTGTGGGCGGTGATGTCGAACGAGACGCTGCTGGCGGTGCCGTTCTTCACGCTGATGGGCCTGGTGCTCGAGCGCAGCGGCATGGCCGAGGACCTGCTCGACACCATCGGCCAGCTGTTCGGGCGCATCCGCGGTGGCCTGGCCTACGCGGTGGTGCTGGTCGGCACGCTCCTGGCGGCCACCACCGGCGTGGTCGCGGCCTCGGTGATCTCGATGGGCCTGATCGCGTTGCCGATCATGCTGCGCTACGGCTACGACCGCCGCTTCGCCGCGGGGACGATCGCCGCGTCCGGCACGCTGGCGCAGATCATCCCGCCGTCGCTGGTGCTGATCATCCTGGCCGACCAGCTCGGCCGCTCGGTCGGCGACATGTACGCCGGCGCGCTGGCGCCGGGGCTGGCGCTGGCCGGTCTGTACATGCTCTACGCGGCGGGCGTCACGATCGCGCGCCCCGATTGGGCCCCGGCCTTGCCGCCGTCGGCGCGCACGCTCGCGCCCGCGCAGCTGGCGCGGCGCGTGCTGTTCGTGCTGGTGCCGCCGCTGGCGCTGATCTTCCTGGTGCTCGGCACCATCTTCCTCGGCATCGCCACGCCGACCGAAGGCGGCGCAATGGGCGCGACCGGCGCGCTGCTGATGGCGCTGGCGCGGCGGCGGCTGACGCTCAAGCTGCTGGCGCAGGCCCTGGACTCGACCGCGCGCATCAGCGCCTTCGTCATGTTCATCCTGATCGGCGCGCGCGTGTTCAGCCTGACCTTCTACGGCGTGGACGGCCACAGCTGGGTCGAGGACCTGCTCGGCGACCTGCCCGGCGGCGCGCTCGGTTTCCTGGTCATCGTCAACCTGCTGGTGTTCGTGCTGGCGTTCTTCCTCGACTTCTTCGAGCTGGCCTTCATCGTGGTGCCGCTGCTGGCGCCGGTGGCGGCCAAGCTCGGCATCGACCTGGTCTGGTTCGGCGTGCTGCTCGGCGTGAACATGCAGACCTCGTTCATGCACCCGCCGTTCGGCTTCGCGCTGTTTTATCTCCGTTCCGTCGCGCCGGCGGGCGACTACACCGACAAGGCCACCGGCGCGGCCATCGCCAAGGTCACCACCGGGCAGATCTACTGGGGCGCGGTGCCGTTCGTGCTGATCCAGCTGCTGATGGTCGCGGCGGTGATCGCTTTTCCCGAGCTGGTGACCTGGGGGCTCGACGCGGGGCCCGAGGCCGACCTCGGCACGATCCAGATCCCGGTGCCCGACGAGGCCGGCGACGAGCTGTTCTGGCCCGAAGGCACCGAGGTTCCGCATTGACGTGGAGGCGCACATGAGGACGACATTTTTTCTGCTGGCCGCATGGCTGGCCGCGACGCCGGCGCTGGCGGCCGAAACGCCGGTGGCGGGGCCCGAGATCCGCTGGCGCCTGCAGTCCTCGTTCCCCAAGAGCCTGGACACGATCCACGGTGCGGCCGACCAGATCGCCCGGCGCGTGGCCGACGCGACCGGCGGCAGGTTCCAGGTCCAGGTGTTCGGCGCCGGCGAGATCGTGCCGCCGCTGCAGGTGCTCGACGCCGTGCAGAACGGCACGGTGCAGGCCGGCCATACCGCGTCGTACTACTACTTCGGCAAGGACCCGACCTTCGCCTTCGGCACCGCGGTGCCGTTCGGGCTCAACGCGCGCCAGCAGAACGCCTGGATGTACTACGGCGGCGGGCTCGAGCTGATGCGCGAGCTGTACGCGTCCTACAACGTCATCCAGTTCCCGGCCGGCAACACCGGCGCGCAGATGGGCGGCTGGTTCCGCCGCGAGTTCCACACGGTGGCGGACCTCAAGGGCCTGAAGATGCGCATTGCCGGGCTCGGCGGCGTGGTGATGTCGCGACTCGGCGCGGTGCCGCAGCAGATCGGCGGCGCCGACATCTACCCGGCGCTGGAGAAGGGCACCATCGACGCGGCCGAATGGGTCGGGCCGTACGACGACGAGAAGCTCGGCTTCCACAAGGTCGCGCCGCACTACTACTACCCAGGCTGGTGGGAAGGCGGCCCGCAGCTCGACCTGATCGTGAACCTGCCGGCCTGGAACGCGCTGCCGAAGCAGTACCAGGCGCTGCTCGAGACCGCGGCGGCCGAGGCCAACCTGCACATGCTGGCCAAGTACGACGCCGCCAACACCCAGGCGATGAAGCGGCTGATCGCGCACGGCGTGCAGCTGCACCCGTACCCGCCGGAAGTGATGCGCGCGGCCTATGTCGCCGCTGCGGCGTACTACGAGGAGACCTCGCAGGCCAACCCGCGGTTCCGACGGGCCTACGAATCCATGCGCGATTTCCGTAACCAGGTCGTGCCGTGGCACTCGCTGACCGAGGGCCGCTACGACGCCTTCATGGCCGCGACCATGCGGGCGGCGCAGCGAAGGAAATGACAGGCCGCAGGACCCAGCCTACAATCCCCCCGTTTCGCTTTCCGGGCGGTGTGGCCGGAAACGCCATCAACTCTTTTGAGGGGGTTTCGAGCATGAATCGTTCAGGATTGATTTTCTCCCTGACGGCGCTGGCGATGGCCGTTTCCCTTACCACCGCCGCACAGGACGAGGAGCTGTTCACCCTCTCCGGTGACGAAGCGTCCGCAACGTCGGACGCGCCGGTCAACGAAACCCCCGACGTCTGGTTCGTCGAGCTGAACAACTCGCCTTCGGCCGACGGCACGAGCCTCACGACCCTGGACGCCGAGCACAAGAGCTTCCGCTCGAAGGCCAGCAAGGCCGGCATCAAGTTCGACGAGCGCTACGAGTTCAAGACGCTTTGGAACGGCTTCTCGATCAGGATCGACCCGGCCCAGCTGGGGCGCCTGCAGCGCCTCGAGGGCGTCAAGGCCATCTACCCGGTGGTCGAGATCCTGCCCGACCAGGCCGGCGGCGGTGAGGCCGACCCCGAGCTCGCCACCGCGCTCGGCATGACCGGCGCCAGCTTCGCCCAGAACACCCTGGGCCTGACCGGCGCGGGCGTGCGCGTGGCGGTGATGGACACCGGCATCGACTACCACCATCCGGACCTGGGCGGCTGCTTCGGCCCGGGCTGCCGGGTCGTGACCGGTCACGACTTCGTCGGCGATGCCTTCGCCGGTCCTGCTTCCACTCCAGTGCCCGACGCGGATCCGGATGACTGCGGCGGCCACGGCTCGCACGTGGCGGGCATCCTCGGCGCCAGCCCGGCGGCCGCCGGCGGTGCCCGGGGCGTTGCCCCCGGCGTGACCTTCGGCGCCTACCGCGTGTTCGGCTGCGCCGGCTCGACCACCGCCGACATCATGATCGCCGCGATGGAGCGCGCGCTCGCCGACGACATGCAGGTGCTCAACATGAGCATCGGCTCGGCCTTCCAGTGGCCGCAGTACCCGACCGCCCAGGCCTCCGACCGCCTGGTCAACAAGGGCGTCTCGGTGGTGACCTCGATCGGCAACTCCGGCGCGAGCGGCCTGTACTCGGCCAGCGCCCCGGGCGTCGGCAAGAAGGTCATCGGCGTCGCCTCGGTCGACAACACGCACGTCTCGCTGCTGACCTTCGCGGTCTCGCCGGACGGCGCCTCGATCGGCTACCAGCCCGCCACCGGCGCGCCGGTGCCGCCGACTTCGGGCAGCTCCCCGATGGCGCGCACCGGAACGACGACTACCACGAACGACGCCTGCAGCCCGCTGGCGATCAGCCTGGTGGGTCAGGTCGCCCTGATCCGGCGCGGCACCTGCGCGTTCCACATCAAGGCACTGAACGCGCAGAACGCCGGCGCCGCCGGCGTGGTCCTGTACAACAACGCCGCGGGCCGGGTGAATCCGACGGTAGTCGGCACGCCGGCGATCACGATCCCGGTGGTGTCGATCACCGCCGCGGACGGCGCCCTCATCAATGGGCGCATCGCCGCGGGGCCGACCACGATGACGTGGACCAGCGTGCGCGGCAGCTTCGCCAACGCGACGGGCGGCCTGAGTTCCGACTTCAGTTCCTACGGCATGGCGCCGGACCTGAGCCTCAAGCCCGACATCGCCGCTCCGGGTGGCCTGATCTTCTCGACCCTCCCGCTCGAGCTGGGCGCGTACGGCAGCAACAGCGGCACCTCCATGGCCTCGCCGCACACCGCGGGCGGCGTGGCGCTGCTGCTCGAGGCCCGGCCCGGCACCTCGTCGCAGGACGTGCGCAACATCCTGCAGAACAGCGCCGATCCGAAGAACTGGTTCGGCAACCCCGGGCTCGGCTTCCTCGACAACGTGCACCGTCAGGGCGCCGGCACGCTGGACATCCCGGGCGCCATCCTGTCGACGGTGATGGTCTCGCCCGGCAAGCTGTCGCTCGGCGAGAGCGAAGCCGGTCCGGCCACGCGGACGCTGACGATCTCGAACAGCGGCGCCGATGCCGTGACCTTCGACCTGTCGCACGCGCCGGCGCTGGCCACGGGCCCGAACACCTTCACCGTGGGCTTCTTCGCCTCGTTCGCGACGGTGGCCTTCAGCGCGCCGAGCGTGACGGTGATGCCGGGCAGCTCGGCGACGGTGGACCTCACGGTCACCGCGCCGGCCGGCCTGGCCAACCGCGGCCAGTACGGCGGCTACGTAGTGCTGACGCCGCAAGGCGGCGGCGCGACCTACCGCGTGCCGTACGCCGGGCTTGCAGGCGACTACCAGTCGATGGTGGTGCTGACCCCGGGCGCGTCCAGCTTCGGCAACCCGCTGCTGCGTCCGAGCCAGACGTTCGGGCCGAGCGCGCCGCTGACGCTGACCAACCCGTCGGCCAGCCCGGCGTGGGTGTTCGTGCACCTGGATCACCAGGTCCGCCGCCTGCGCATGGAAGTGTTCGACGCCAACAGCGGCAAGGCCTGGCACCGCGCGTTCGACGAGGACTACGTCGGCCGCAACCAGACCGCCACGGGCTTCTTCGCCATTCCGTTCGACGGCGTCACCGTCAACGGCAACAAGGTCAACACGCTGCCCGACGGCCAGTACGTGATCAGGCTGTCGGTGCTCAAGGCGCTGGGTGACGACACCAACCCGGCGCACTCGGAGAGCTGGACCTCGCCGGTCATCACCATCGACCGGCCGTAAGGCGCGGCCAGGCAGTTCTCGGGCCGGCGGGCGCTCCCCGCCGGCCTTTTTCTTTTGGGGACGCACACCTTTTCGTTATTTCTCGACGAACGCCCGTTCGAAAACGTAATGCCCGGGCGTGCCGATGTTCGGCGAGGCCCGGAAGCCGCGCGCATCCAGCAGCGCGCGCGTGTCGGCCAGCATGGACGGGCTGCCGCACAGCATGGCGCGGTCGTCGTCCGGCGTGAACGACGGCAGGCCGATGTCGGCGAAGAGTTTCCCCGACTGGATCAGCTCGGTCAGGCGGCCGTTGTAGCGGAACGGCTCGCGCGTCGCGGTCGGGTAATAGGCCAGCTGCTTGCGCACGAACTCGCCGAGGTAGTCGTGCCGCGGCAGCTCGCGCGACAGGTAGTCGTGGTATGCGAGATCGCTGACCTGCCGCACGCCGTGCACCAGCACCACCTTCTCGAATCGCGCGTAGGTCTGCGGGTCGCGCACGATCGACAGGAACGGCGCCAGGCCGGTGCCGGTGGACAGCAGGTACAGGATCCGGCCGGGCAGCAGGTCGTGCAGCAGGAGCGTCCCGACCGGCTTGCGCGAGATGATGATGTCGTCGCCGGGCTTGAGGTGCTGCAGGCGCGAGGTCAGCGGGCCGTTGCGCACCTTGATGCTGAAGAACTCGAGGTGGTCCTCGTAGTTGGCCGACGCGATCGAGTACGCGCGCAGCAGCGGCTTGCCGTCCACCGGCAGCCCCAGCATCACGAAGTGGCCGTTCTCGAAGCGCAGCGAGGCGTCGCGCGTGGTGCGGAACGAGAACAGCGAATCGTTCCAGTGACGGACGTCGAGCACGCGCTCGGTGGCTAGGGCGACCATACACCCTCAGGTTATGGAACGCGGGCGGCCGTGTCAGCGCATATCGGTATAACGAATCATAATCGCCGGCCATGTCCGTATTCACCAAAGTCAGCTACGCCGAGCTGCGCGAGTTCCTGCGCCGCTACGCCGTGAGCGAGGCGATCGGCTTCCAGGGCATCGGCGAGGGGGTCGAGAACACCAACTACTACGTGGACACCGCCGACGGGCGTTTCGTGCTGACGCTGTTCGAGCGCCTCGACCCGGCCGACCTGCCGTTCTTCCTCGGCCTGATGGAGCACCTCGCGCTCAGGGGCGTGCCCTGCCCCGCGCCGGTGCACCTGCTCGACGGCAGCGTGCTGACTTCACTGAACGGCAAGCCCGCCGCGCTGGTGCAGCGGCTCACCGGCCAGAGCGTGCTCGCGCCTTCGGCCGCCCAGTGCGCCGCGGTCGGCGCGCTGCTGGCGCAGATGCACGTCGGCGCGGCGGACTTCCCCGGCCGCGCGCAGAACCCCCGCGGCGCGGAGTGGCGCCGCGCCACCGCCGAGAAGCTGCTGGCTGTGGTGGACACCGGCACCGCGACCCTGATCCGCGACGAGCTCGAAGCGCAGGCCGAGCTCGACCTGCCCGGGCTGAAGCAGGGTGTGATCCACGCCGACCTGTTCCGCGACAACGTGCTGTTCGTCGACGGGCGCCTGACCGGCGTCATCGATTTCTACTACGCCTGCAGCGAGGCGCTGGTCTACGACCTCGCGGTCACCGTCAACGACTGGTGCTTCGACGCGCGCGGCGGCTTGATCACCGAGCTGGCGCGCTGGCTGATCACGCGCTACGCCGCGGTGCGCCCGCCGAGCAAGGCCGAGCAGAAGGCCTGGCCGCTGGCGCTGCGCGCGGCCGCGTTCCGTTTCTGGCTGTCGCGGCTGCACGACTGGCACTTCCCGCGCGGGGGCGACCTGGTGCACGTCAAGGACCCGGCCGAGTACCGGCGCAAGCTCGAGCACCATCGCCGCCACGCGCCGCCAGCCTTCTAGCCCGCGAGCAATCCCGTCACGCCGTCGTAGATCAACTTCAGCGACAGCACCAGCAGGATCGCCTTGAACAGCCGGCGGAACAGCGCCTCGGGCAGCCGCTGGTTCAGCGCCTTGCCGGCGAAGGTGCCGGCGATCACCGCCACGACCAGCGGCAGCAGCAGTTCGTGGTGCTGCGTGACCAGGAAGCCGGCCGAGGCGTAGCCCAGCACGCGCATCAGGTGGCCCAGCGTCTGCGTGAGCGCCAGCGTGCCGATCACGGTTTCCTTGCCCCACTCCGGCCGCAGGAACAGCCGGCCGACGAACAGGCCGGTGGCGCCGACGAACATGCCGAGGGTGCCGTTGAGGAACCCGGCGAACACGAACGACGGCACCGGCGGCAGCGGCTCGCTGCCGTCCCGCGTCGGCAGCAGCGACACCAGGATCAGCGCGGCCAGCAGCAGCAGGATGTAGTTGACGTCGGCCTGCGCGACCAGCGGCGCGACCAGGAACGGCATCGGCGCCGCGGTCAGCAGGAACCAGCCCGCCGCGCGCCACTCGACGTGGCGGAAGTAGGCGACGGTGCGCGACAGGTTCGAGACGAACTGCACGGTGGCGAACAGCGGCACCGCGACGGTGGGCGCGAGCCCGATCGCGTACAGCACGCCGATCAGGATGGTGCCGCCGCCGAGGCCGGCGACGCCCGACAGCGCGGCGGTGGCGAAGCCGACCGCGGCGATCGCGGCGGTCAGCAGGCTCACGAGTAGGTCGGCAATCCCTTGCCGACATGCGGCGGCATTGGAATGCCGCCCTACAGAACCAGCGTCGTTGCCAGTAACAACATCAGCCCCATGCCGACGATGTCGGTCACGGTGGTGAGGAAGATCGAGGACGCCGTCGCCGGGTCGAAGCCGAACTTGCGCAGCGTGACCGGGATCATCACGCCCGACAGGCCGCTCGACACGCAGGCGCCGACCATCGCCAGCAGGATGGTCAGGCCCAGCATCAGCGAACTGCCGGAGCTGTTCTCGCTCGAGCCGGCGTAGAACCACATCGCCAGCGCCGCGACCAGGCCGGTGCCGAGCCCGTTCAGCGCGCCGAGCATGGCTTCCTTGGCCAGCAGCGCCTTGCGCGGCACCTGGTCGAAGTTGCCGAGCGTGAGCCCGCGCAGCGAGATCGCCAGCGCCTGGCAGCCGGTGTTGCCGCTCTGTCCGGCGAGGATCGGCAGGAACGCCGCCAGCACCACGACTTGCGTGATGGTGCCCTCGAACAGGCTGACCACGGCACCGGCGAGGAAGGCCGTGACCAGGTTCACTTGCAGCCAGACGTGGCGCTTGCGGAACGCCTCCCACAGCGGCGTGTCGACCTGCTCCTCGGTGACGCCCACCATGCGGCCGACCTGGCCCGAGATCTCGATCACCTGCCGCTCGGCCAGGCGCCAGCCGCGCACGCTGCCGATCAGCTTGCCGTCGGCGTCCACCACCGGATACACCGGGTAGTGCCGGCGCACCGCGGCCTTGACCGCATCGGCGATCTCCATGGTCGGCGCCAGCGCGAACGGCTTGCGGATCATGATGTCGTCCACGGTCTGCGAGCGGTCGGCCAGCATCAGGTCGCGCATCACCACCAGGCCGAGCAGCTTCTCCTGGCCGTCGACGACGTAGAGATACGTGATGTCGGAAACGAATTCGGAGCCGCGCAGGAAGTCGATCGCGCGCTGGGCGCTGGTGCCGGACTTCACCACGCCGCGCTCGGGGTCGGTCAGCTCGCTGACCTGGCCCGCCACCGGCAGCGCCTGGTCGCCCTCGTCGCCGGTCGGCCGCAAATGCTCGGGCAGCTCGATCGCGATGCGCAGCGCGATGTGATGCGGCAGTGTGCGCAGCACGGCCTCGATGGTTTCGGGTGTTTCCTGCGCCAGCAACTCGGCCGCATCGAGCGCCGCGCGCCCGCGCGCCGCGCGCGCGAGCTCCGCGATGTTGCCGCCGCTGTCGTTCTTGTTTTCCGGACTCATATGCCTGACTCCCAGGACAGTCGGCCGCAGCATAGCGTCAAAAAGGGGACGCACACCTTATTCCGGGCAAGCCATCCACCTGAAAAGGTAGGCGAAAAGGTGTGCGTCCCCTTTTTTTGTTAAGCGCTTTGACAGGGCCGCCCTGGTACATACATACTGGTCGGTATGTAACGGGTCCCACCCGTTTGGGGTCTTTCTCAGGAAATCCGATGTCCACAGCTGCCTTCGCCGCGCGCCGCACGCCCGACGCCACCCGCCAGAAGCTGCTCGAGCGCGCGTTCGAGGAGATCCACCGCAACGGCTTCCGCGCCGCCAGCCTCGACTCGATCCTGGCCGACGCCGGCGTGACCAAGGGCGCGCTGTACCACCACTTCGGCAGCAAGACCGAGCTCGGCTACGCCGTGGTCGAGGAAGTGGTGCGGCCGTGGATGGAGCAGGTCTGGATGCCGGTCACCCTGGCGGAGGACCCGATCGATGCCGCCATCGCCGTGATCCACCAGCGCCTGCGCGAGCGCTCCGAAATGGCGCTGACCATCGGCTGCCCGTTCAACAACCTGACGCAGGAGATGTCGGCCATCGACGAGGGCTTCCGCAAACGGCTGTCGGCGATCCTGCACGACTGGCGCGACGCCACCGCCGCGGCCATGCGTCGCGGCCAGGCCAACGGCACGGTGTGCGCCGACGTCGATCCGCGCGCCGCCGCCGCGTTCGTGATCAGCAGCGTCGAGGGCTGCGTCGGCATGGCCAAGGCCTCGCAGAGCCGCGAGTTCCTGGAGGCCGGCTTCCGCGGCCTGATCGAATACCTCGAGCACCTGCGGCCACAGGCCCACCGCACCGCGCCGCCCGGCGACGCGCAACGATGACCTCTTGCGTAATTGATCCGGCGACGCGCCGGCCTGAACCTTACCGCATGGAATACCGGGTGCCGCAATGAATACGACCCCTGAACAGTTGTCGCGCTTCGACGCCAACGTGTCGGCCTACGCCCGCGGGCTGGTGCGCCACCGCTGGTGGGTCGTGCTGTTGTCGCTGCTCGCGGTCGGCGCGATGACGGCCGGCGGGCGCTACCTGCACTTCGACACGGACTTCCGCGCCTACTTCGGCCCCGACAACCCGCAGCTGCAGGCGTTCGACGAGGCGCAGAAGGTCTACGTCAAGAGCGACGCGGTCATCTTCGCCGTCGCGCCGAAGGCCGGTTCCGGCATCGCCGACATGCTGGATGCGCGCGCGCTCGCCGCGGTGCGCGCCTTCACCGCCGAGGCGTGGAAGCTGCCGTACGTCACGCGCGTCGATTCGATCACCAACTTCCAGCACACCGAGGCCGACGGCGACGACCTCAAGGTCGGGGCGCTGGTGCCGGAAGACGTGGAGGTCACGCCGGAACTGGCGGCCAAGGCCCGCACGGTCGCGCTGAGCGAGCCGGCGCTGCTGAACCGCCTCGTCAACCACGACGGCCACCTGGCCATCGTCAACGCCCAGACCATGTTCCCGCAGAAGTCGGCGAACGAGCTGCCCGAGATGGTGAAAGCCGGGCGCGAGCTGCGCGATCGCTTCCTCGAGCAGCACCCCGGGTTCGAGGTCTACATGACCGGCTCGAACATGATGAGCAACGCCTTCACCGAGGCGGCGCAGGCCGACGTGAAGTCGCTGATCCCGGCGATGTACCTCGCCATCTTCCTGATCATGTGGGCGATGCTGCGCTCGGGCTGGGCCGTGTTCGGCACGCTGCTGGTGGTGACGTTCTCGTCGGCGGCGGCGATGGGCCTGGCCGGCTATTTCGGCATCGGCCTGACGCCGCCGGTGCTGCAGGCGCCGCAGATCATCACGGTGCTGGCCGTGGCCGACAGCGTGCACATCTGCCTGACCATGTTCGCGCTGATGCGCGAGGGCTGGACCAAGCACGACGCCATCGTCGAGTCGATGCGCGTGAACTTCGTGCCGGTGTTCCTGGTGTCGGCGACCACCTCGATCTGCTTCCTCGGCACCAACTTCACCGACTCGCCGCCGCTCACCGCGCTCGGCAACATCAGCTCGATCGGCGGCATGCTGTCGTGGCTGCTGGCGATCACGCTGCTGCCGGCGCTGCTGGCGATCCTGCCGGCGCGCGTGCCGAAGGAGCGCAAGGCCGAGTTCCTCAAGAAACTGATGGACCGCCACGCCGAGTTCGTGCTGGCCAACAGGAAGGCGGTCGGATTCTTCAGCGTCGCCCTGATCGTCGGCCTGTCGGCGCTGATGCCGCTGAACGAGGCCAACGACAAGTTCCTGCACTACTTCGACGACAGCGTGCGCTTCCGCCAGGAGACCGACAAGGTCGTGGCGCACGACATCGGCTTCTACTTCATCGAGTTCTCGCTGAAGTCCGGCGAGCCCGACGGCATCTCCGATCCGGAGTTCCTGCGCAAGGTCGAGGCCTTCTCCGAGTGGTGGCGCCAGCAGCCGAAAGTCATCTGGGTCGGCAACTTCGCTGACGTGTTCAAGCGCCTGAACAAGTCCATGCACGGCGACGATCCGGCGCACTACAAACTGCCCGAGCAGCGAGAGCTGGCCGCCCAGTACCTGCTGCTCTACGAGATGTCGCTGCCGTTCGGCCTGGACCTCAACAACCAGGTCAACGTCGACAAGTCCTCGATCCGCTTCATCGTGACGATGGAGAGCCTCAAGTCGAAGGAGACGCGCGAGTACGAGGAGCGCGCGCGCCGGTGGCTGGAGGCCAACGGCTTCGGCCCCGACGTGCACGGCACCGGCCCGCCGGTGATGTTCTCGCACATCGCCAAGCGCAACATCGAAAGCAACTTCCTGTCGCTGCCGCTGTGCATGGCCGGCATTTCACTCTTGTTACTGCCGGGCCTGCGCTCGTGGAAGTTCGGCCTGCTGACGCTGATCCCGAACCTGGTGCCGCTGGGCATGGCCTTCGGCGTGTGGGCGCTGGTCAACGGCGAGATCATCTTCACCATGGCGGTGGTCATCAACATGGTGGTCGGCATCATCGTCGACGACACCATCCACTTCCTGTCGAAGTACCTGCGCGGCCGGCGCGAGTACCGGCTGGGGCCGGAAGAGGCCATCCGCTACGCCTTCCACGAGGCCGGCTCGGCGATGATCGTCACCACCGCGATCCTGGCCTCCGGCTTCGCCATCCTGGCGACCTCGTCGTTCCTGCCGAATGCGACCATGTCGCTGCTGACCACCATCGCGATCCTGCTGGCGCTGCCGGTGGACCTGCTGCTGCTGCCGCTGCTGGTGCTGCTGGTCGACCGCGAACCCAGGATTGCCGCAAACTCCGAGGATGTCCGCAATGAACCCCTCCCCGCAAAGTAACGAATCGCGGCTGCAGCCGCTCCTGCAGGCCTTCCTGTGGGTGGTGCTGCTGGGCATGCTCGCCATGCCGGCCTTCGCCCAGACGCCCGAGGAGAAGGGCCTGGCCATCGCCACCGAGGCCGACAAGCGCGGCGAGGGCTTCGGCGACACCAGCGCGACGATGCAGATGATCCTGCGCAACAAGCACGGCGAGGAATCCAGGCGCGAGATCCGCAGCAGGACGCTCGAGACCAAGGCCGACGGCGACAAGTCGATGATCGTGTTCGACCAGCCCAAGGACGTTTCCGGCACCGCGCTGCTGACGTTCTCGCACAAGCAGGGCGACGACGACCGCTGGCTGTACCTGCCGGCGGTGAAGCGCGTCAAACGCATCGCCTCCTCGAACAAGTCCGGCCCGTTCATGGGCAGCGAGTTCGCCTACGAGGACCTCGGCTCGCAGGAACCGGAGAAGTACACCTACAAGTGGCTGCGCGACGAGACCTACGACGGCAAGGACGTGTTCGTGTTCGAGCGCTTCCCGGTGGACAAGGACTCGGGCTACACGCGGCAGGTGGTGTGGACCGACAAGGCCGAGTACCGGCCGTGGAAAATCGAGTTCTACGACCGCAAGCAGTCCCTGTTGAAAACGCTGACGCTCGCCGATTACGGGCACTACCTGGACAAGTACTGGCGGCCCGGCAAGCTCGACATGGTCAACCACCAGACCGGCAAGAGCACGACCCTGCTGTTCAGCAACTACAAGTTCCGCGGCGGCCTCAAGGAACGCGACTTCGACCAGAACGCCCTGCAGAACGCGCGCTGACCCGTGAGGCTCAGCTCGCGACAGGCGCCACCGCCGGCGCCGGCGCGCTGGAGCCCTGCCGGGCTTCCTCCTGCAGCCAGTCGAGGAAGCTCCTGACCTCGGGCCGCGCCGCGGCGCCGGGCGCGGTGAGCAGGAAGTAGGCGCGCGTCGACACGGTGCCGCGGCCGCGCCCGCGGGCCTTCTCGAACGGCGCCACCAGCGTGCCGTCCCTGATCTGCCTGGACATCAGCGGCAGCCGGCCCAGCGCGACGCCTTCGCCGTTGAGCGCGGCCTGGATCATCTGGTCGTAGTGGGAAAAGCGCACCGAGCCGGCCGGCTCGAGGTGCGGCAGGCCCATCGCGGTCAGCCAGATGTCCCATTGCAGGTACTGCGCCTGGTAGCGCGAGCTCTCGGGATCGTCGTGTAACAAGACATGGCTCACCAGGTCAGCCGGCTCGCGCAGCGGGCGCGACTTGTCCTTCAGCAGCGCCGGCGCGCACATCGGCACCACCTCTTCGCCGAACAGCTTGATGCTGCCGGGCGGGGCGCGCTCCGGCGCGACGTAGCGGATGGCGACGTCCACGCGGTCGCGCTCGAGGTCGAGGATCTCGTTGGCCGCGGCGATGCGCACGTCGATGCCCGGGTTCAGGCGGCGGAACTGCGCCAGCCGCGGGATCAGCCACAGCGAGGCGAAGGTCACCAGCGTGGTCACCGTCAGCATCCGCATCGGCTCCTGGGTGATGCGGCCCACCGTGTCGCGCAGCTCCTTGAGCTGCCTGGCCACGACCTGCTGCAGCACCTGGCCGACGTCGGTCAGCAGCAGCGCGCGGTGGCGGCGCTGGAACAGCGGCACGCCGAGTGCCTCCTCCAGCCCCTGCACCTGGCGGCTGACGGCGGACTGGGTCAGGAACAGCTCCTCGGCCGCCTTGGTAAAGGACAGGTGCCGCGCGGCCGCCTCGAAGCCCCTCAGCAGGTCCAGCGGGGGGAGGTCACGCCGGGATTTATGCATGCGTACTGCTCATGCCAAATATGCACCGATTTCGTTTGAGACCCCGGCATTATGGTCGCAGAATTCGTCTCGCGCCACGGTCCCTACATGCAAAACCAGCATGCAGGGCGCCCGAGGCGCAGATGGAGACCGCCATGGACACCTACCCCCAGGAGACCCGCGAGTCGGTCCGCAAGGCCGCCGTCGCCGCATACGAAGCCCTTCCCGCGATCCTGCTTGCCGCCGCGCTGCTGATGCCCGCCCTGGCCGCCCTCGCGACCAAGGCCGCGGAGCGCGAGACCCAGGTCGAGCTCGGCCAGGCCATCTCCGTCCAGGGCAATCAGGCGCTGGCCGACATCCGAGCGGAGACGCGCGTGGCCGCGATCGCCAACCTGACGCTGCCGAAGCTTCCGTAGGAGCGAGCCATGGCCGATGCTGCCTGGAACCCCTCCCCCGTCCTGTGGCCGTGGCCCGCTCCTACAATCCCGCAAACGGAGGACTTCATGCTCAAGCTCTACGGGATGACCGGCAGCGGCAACTGTTACAAGCCGGCGCTGCTGATGCGCCAGCTCGGCGTGCCGTTCGACTGGGTCGAGCTCGACATCCGCAACGGCGCCTCGCGCACGCCGGACTTCCTGGCGCGCAACCCCAACGGCCGCGTGCCGCTGCTCGAGGTCACCGACCACGGCGAGACGCGCCGGCTGGCGGAATCGAACGCCATGCTGTGCTACCTCGCCGACGGCACGCACCTGCTGCCGGACGATCGCTGGGACCGCGCGCAGGTGCTGCAGTGGCTGTTCTTCGAGCAGTACTCGCACGAGCCGTACGTCGCGACCGTGCGCTGGTGGGTCCACTACCTGCACAAGCAGGAGGAGTGGAAGGACAAGATCGCCGAGGCGATGAAGAAGGGCTACGCCGCGCTCGGCGTGATGGAACAGCAGCTGGCGCAGGCGCCGTTCCTGGCCGGCGACAAGTACTCCGTCGCCGACATCGCGCTGTACGCCTACACGCACGTCGCGCACGAGGGCGGTTACTCGCTCGAGGACTACCCCGCGATCCGCCGCTGGCTGGCCCGCGTCGAGCGCCAGCCGGGCTACGCGCCGATGGCCGGGGCCGCGCGCCCGGCCTGACCGGCGCGGCCGCGCCGAGCGCGCACCACGGCGTTAGAATCAACGGGTGCGCAAGACATCGCTGATCTCCCGGGTGCTGGCCGCCGCCGTGCTGGCCGGCCAGTGGCTGATCGCGACGCATGACTCCGATCACGGCACGCTGCCCGGCGCGGCGCACGACTGCGTCGTCTGCGTCTATGCGCACGGCGCGGGCAACGGCGCGCTGCCCACCGCCGCGCCGCTCGCGCTCGGCACGGGCAGCGAAGCCCCCGAAGTTACGCCGGCCGCGGCGTCCGTCGCCGTCACCGTCCGTCTCCATCCAATCCGGGGACCTCCCGCCCTCCTGTCCTGAAACCGGTGCCGCCGGCCTCCGCCGCGCGGCGTTTCGTTCCGTTTCAGATTCAGGAGGTTCTCGTGCATTCCAGATCGTTCGTTCCGCTGGGCCTGTGCCTGGCATGCTGCACGCCCGCTTTCGCGCAAACCGCCGGCGATACCGCCCGCGCGTCCGCGTCGTTCAACCCCCGCACCAGCCTGATCCTGCAGGGCACCTTCGCCGATTTCGGCTCGGACCTCGAGCCCGAAGTCCCCGGCGTCCTGCTGGGCCCGGAAACCGAGCTGCGCCCCGGCGGCTTTTCGCTGGCCGAGACCGAGCTGGTCATGGAGGCCAACGTCGACGACCAGTTCCGCGGCTGGGCCACGATCGCGCTCGAGAACGAGGACGGCGAAACCGTGGTCGCGGTCGAGGAGGCCTACGTCAGTACGCTCGCGCTGCCGGCGGGCCTGGGCCTGAAGGCCGGCCGTTTCTTCTCCGACATCGGCTATCAGAACCGCATCCACAGCCACGCCTGGGAGTTCGTGGACCTGCCGATCGTCTATCGCGCGCTGCTGGCCAAGCAGCTCAAGGACGACGGCGTGCAGCTGCGCTGGGTTGCGCCCACCGACCTGTTCGTCGAGCTCGGCGTCGAGGCGCTGCGCGGCGCCGGCTTTCCGGCCGGCGGCGAGGAGCGCGACGGCGCGAACAGCTGGACCGCTTTCGCGCACTTCGGGGGTGACATCGGCATCGGCGGCGCGTGGCGGCTGGGGCTGTCGCACCTCGCGGCGGACGCCGACGGCCGCGCGACCTTTGATGAGGACAGCCCGGAAACCTTCACGTTCACCGGCGACAGCGCGGTCAGCATCGTCGACTTCGTGTTCAAGTGGGCGCAGGACGGCAATCCCGCGCGCCGCAACTTCGTGCTCAACGCCGAGTACTTCCACCGCGACGAGGACGGCACCGTGGACTTCGATGACGGCGTCAACCCCACGGTCAGCTCGGACTACGACGGCACCCAGAGGGGCTTCTACGTCCAGAGCATCTACCAGTTCATGCCGCGCTGGCGCGCGGGCCTGCGCTACGACCGGCTCGAGGCCGACAACACCGTGGCCAACAACCCGGCGGGCGAGTTCGACACGCTGGCGGGCGACGATGCCGCGACCCGCATCAGCGCGATGCTCGATTTCTCGAACAGCGAATTCTCGCGCATCCGCGTGCAATACAGCCGCGACGAATCGCGGCCCGGCGGAGAAGAGGACGATCAATTCTTCGTCCAGTACATCATGAGCCTCGGCTCCCACGCCGCGCACCAGTTCTAGGAGGCGCCATGAACCGCAATTCCTGGATGATGGCGCTCGCCGTCGCGGCGGGCCTCGCGGCCGCCCCGGCTGCGGCCGCACTGAACGTCTTCGCCTGCGAGCCGGAGTGGGCCGCGCTGGCTATGTAGCTCGGCGGCGAGGACGTGTCCACGTACTCGGCGTCGACCGCGGTGCAGGACGTGCACAAGATCCAGGCGCGCCCGAGCCTGATCGCAAAGTACCGGCAGGCGGACCTGGTGATCTGCACCGGCGCCGAGCTGGAAATCGGCTGGTACCCCGCGCTGGCCGACAAGGGCAACAACCCGAAGGTGCTGGCCGGCACGCCGGGATACTTCGAGGCCAGCCGCTTCGTGCGGATGCTCGAGGCGCCGTCGTCGCTGGACCGCTCGCTGGGCGACGTCCACCCGTACGGCAACCCGCACGTGCACACCAGTCCGGCCAGCATCGCGCCGATCGCCAAGGCGCTGGCCGAGCGGCTCGCGGCCCTCGACGGAGCGCGCGCCGAGGACTATCGGCGACGGCACGAGATCTTCAGCAAGCGCTGGGACGAGGCGCTGGCGAAATGGCGCGCGCGGGCGGCGCCGCTCAAAGGCATGCCCATCGTCAGTCACCACAAGACCTGGGTATACCTGTACGACTGGGCCGGCATCCGCGAGGTCGCCACGCTCGAGCCCAAGCCCGGCATCCCGCCCAGCGGCGGCCACCTCGAGCGGGTGCTGGCAACGCTGAAGTCGGATCCCGCGAAGCTGGTGGTCTACTCGTCCTACGAGGACGGCCGCGCTGCGGCGTGGCTGTCGGAGCGCACACGCATCCCGGCGGTCATGCTGCCGTTCTCGGTGGGCGGCGCGCCGGGTGCGGACGACCTGTTCGCGTACTACGACGCCTTGCTCGACCGCCTGCTGGGCGGCACGCCTTGAGCTTCGCCTTCGACTGGTCGCTGCTCGGCACGCCGCTGCTCGCGGGCTTGTTCGTCACGGCCACGCACGTGCTGCTCGGCCGGCGCGTGCTCGAGCGCGGCATCATCTTCATCGACCTGTCGATCGCGCAGGTCGCGGCGCTCGGCGCC
Organism: Gammaproteobacteria bacterium; assembly: GCA_052386975.1. Taxonomy (GTDB): domain Bacteria; phylum Pseudomonadota; class Gammaproteobacteria; order Nevskiales; family Nevskiaceae; genus JACPFV01. The sequence continues at coordinate 7,096 of JBQTJQ010000123.1, read as the reverse complement.
GTCGTTGCCGGCGTGTTCGGCTGGGCCGGCGAGAGCGTCGCTGCGCATGCCGCGGCGCTGGGCGCGGCGCTCGGCGCCGCCGGGCTGCTGGCCTGGACCGAGCGCCACTGGCCGCAGATCCAGGAAGCACTGATCGGCTGCCTGTACGTGGTCGCGGCCAGCACTGCACTGCTGGTGCTCGCCAACCATCCGCACGGGGCCGAGCAGATGCAGACGCTGCTGTCGGGGCAGATCCTGTGGGTCCACGCGTCGCACGTGTGGACCACCGGCGCGATTTACGCGCTGGTGCTCGCCGCGTGGGCCGCCGGACTGCGGCGCCAGACGTGGGCGTTCTACGTGCTGTTCGCGGTCACCGTCATGGCGTCGGTCGAGTTGGTCGGCGTGTTCCTGGTATTCGCCACGCTGATCCTGCCGGCGCTGGCCGCGCACGGCCTGCCGGAGCGCACAGGCCTGCCGGTCGGCTACGCGATCGGCGCGGCGGGCTACGGGTTCGGCCTGTGGCTGTCGGTGCCCCTCGACCTGCCGGCCGGGCCGCTGATCGTGTGCACGCTGGCCGCGCTGGCGCTGGCCGCGGCCATCGTGCGGCGTTTCGTGCCGGCCGGGCCGGCGCCGGACTGATGTTCGAGCACCTGCGCGGCCTGCTGCGCGACCACATGGGGGACACGCGGGCGCAGGCGCCGCGGCGCTCGGCCGAGGAGGAGCGGCGCCTCGCCGCCGCGGTGCTGCTGCTGGAAGTCGCGCGCGCCGATTACCGGCACGCGCCGGCGGAACGCGCCGCGCTGCGCGCCGGGCTGGCGCGCGACTTCGGCGTGCCCGAGGCGGCGCTCGACGCGTTGCTGGACCAGGCCGAGTTGCGCGCGAAGCAGTCGGTGTCCCTGTTCGATTTCGTGCAGACGCTGAACCGCACGCTGGCGCCCGAGGACAAGCGCGGGCTGCTGCGGTTGCTGTGGGACGTCGCGCACGCCGACGGGAAAGTCGATGCGCACGAAGAGCACCTGATCCGCCGCCTCGCCGACTTGCTGCACCTGCCGCACGCGGACTTCATCCGCGCCAGGCTCGACGCCGGCCGGAAGCCCTAGCTTTCCGAGCGGTACGAAACGTAGAGCACGAAATCCGGCGAGCCGTTGACGCTCGGGTCTTCCTGGAAACCGATCTCGAACGCCGAGTCCGAGCCGGTGCGGAACTGCAGGCCCAGCGTCAGCGGCACACCGGGGCGCTCCAGCGGCGTCAGGGAGCTGCCGTCGTACAGGCGGCCGTGCGCCTGGACCTGCATCGACAGCCACACCGACTGCGTCAGCGGGAAGCGCATGCCGATGCCGCCGAAGGCGACCATGCGGTTCTGCATCTGCGGGAGGAAGTCGCCGCGCTCGTTGTACGAGACGCCGGCGGCGATGTAGCCGCCGCCACCCTCCGGGATGTCCAGCGCGCGCTCCACCCAGATGGCGTAGCCGGTGTTGCCGTTCTCGAGCTCGTTGCCGCTGCCCAGCGGCAGCATCGCCATCGCGCGCAGCACGCCACTGCGGCCCCAGCGCTGGCCGAGCATCAGGCGCGCCGCGCCGAGGCCGCTGCCCCCGCGCGTTTCGTCGAGCAGCGCGACGTTGGCCTGCTCGTAGCGGAACCGGTACTGGTCCTGCGCGTCCAGCTCGCGCTCGCCGTTGGGCAGGTCGAAGGCCTGGTGCCAGTCCTCGATCCAGCCGTCGAGGAAACCGCCGCCGCGATCGTAAAACGGCAGCTCGAAACCGAACTCCATGTCGTTGCCGAGCCCGAGCCGGTAGGCATAGCGTAGCCGCGTCGTCTCGCCGTCGAACCTGATGCACTCGATCGCGCAGTTGCCCTCGACCACGTACTCGTTGGCCGCGTCCAGCGTCCAGCGCGTCTCGACGCGGCCGCGCCCCAGCACCGTGGCGTCGCCCAGCGCCGGCAGCGCGAAGGCGCGCGCCAGCGTGCCGGCATTGCCGCCGGGAACGAAGTCGCCCGCCAGCGCGGGACCGGCGCACACGCAGGCGGCCAGCGTCAGGCAGAACGTGTTGAACAGCCGGGGCATGGCCGAACTTTAGCTGATAGCATCCGTCCCCCCAACATGCCGCGACCGCGCAGCCGTCGTCATCGATGAAGTACGTAACCGAAAACCTCCGGATTCGCTCGGTCCAGGCCGTGTCGACGCCGGCCCAGGTCCAGCACGAGCTGCCGCTGTCGGAGCTCGCGGCGCGCACCACGCTGACCGCGCGCGCCGAGGCGCAGAAGATCCTGCGCGCGCAGGACGACCGGCTGCTGGTGGTGGTCGGGCCGTGCTCGATCCACGATCCCGGCGCCGCGCTCGAGTACGCCGACCGCCTGGCGCGGCTGCGCGCCGAGTTGGCCGGCGAACTGCTGCTGGTGATGCGCGTGTACTTCGAGAAGCCGCGCACCACGGTCGGCTGGAAGGGCCTGATCAACGATCCCGGCCTCGACGGCGGCTTCCAGATCGACAAGGGCCTGCGCCTGGCGCGCCGGCTGCTGCTCGACCTCAACGAGCGCGGCATGCCGGCCGGCGTCGAGTACCTCGACATCCTGACGCCGCAGTACGTGGCCGACCTGGTCGGCTGGGGTGCGATCGGCGCGCGCACCACCGAATCACAGCTGCACCGCGAGATGGCCTCGGGCCTGTCGTGCCCGGTCGGCTTCAAGAACGGCACCGACGGCAGCGTGAAGGTCGCGGTCGACGCGGTGCTCGCCACGCGCAGCCCGCACCGCTTCCTCTCACTGAGCCAGTCCGGGCAGGTGTCGATCTTCGAGACCGCCGGCAACGAGGACAGCCACATCATCCTGCGCGGCGGCCAGTCGGGAACCAACTACGACAGCAAGAGCGTGGACGCGGCCTGCGCCGCGCTGGTGCGCGCCGGCCTGCCCGAGCAGGTGATGATCGACTGCTCGCACGCCAACGCCAGCAAGCAGCACCAGCGCCAGCTATTGGTCGCCCAGGACGTCGGCCACCAGGTGGCCGGCGGCGACGCGCGCATCATCGGCGCGATGGTGGAAAGCCATCTCGTGGAAGGCCGCCAGGAAATCGGACCGCGCGACAAGATGACCTACGGCCAGAGCGTGACGGATCCCTGCATCAACTGGGATGACACAGCGGCGCTGCTGCGCGGGCTGGCCGACGCGGTGAAGCAGCGCCGGCGGCGGCGCGCCGCGAACGGCTAAAAGGGGACTCTGGAAAAGGTGCGCGTCCCCTTTTTCGTTACCAGTGCTCGCCGCGCAGCACGTTGGCGAACACCACCTGCTCGAGCGTCGGCTTCTCCGCCTTGACGCCCTTGGCCGCCGCCGACGACGGGAACAGCTGGAAGCCCTTGTTGAGGATGAAGTCGTTGATCTTCGGCCACAGCGCGTACGACACCGACGCCGCGGTGCCGAGCGGCGTAGCCACGCTCTTGGGCCGGTCGAGGATCGCATTGAGCACGGTGTTGCCGGCCTTCTCCGGCGACCACGCCGGCACATAGTCGTACATCTTGGTCGGCGCGATCATCGGCGTGCGCACCAACGGCATGTAGATCGCCGTGATGTTGATGTTCCGGTGCACCACTTCCGCCGACAGGCAGCGCGAGAACGCATCGAGCGCGGCCTTGCTGGCGACATAAGCCGAGAAGCGCGCCGCGTTGGCCAGCACGCCGATCGAGCTGATGTTGATGATCTGCCCGGCCTTGCGCTTGCCCATCGACGGCAGCAATTTCAGGATCAGGCGCACGCAGCCGAAATAATTCAGCTGCATGGTGCGCTCGAAGTCGTGGAAGCGGTCGAGCGACTCCATCACCGCGCGGCGGATGGAACGGCCGGCGTTGTTGACCAGCACGTCGACGTGGCCGAAGTCGTTCAGCACCGCGTCGGCCATCGCATCGATGGATTCCATGTTGGAGAGGTCGCACGGATAGACGTGCGCCTCGCCGCCGGACTTGGCGATGATCTTTTGCGCCTCGTCGAGCTTGTCCTTGGTGCGCGCGACCAGCAGCACCTTGGCGCCGGCGGCCGCGCACTTCTTGGCGGTGATCAGGCCGATGCCGGAGCTCGCGCCGGTGATCAGCACGACCTTGCCGGCGAGCTTGCGCATCGCCCGGCGCGGCACCCGCACGTCGACGTCGAGGAACGTCTCCCAGTACTCCCACAGCTTGCCGGCGTAATCCTTGATGTCGGGGCACTGGATGTTGGTGCCCTTGAGCGCCGCGCGCGCGTGCTTGTCGTCGAAGGTCGCGCGATTGGTGACCGCCGACAGCGCCGAGGACGGGATGCCGATGGCCGCCGAGATGCGCTTCTTGAGATTCCCGGGAACGCGCTCGGCCAGCTGCTCCGCCAGGCCCTTCATCGCGCCCGGCAGGGTCGGCAACTCGAAATTCCTGGTGATGTCGGGGCCGTGCGCGGCCTCCATGATCGTCTTCATCAGCTCGCCGACGGTCGGCGCGTTGGACTGGATCAGGAAGAAGGCCTGGCCATCGAGACCATCCTTGTGCGCGATCGCGACCATGGCGTCGGCGACGTAGTCGACCGGCACCACCGGCACGCGCCCGCCCTCGACGCCGAGCAGCGGCAGCCAGCGCGGCAGGTTGTCGCGGATTTTCTGGATGGTCTTGAAGAAGTAATAAGGACCGTCGATCTTGTCCATCTCGCCGGTCTGCGAGGAGCCGACCACCACGCCCGGGCGGTAGATGCGGTAGGGCGCCTTGCACTCGTCGCGCACGATCGCCTCGGACTGGAACTTGGTGCGGTAGTAGGGGTGCTTGAGCGGCTGGCCCTCGTCGAACATGTCCTCGGTGAACTTGCCGGCGAAGTCCTCGCCCGCCACCGCGACGCTGCTGGTGTGGTGCAGGATCGCCTTGCCGCCGAGCTTGTTTACGAAGTCGACGACGTTGCGCGTGCCTTCGTTGTTGACGCGGTCGGCGGTCTCGTCGTCCATGTTGAGGTCGTAGACGGCCGCGAGGTGGAACACGTGGTCGAAGCCGGCGCCGTTGAGCGCAGGCTTGTCGCCGGTGAACAGCCCCGGCGTGGTGATGTCGCCCCACACGGCGTGCAGGCGCTCGCCGGCGTCGCCGAAGCGCGCCTTCAGCGCGTCGAACTTCTCGCTCGACGACTCGCGGATCAGCACGTAGACCTGGGCGCCGCGGCGCGCCAGCAGGCGCTCGACGACGAAGCGGCCGATGAAGCCGGTGGCTCCGGTGACGACGTAGTTCACGAGTGCTCTCCTGTCGCCCGCCCCGGGCGGATCGCCGGGGGGAAGACAGTTTACTCGTCCGCTAAGGCGCCGCCAGCGAGCGGGGCTAGAGGTCGTCTTCCCGGTACTTGGCGGCGTCGTCCAGCGCCTTGCGCTCCTTGTCGCGCTGCGCCACGCGCGCGTCGTGGTCGCGGTCGCTGAACCAGATCACCTCCGGGAACAGCAGCACGCGCTCCAGGGCGATCAGCATCCACAGGTAGGAGACGCTGAACAGCACGCCGCAGAACATCGACACCCACTCGAAGCTCGGCGCGCCGTACTTGATGCCCCACCACGAGATCACGTCGGTCAGCGAGGCCGCGAGCCCGATCGGGAAGATCCACTGGTACTGCCACAGGTGGCTGAACTGCAGCGAGAACGGGATGCCGATGATGAAAAAACTCGTCGTGAAGCCGAATAAATGGGCATGAGTGAACGCGATGAGCTTGCCCAGACTCATCTGTTCAAAATACGCCTCGGCAGTGCCGTGCAGGCGCAGCTGGTACCAGATTTCCGAGGCACCGAAGCAGAAGGCGATGCCGAACAGCAGCAGCGCCATGGCGATGCCGCGCTTCACGCCGGTCGGCAGGTCGTGCAGGTTGACGTCCACCTTCGAGGCCTGGAACGGCACCATCCACCAGTAGAAGAACATCTGCACGAAGAAGAACGCGAACAGCGCCAGCGGCCCGCCGACCGTGACCCAGGCGCTCTTCGGCGGCGGCAGCTCGACCAGCTGGTCGGCGGCGATCGGCTGGTCGCTGAAGAAATCGAATTCCTCGGCGTTGGTCGGCGCGGCTTCCTCGGCCGGCGTCTCCCGCGACGGAGCGTCCTGGGCGGCTTCTTGCGCCAGCAGCCTCGCGCCGTAGAGCCCGGAGCACGCCAGCGCCAGCATCGCGCCGGCCACGACGAACTGCCGCAGCGGCTCGTGGCTACGCACTCTTGAGCCTCACGTAGAGAAGAGTCCCGGCCCGCTTCACCGCGCGCGTGATCGCCGCGTCCAGCGAATCGCCCTGCCCGCCCGGCAGCTGGTCCACCGCCACGCCCTTGAAGCTGGCGTACACCGCGCTGTGCGCGGCCTCCGGCACCTTGCTGGCGTGCATCGGCTGCACCCGGGTCACCTTGAGCTGGCGATCGGTGGCGAGCAGCAGGAAGAAGTCCTGGTCCCGCCAGCGCGCCGGGAAAATGATCGCGGTGCCGGCCGGCTTCTGGTCCTCGACCGGGATGTAGATGGTGTTCTCGTCGGACTTCGACAGCTCGGCGCCGAGTTTCCTGGCCCGCGCGATGTCGGCTTCGGTCAGCAGCGCGTCCCTCGGCAGGTAGCTGCGCACGCCGGGGAACAGGGCCTGCACTTCGCGCGGGATCAGGCTGGCGGTGTCGAGCCAGCCGCCGGGCCTGGCCGGCGTCGAGCCCTTCTGTCCCGGATTGGCCTTGGCCTTGATCTCGGCCTCGTTGGCGGCGCCGTCGCCGTCCGCGTCGAGCGCGGCAAGCTTGCCGAAGGCGGCCAGCGACTTGCCGGCGTCCTTGAACTGCTGGCCGAACGCGTTCACCGGCGTGCCGCCGCCGTCCTTGTGGCAGGCGTGGCAGGAGGGCATGTAGCCGTACTGCTGCTTGTACAGCCGCGCGAAGCCGGGTTCGGCGCGCGCGGGCATCGAAAAGACTGTTTCACACAAAGACACGAAGAACACAAAGAACAGGATTCTTTTTTTTCCTTCGTGTCTTTGTGCCTTTGTGTGAAACATCTTTGGCTTTTCGTCAGAACTCGAACAGGGCCGGCACTACTTTACGCATTTCCTCCAGCAACTGCGGGTCCTGCGCCAGCGCGGCCTCGAGCTCGGCGCGCTGGTGCGAGTCCGACGGCGGCATCAGCGTGCCTTCCTT
>JBQTJQ010000122.1:0-3456 GCA_052386975.1 Gammaproteobacteria bacterium | reverse complement strand
TTAACTTTAATGTGTTTCCCCCCAACCGGGGCCACCACCCGTGGGGTCTGTTTGGGGGTGGGGTCCACTTCCCCGCCCATAATTTCACCCCCACCCCTTTTGCGCGATGGCACGCTCCGTGCTTTTCAGCGAGCGGCAGTCCTATTTCACGGAGCGAAGGAATGAAACTGATCCAAGCCATCATCAAGCCGTTCAAGCTCGACGAGGTCCGCGAGGCGCTGTCGGAGGTCGGGGTCTCCGGCGTCACGGTGACCGAGGTCAAGGGCTTCGGCCGCCAGAAAGGCCACACCGAGCTGTACCGCGGCGCCGAATACGTCGTCGACTTCCTGCCCAAGGTGAAGATCGAAGTCGCGGTCGACGACGTACTGGTCGAGCGCGCGATCGAGGCCATCACCAAGGCCGCACACACCGGAAAGATCGGCGACGGCAAGGTCTTCGTCTTCAGCCTCGACCAGGCTGTCCGCATCCGCACCGGCGAAACCGGCAAAGACGCGCTGTAAGGAGCCCCAGAAAATGAAACTGATTCGTCTCGCACCTTTGTTCCTCGCGCTCGGCTGCGCGCTGTCCGGCGCGGCTTACGCCCAGGACGCGGCGCCCGCAGCCGAGGCCCCGGCGGCAGAAGCGGCCGCTCCGGCCGACAGTTACGTCGCGCCGAAATACGACATGGGCAACGTCAGCTGGATGATGACGGCGACCGCGCTGGTGCTGCTGATGTCGGTGCCGGGCCTGGCGCTGTTCTACGGCGGCATGGTGCGCCAGAAGAACATGCTGTCGACGCTCACCCAGACCTTCGCGATCTTCAGCCTGATCGCGGTGCTGTGGGTGGTCTACGGCTACAGCGTGGCGTTTTCCAACGGCAACGCGTACTTCGGCGGGCTCGACAAGCTGATGCTGAGCGGCGTGGTCTACGACTCGCACGGCAACTTCGTGCCGGGCGCGACCTTCAGCAAGGGCGTCTACATCCCCGAGCTGATCTTCGCGTTCTTCCAGCTGACCTTCGCGGCGATCACGGTCGCGCTGGTCGCCGGCGCCTACGCCGAGCGCATGAAGTTCAAGGCCGTGCTGCTGTTCTCGGCAATCTGGTTCACGTTCTCGTACCTGCCGATGGCGCACATGGTCTGGTGGTGGGCGGGCCCGGACGCCTACACCGCCGGCATGGACCAGGCGGCCATCGACGCCGTGAACGCCACGGCCGGCAAGCTCTGGCAGTGGGGCGCGCTCGACTTCGCGGGCGGCTCCGTGGTGCACATCAACGCCGGCGTCGCGGGCCTGGTGGTGGCCGCGTTCCTCGGCAAGCGCAAGACCATCTCGCCGCCGCACTCGCTGGCGATGAGCATGATCGGCGCCTCCCTGCTGTGGTTCGGCTGGTTCGGCTTCAACGCCGGCTCCAACCTCGAGGCCAACGGCTACGCGGTGCTGGCGTTCGGCAACACGCTGTTCGCCACCGCCGTCGCTGCGCTGTCCTGGTTCTTCGCCGAGTGGATCCTGAAGGGCAAGCCCTCGCTGCTGGGCATCATCTCGGGCGCCGTCGCCGGCCTGGTCGGCATCACGCCGGCTTGCGGCTTCGTCGGCATCCAGGGCGCGCTGGTCATCGGCATCGCCGCGGGCGTCTCCTGCTTCCTGTTCTGCGCATACGTCAAGCGCATGCTCGGCATCGACGATGCGCTGGATGCGTTCGGCGTGCACGCGGTCGGCGGCATCATCGGCGCGATCCTCACCGGCGTGTACGTGAACCCGGCCCTGGGCGGCGCGGGCTACGTCACCGACGGCTGGATCGGTCCCACCTTCGGCTACGACTCCGCACAGATCCTGGTGCAGGTGAAGACGGTCGGCGTGGCGGTGCTGTGGAGCGCCACGGTCGCGGCGATCACCATGCTGCTGCTCAAGTTCACGGTCGGCATCCGCGTCTCCGAGGAAGCCGAGTCCGAGGGCCTCGACGTCGCGGAGCATGGGGAGAAGGCGTACAACTGACCGCTTCCGCGGGCATGACAAGAGAGGGGCCGGCGCAAGCCGGCCCCTTTTCTTTTCGCTAGACTGCCCGCGCGGTTCAGCCACAGACCGAGGAACGACAATGAAAATGCTGATGGCCATCATCAAGCCGTTCAAGCTCGACGCCGTGCGCGAGGCGCTGGCCGAGGTCGGCGTGCAGGGCATGACCGTGACCGAGGTGCGCGGCTTCGGCCGGCAGAAGGGCCACACCGAGCTGTACCGCGGCGCCGAGTACACCGTGGACCTGCTGCCCAAGATCAAGCTCGAGGTGGCGGTGGCGCCGGCGCTGGTCGACAAGGCCATCGAGGCGATCCAGAAGTCCGCCAAGACCGGCCAGATCGGCGACGGCAAGATCTTCGTCTACGACCTCAACGAGACCGTGCGCATCCGCACCGGCGAGACCGGCAAGGAAGCGATCTGAGCCGCGGGGGGTTGGCATGAATTCCGGAGATACCGCCTGGCTGATCACGGCCACGGCGCTGGTGCTGTTCATGACGCTGCCGGGCCTGGCCCTGTTCTACGGCGGCCTGGTGCGGACCAAGAACGTGCTGTCGATCCTGATGCAGTGCTTCGTGATCGCCTGCCTGGTCTCGGTGCTGTGGGTGCTGTACGGCTACAGCCTCGCCTTCGCGCCGGGCGGCCCCGCGGTCGGCGGGCTCGGCAAGGCCTTCTTCGCCGGCATCGGTGAGGACGCGCTATCCGGCACCGTTCCCGAGACCGTGTTCGCGATGTTCCAGCTGACCTTCGCCATCATCACGCCGGCGCTGGTGGTCGGCGCCTTCGCCGAGCGCATGAAGTTCTCGGCGATGCTGATCTTCTCGGCGCTGTGGCTGACCGTGGTCTACCTGCCGGTGTGCCACTGGGTGTGGGCCGCCGACGGCTGGCTGTTCAAGAAGAACCTGCTCGATTTCGCCGGCGGCACGGTGGTCCACACCACCTGCGGCGTGGCCGCGCTGGTGTGCGCGCTGGTGCTCGGCAAGCGCTCCGGCTTCCCGAACGCGGCGATGATGCCGCACAACCTGACCATGACCGCGATGGGCGCCGGCATGCTGTGGGTCGGCTGGTTCGGTTTCAACGCGGGCAGCGCGCTCGCCGCCAACGGCAACGCCGGCATGGCGCTGCTGGCCACGCACGTGGCGGCCGCGGCCGGCGCGCTGGCCTGGATGGCGATCGAATGGCTGCGCTACGGCAAGCCGAGCGTGCTCGGGGTCGTGACCGGCCTGGTCGCGGGCCTGGCCACCATCACGCCGGCCTCGGGCTACGTCGGCCCCGGCGGCGCGCTGGTGATCGGCGTGGTCGCCGGCCTGGTGTGCTTCACCGCCACCAACTACATGAAGCGGGCGCTGGGCGTGGACGACTCGCTCGACGTGTTCCCGGTGCACGGCGTCGGCGGCATGACCGGCACGCTGCTGGCCGGCGTGTTCGCCTCGACCGGGCTGGGCGCGTTCAGCGGCCAGGGCTATGCCG
>JBQTJQ010000121.1:0-3008 GCA_052386975.1 Gammaproteobacteria bacterium | reverse complement strand
TCCGGTGACGGCTGCTGACGATCATCGACTGCGTGCGCTTGTTCTTGCGCGTGTGCAGGCCCTTGGTCTTCTGGCCCCACGGCGACACCGGGTGCGGGTTGCCCTGGCCGGACTTGCCCTCGCCGCCGCCGTGCGGGTGGTCGACCGGGTTCATCGCCAGGCCGCGCACCGTCGGGCGGATGCCGCGCCAGCGCTTGGCGCCGGCCTTGCCGTAGTGCCGCAGGTTGTTTTCTTCGTTGCTGACTTCGCCGATGGTCGCGCGGCAGTCGGCGAGGACCTTGCGGATCTCGCCGGAGCGCAGGCGGATGGTGACGTAGTCGCCCTCGCGCGCGACCAGCTGCACCGCGGCGCCGGCGCTGCGCGCCAGCTGCGCGCCCTTGCCGGGGCGCATCTCGACGCAGTGGCGGTGGGTGCCGGCCGGGATGTTGCGCAGCGGCAACGCGTTGCCCGGCTTGATGTCGGCGGTCGAGCCCGAGACAATCGTGTCGCCCGGGTTCATGCCCTTGGGCGCGATGATGTAGCGGCGCTCGCCGTCGGCGTAGCAGACCAGCGCGATGTGCGCGCTGCGGTTCGGGTCGTGCTCGATGCGCTCGACCTTCGCCACGATGCCGTCCTTGGCGCGCTTGAAGTCGATCAGGCGGTAGTGCTGCTTGTGGCCGCCGCCCTGGTGGCGCGTGGTGATGCGGCCGGCATTGTTGCGGCCACCCTGGCTGGACTTGCTCTCGAGCAGCGCGTCGTGCGGCCGGCCCTTGTGCAGGTGCGCCGTCGAGGGCCGGACCTGATGGCGTCGGCCCGGGCTGGTCGGCTTCATCGTCTGTAGTGACATGGCGTCGTCTCTGATTTCCTGGCTTAAACCTTCGCGCCTTGCGCGAAGTCGATGGTCTGGCCCTCGGCCAGCGTCACGTACGCCTTCTTCCAGTCGGAGCGGCGGCCCGGCGTCTTCTGGCCACCCTTGTTCTTGCCCTTCACGTTCAGGGTCTGGACGTCCAGCACCTTCACGTTGAAGAGTTTTTCCACCGCGACCTTGATCTCGGGCTTGGCGGCGTCCTTGAGGACCTTGAAGACGACCTGGTTGCCCTGCTCGAGCGCGCGCGTGCTCTTCTCCGAGACGATCGGCGCGAGGATCAGGCGGTGCAGGCGGTCGTGACCGACGGCGATCTTGCTCATGACAGCCAGGCCTCCAGCTTCTTCAGGGCCGCCTGCGTGACCAGCACCTTCTCGCGCGACAGCAGCGCGACCGGGTTGAGGCCCTCGACGTCGCTGATTTCGACGTGCGGCAGGTTGCGGGCGGACAGCATCAGGTTCTGGTCCACCGCGTCGGTGACGATCAGCAGGTCATTCGCGCCGAGCTTGGCGAGCTTCTCGAGAAGCCCCTTGGTCTTCGGCGCATCGACCGTGAACTCCTCGGCGACCACCAGGTGACCCTGGCGGGCGAGCTCCGAGACGATCGCGCGCAGCGCGCCGCGATACATCTTGCGGTTGACCTTCTGGCTGTGGTCGCGCGGCACGGCGGCGAAAATGCGGCCGCCCTTGCGCCACAGCGGCGAGCGGATCGTGCCGGCGCGGGCCTGGCCCGTGCCTTTCTGCTTCCACGGCTTGCGGCCACCGCCGCGCACTTCGGCGCGGGTCTTCTGTTTCTTGGTGCCGGCGCGCGCGCCATTCATGAACGCGGTCACGACCTGGTGCACCAGCGCCTCGTTGTACTCGGCGCCGAACACGGCGTCCGAGACCGAGACCTTCGACTTGCTGTTGGCGAGCTGGATGTCCATGGCTTAGTTCTTCACCGTCGGCTTGACCACCAGGTCGCCGTTCTTCGCGCCGGGGATCGCACCCTTGACCAGCAGCAGGTTGCGCTCGACGTCGATCTTGACGAGGTCGAGGTTGACCGCCGTGGCCTTCACGCTGCCCATGTGGCCGCCCATCGGCTTGCCCTTCCACACCTTGCCCGGATCCTGGCGCTGGCCGATCGAGCCCGGGTGCCGGTGCGACAGCGAGTTGCCGTGGGTCGCGCGGCCCCCGCCGAAGTTGTGGCGCTTCATCACGCCCTGGAAGCCCTTGCCGATGGTGGTGCCGGTCACGTCGACGCGCTTGACGTCCTTGAACAGCTCGACTTTCAGCTCGGAGCCGACCTTGAGGTCCGCGCCTTCCTTGTCGGACAGGCGGAACTCCCACAGGCCGCGGCCCGGCGCGACGCCGGCCTTCTTGTAGTGGCCGGTCAGGGCCTTGTTCACGCGCTGCGGCTTCCTGGTGCCGACCGCGACCTGCACGGCCTTGTAGCCGTCGGTCTCGACGGTCTTCACCTGCGTGACGCGGTTCGGCGCGCACTCGATCACGGTGACCGGGATCGACTCACCGGCCTCCGTGAACACGCGGGTCATGCCCGCCTTCTTCCCAACGATTCCGAGGGTCATGGCATTAGCTCAGCTTGATCTGCACTTCGACGCCCGCCGGCAGGTCGAGCTTCGACAGCGCGTCCACCGTCTTCTCGGTCGGGTCCATGATCTGCATCAGGCGCTTGTGCGTGCGGATCTCGTACTGGTCGCGCGCGCTCTTGTCGGCGTGCGGCGACACGAGGATCGTGTAGCGCTCCTTGCGCGTCGGCAGGGGAATCGGCCCCCGCACCATCGCGCCGGTGCGCTTCGCGGTCTCGACGATCTCGCGCGCGGACTTGTCGATCAGGCGATGATCGAAAGCCTTCAGGCGGATGCGGATGGACTGGTTGGTCGCGGCCATGCTCGTGCTCAGTTAAACAACTTAAAGAACGGTTCCCTGGTCCGAAGTCCCGGCTCTCAGGCCAGGATCTTGGTGACGACGCCGGCGCCGACGGTGCGGCCGCCCTCGCGGATGGCGAAACGCACCTGCGCCTCCATGGCGATGGGGCTGATCAGCTCCACCGTCATCTGCACGTTGTCGCCCGGCATCACCATCTCCTGCTTCAGCTCGCACGAGCCGGTGACGTCGGTGGTGCGGAAGTAAAACTGCGGGCGGTAGCCCTTGAAGAACGGGGT
>JBQTJQ010000120.1:0-39467 GCA_052386975.1 Gammaproteobacteria bacterium | reverse complement strand
AGCACCTTCGCCACCTCCGGGCGCGAGAACTCCGGCGGCGGCGCGAGGCCCTTGCCGAGCATCTCGCGCACCTTGGTACCGGACAGGTCGATGTAGTCCTCGTCGGTGTGCCCCGGCGCCTCGCGCTTCATGACGACGCGGCCGAGTTTCTTGCTCCAGGCCGTGTTATCGGCGCCGAAGATCTGGATCTCGAGCGCGCCCTTGGGCACGTCCTTCTCGAAGATGGCCTGCGCGTCGAACGGGCCGTAGTAGCTGCCGACGCCGGCGTGGTCGCGGCCGACGATCAGGTGGGTCGCGCCCATGTTCTGCCGGAAGATTGCGTGCAGCACCGCCTCGCGCGGGCCGGCGTACAGCATGTCGAAACCGTAGCCGGTGACCATCACCGTGTTCTTCGGGAAATACAGGTCCACCATGGTGTTGATGCAGTCATTGCGCACGTTGGCCGGGATGTCGCCGGCCTTGAGCTTGCCGAGCAGCATGTGCACGACGATGCCGTCGGCCTCGAGCCGCTCCATCGCCATGCGGCACAGCTCTTCGTGGGCGCGGTGCATCGGGTTGCGAGTCTGGAATGCGACCACCTTCTTCCAGCCGCGCTTGCCGATCTCCTCGCGGATCTGGACGGCGGTGCGGAAGGTGTCCGGGAAATCCTTCTCGAAGTAGCTGTAGTTCAACACCTCGATCGGACCGCTCAGCAGCGTGTTGCCGAGGCTCAGGAACGTGCTGACGCCGGGGTGTTTGGGGTCCAGCGTGCCGAAGACCTTCTGGGCGATGTGCTCGAGCTGCGCCTGCGACACCGTCTCGATGGCCTTGACGTCCATCACGGCCAGCACCGGCTGGGCCTCGACGTTGGGGTCGCGCAGGGCGATGCGTGAGCCGGCCTTGATACCCGCCTCCTTGGTGAGGTTCAGGATCGGCACCGGCCAGAACAGGCCGACTTTCAAATGCATCGTGTCCGCGACCGACAGCGCGTCGGCCAGGTTCATGTAGCCCGGCAGCGGGCTGAAGTAACCGGCGGCGAGCATCACCGCGTTGGCCGCGGCGGCGGAGTTCAGCACCAGCGACGGCAGCGTCGCGGCTTCCTTCAGCAACGCCTCGCGGCGGGCAGCGTCGGCAGCGAACAGCGGGCGCAGCGCCGAGGCGCCGTGGGGTTGGATCGGCATGGGTCTTCGACCGTAAGGGGCCGGCAGGATACCGCGTTTGCCGAGGCGGGAGTATCGTAGTTCGCTCGAATAACAAGGGAGAACCGCCGTGACGATGCGCATCGCGCTGCTGGTGCTGGCGCTCGCTTCCGCTCCAACCTGGGCCAAGGTGACTCCCGAGGAAGCCGCCAGGCTCGGCACGGAGCTCACGCCGGTCGGCGCCGAAAAGGGCGCCAACGCCGACGGCAGCATTCCGGCCTGGTCGCCGGTCGCGCAGGGCGGCGCGCTCAAGGGCGAATATCCGTCGGACGCGACGCTCGACGCGCAGAAGCCGCTGTTCACCATCACCAGGGCCAACCTGGCCCAGCACGAGAAATTCCTGACCGAGGGCCACAAGAAACTGCTCGGCATGTACGACAGTTACAAGATGAACGTGTACCCGAGCGTGCGCGACGTGGCCTGGCCGGCGGAAGTGCAGGCCGCGACCAGGGACAACGCGCTCAACGCCACGCTCACCGGCACCGACGTGGTCGAGGGCGCCCGGCTCGGCTTCCCCTTCCCGCTCCCCAAGTCCGGCGCCGAGGTGATCTGGAACCACAAGCTCAAGTGGCGCGGCGAGAACGTGCGCCGCTACAACAACCAGCTGATCGTGCAGCCCAACGGCGACTTCCAGCTGACCAAGATCGTGGAGGACGTGCGCTTCTACTACGCCAGCATCAAGGACCCGCGGCCGCTGACGGCGAGCGACAACATGTTCATCAAGTACCTGTCGCAGACCATCGCGCCGCCGCGCATGGCCGGCACCTTCATCCTGGTGCACGAGAAGGGCGGCACCGGCAACGAGGGCCGCGCGGCGTGGCTGTACTCGCCGGGCCTGCGCCGCATCCGCCGCGCGCCGACGGTGTGCTGCGACAACCCCTACGAGGGCACCGACGGCCACCAGTTCTACGACCAGGTGGACCTGTTCAACGGCGTGCTCGATCGCTACAACTGGAAGCTGGTCGGCAAGAAGGAGATCTTCACCGGCTACCACGGCAACGCGCTGGCCGGGAACAAGGTCAAGTTCAAGGACCTCGCGCGGGGCAAGCACCTGAACCAGGACTTCGCGCGCTACGAGAAGCACCGCGTGTGGGTGGTCGAGGCCACGCTCAAGCCCGGCACCAACCACACCTTCAAGAAGCGCGTGTTCTACGTCGACGAGGACGGCTGGAACATCGTCGCGGTGGACTGCTACGACTCGCGCGACCAGCTCTACCAGTTCCAGGAAGGCCACTACGTGATTGCGCCGAACGTCCTCACGGGCGGCACGGTGCCGGAGCTGATCTACCACTTCAACTCGGGGCGCTATTTCATCACCGCGGCGGCCAACGAGGACAAGCCGAACGACTTCACGGTGGATTTCGACGACGGTTACTTCGAGGCCTCGGCGGTGCAGAAGCGCACGACGAAATAAGACGTCACCCAGCGAAAGCTGGGGTCCAGTTCTTCTGGATGACAGCTTTCGCTGGCATGACAGTTGTCAGTGCGGCATCGCCAGCAGCACGGCCTGATTGCGGCCCTTGGACTTCGCGTCGTATAGCGCGCGATCGGCGGTCTTGACCAGGTCGGCGGCGTTCAGGCCGGCGTTCGGCGCCACCGCGCACGCGCCGATGCTCATGGTGACGTGGCCGCTCGGCGAGGCCTCGTGCGTCAGCCGCTGCGAGCGCAGCGACTCCAGCACCCGGCCCGCGACCAGCAGCGCGCTGACCGGCGTGGTGTCGGGCAGCAGCACCGCGAACTCTTCGCCGCCGTAGCGCGCCACCACGTCCACCTTGCGGCGCGCGGCGCCGCGCAGCGCCTCGGCCACCACCTTCAGCGCCTGGTCGCCCTTCTGGTGGCCGTAGGTGTCGTTGTAGCGCTTGAAGTAATCCACGTCGGCCAGCAGCAGCGCCAGCGGCTTGCCGGTGCGCGTGTGGTGGTTCCACTCCTGCTCGAACGCCGCGTCGAAGGTGCGGCGATTCGGGATGCCGGTCAGTGAATCCTGGCTCGACTCCTCCAGCAAGGATGCGTTGTGCTTCTCGAGCTGCTCCTTGAGGTCCACCAGGCGCTGGCGCATGTCGGTGATGCGCTGCATGGCGTTGATCTTGGCGCGCAGCACGATCGGGCTCACCGGCTTGGCCAGGTAGTCGTCGCCTCCGGCCTCGATGCCCGAGGCGATGTCCTTGTCGCCGATGTTGCTGCTCAGGAAGATGATCGGCACCCACTCGTGGTCGCCGGACAGCGCGCGGATCTGGCGTGCCGCTTCGTAGCCGTTCATCACCGGCATGTCCACGTCGAGCACCAGCAGGTCGGGGTCGTGCGTACGGTACAGGTCGATCGCCTGCTGGCCCTCGTGGGCCTCGGTGACCTCGTGCCCCATCGCGCGCAGCTGGTCGCCCAGCGCCGTGCGCAGGGTGCGCGAGTCATCGGCGATCAGGATGCGCATGGGCGTACGGGGACGGACCTCAGGTCCGTCCCCTTCCTTACTCCACCCAGCCGAACCGCTCGACGGAGTTGAAGATGTCGGTCTCGGTCACGATGCCGATGATCTTGTCGCCCTGGGCGATGGCCAGGCGCGAGAAGTTCTTCTCGGCCAGCAGCTTCGCCGCCTCGCGGATCGTGGTCTCCGCCGGCACCGAGAACAGCGGCCGGCTGGCGATGTCGTTGACC
This sequence comes from Gammaproteobacteria bacterium, assembly GCA_052386975.1. Taxonomy (GTDB): domain Bacteria; phylum Pseudomonadota; class Gammaproteobacteria; order Nevskiales; family Nevskiaceae; genus JACPFV01. The sequence goes on along the minus strand of JBQTJQ010000120.1, from coordinate 35,640 downwards.
TTCGACGACGCGGTGCTGCGGTTGGCGTGCACGATCTTGGTGACGATGTCGCGCCGCGTCATGATCCCCCACTCGCCCTTCTTGTTCGGCTCGACCACGATGCAGCTGACGTTGTTGCTGGTCATCTCGTGCATCGCGCTCTCGACCGAGTCGTCGCCGCCGACGGTGATCAGGCTGCGCGTCATCAGGTCGCCGACGCTCTGCGGCGCGCGGCCGGTGTTGACCATCTCCTCCATCGGCTCGAGCAGGCGGCGGATCTCGCGCTGCTTGCGCTCCTTGGTGAGCTGCTCCTGCTGGGCCTTGCGCTTGGCCTCGAGGTCGAGCCCGCCTTCGAAGCGCTCGATCAGCGCGTCGGCGAACTGCGAGGTGCCGACCTCCTTGGCGCCGTCGATCTGGCGCGCGAAGTCGTAGGTCACGATGCCGTCCGACACCACTTCCGGATAGGCCAGCGAGATCAGGTCGGCGGCCTCCTTCCAGCCCATGTACTCGAGCATCATCACGCCGCTGAACAGCAGCGAGCCGGGGTTGACTTTGTTTTGATTGGCATACTTCGGCGCGGTGCCGTGGGTGGCCTCGAACACCGCCACGTTGTCGGCGATGTTGGCGCCGGGCGCGATGCCCATGCCGCCGACTTCCGCCGCGACCGCGTCCGACAGGTAGTCGCCGTTGAGGTTCGGCGTGGCCAGCACGTCGAACTCCTCGGGCCGCAGCAGCATCATCTGGAACATGATGTCGGCGATGCGGTCCTTGATGACGATCTTGCCCTCGGGCTGCTTGCCCTTGTACTCGGCGTAGAGCTGTTCTTCGGTGATGGTGACGTTGGCGAATTCCTCGCGGGCCACTTCGTAGCCCCAGGCACGGAAGGCGCCTTCGGTGAACTTCATGATGTTGCCCTTGTGCACCAGCGTCACCGACTCGCGGCCGTTGTCGATGGCGTACTGGATGGCCTTGCGCACCAGGCGCTTGCTGCCGAAGGCGCTGATCGGTTTGATGCCGATGCCGCTGCCCTCGAAGAACTTGGCCTTCATCTCCTTCCTGAGGAAGTCGGCGACCTTGGCGTTCTCGGGCGTGCCGGACTTGTACTCGATGCCGGCGTACACGTCCTCCGTATTTTCACGGAAGATCACCACGTCGACCTTGCCCGGGTGCTTCAGCGGGCTCGGCACGCCGGCGTAGTGCTTGACCGGGCGCACGCAGGCGTACAGGTCGAGGTCCTGGCGCAGCGCGACGTTGAGCGAGCGGAAACCGCCACCGACCGGCGTGGTCAGCGGGCCCTTGATCGACACCACCAGGTCCTGCAGGACCTTGAGCGTCTCGTCCGGGCAGTAGTTGCCGTCATACAGGCCCGCGGCCTTCTCGCCGAGGTAGGTTTCGCACCAGTGGATCTTGCGCTTGCCGTTGTAGGCCTTCTTGACCGCCGCATCCCAGATGCGCAGGCAGGCCTTGGTGATGTCCGGGCCGATGCCGTCGCCCTCGACGTAGCCGACGATCGGCTGGTCGGGCACGTGCAACTTGCCGTTCTTGACGGTGATTTTCTCGCCAGTGGCGGGAATCTTGATGTGGCGATAGGCGGCCATGGGCGGATAACTCCTTGATTTTTCTATGAGGTTCGCCGGAAAAACAGCATTCTATCCTAGCGCTGGGTTAAGCTAGCGCCCCTCGTACACTCCCGGTCCGTGCCATGCGTGCCCTGGTCCCCGTCGCCAACGGCGTCGAAGACATCGAAACCGTCACCATTATCGACGTGCTGCGCCGCGCGCAGTTCGAGGTCACGGTCGCGAGCATCGAACACGACCTGACCGTCACGATGGCCAAGGGCTGCAAGCTGACCGCCGACGAGGCGTTCAACGACGTCAAGAAACAGACCTTCGACCTGATCGCCGTTCCCGGCGGCAGCCAGGGCGCCGCCGCGCTGGCCAAGAACAAGGCACTGGTCGAGATGATCAAGCAGAACCGCGCCAACCGCCGCTGGTACGCCGCGATCTGCGCCGCGCCGGCCATGGTGCTGGCCCCGCACGACCTGCTCGAGGGCAAGCGCGCGACCTGCTTCCCCGCGTTCAAGGACCAGCTGCCGCGCTGGATCGACGCGCCGGTGGTCGTGGACGGCCACCTGATCACCAGCCAGGGCCCGGGCACCGCGCTGGCCTTCGCGCTGAAGCTGGTCGAGCTGACCATGGGCGAAGAGAAGTCGCGCAAGATCGCCGAGTCGATGATCGTGCCGCTCGAGGACGCGACGGCCTGAGAAAAAAAGGGGACAGAACTATTTTCCGTCGAAAATAGTTCTGTCCCCATTTTTTTAGGCTTTCCCGGAAACGGCTTCCTTCAGCATCTTCTTCAGCTCGCCGGACTGGTGGAGGTCCAGCGTGATGTCGCAGCCGCCGACCAGCTCGCCCTTCACGTACAGCTGCGGGAACGTCGGCCAGTTGGCGAACTTCGGCAGGGTCTTGTAGACCTCCTGGTCCTCGAAGATGTTGACGAAGGCGAACTCCACGCCGCACTCCTTCAGGGCCTGCACCGCGCGCGCCGAAAACCCGCACTGCGGGAAGTCCGGCGTCCCCTTCATGTAGAGAATGACGGGGTTGTCGGTGACCTGTTTCTTGATGCGTTCCAGCGGGTCCACTGAGCCTCCGGCGGGCCGGCGAATCGATGCGGGGCGCGAGTATACGCGCTGGCCGTTGTGCGTTGAACAGCCCGCGACGCATGCCGTATGCTGCACCGCACCTCGACCGCTGGAGTCAGCGATGAATCCTCTGGACAAGATCTCGGGAACCCTCGTCACCGGCCTGGTGCTGTCGATCGCGCTGGTGCTGGTCGTCGGCGGCGAGCAGCCCTTCAACCTGGACCTGGTGCTGCGCTGGCTGCACATCGCCACCGGCATCGCCTGGATCGGCCTGCTCTACTACTTCAACTTCGTACAGGCGCCCGGCCTGGCCGAGGCCGCCGCCGACAAGGGCGGGCCAGGCGGCGCCGGCGTGACCAAGTACATCGCGCCGCGCGCGCTGCTGTGGTTCCGCTGGGCCGCCGTGGTCACCTGGCTCTCGGGCGCCTGGATCCTGTTCGAGCGCAGCTGGCTGCTCGGCGCGTTCAGCCTCGGCTTCGCCGGCACGGTCCCGCCGAACGGCAACGCCATCGGCATCGGCGCCTGGCTCGGCACCATCATGATCTTCAACGTCTGGGTGCTGATCTGGCCCAACCAGCAGAAGATCCTCGGCCTGGTGCCGGCCACCGACGAGCAGAAGGCCCGGGCGCGGCGCGTGGCGTTCCTCGCCTCGCGCACCAACACCGCGCTGTCGATCCCGATGATCCTGTTCATGGCCGCGTCGGCGCACGGCTTGCCGTTCTGATCCGCCACTTCCTCAAGCTCTCCGACTTCACCGCCACCGAGCTGCGCGGGCTGCTGCTGCGCGCGCAGCAGATGAAGCGCCGGCCGCTGGCGGCGCGCCCGCTGGCCGGCCGCACGCTGGCGATGCTGTTCGCCAAGAGCTCGACGCGCACGCGGGTGTCGTTCGAGGTGGCGATGGACCAGCTCGGCGGGCACGCGCTGTTCCTGTCGCCGCGCGACATCCAGCTCGGCCGCGGCGAGCCGCTGGCCGACACCGCGCGCGTGCTGGCGTCCATGTGCGACGGCATCATGGTGCGCAACGATTCGCAGGCCGACCAGGAGCAGATCGCGCGCCACTCGCGCGTGCCGGTGATCAACGGCCTGTCCGAGCTGCACCATCCCTGCCAGCTGCTGGCCGACCTGCTGACCTATCTGGAGCTGCGCGGCGACATCCGCGGCCGCACCGTGGCCTGGGTCGGTGACGGCAACAACGTCTGCAACTCCTTCATCGAGGCCGCGCGCCTGTTCGAGTTCCGGCTGGTCATCGCCTGCCCGTCCGGCTACGAGCCCGCCACCGGGCTGCTGTCGGCCGCCGGCGACCGCATCCGCCTGGTGCGCGAGCCGGCCGAGGCCGCCGACGGCGCGCATCTGGTTGTCACCGACGTCTGGACCAGCATGGGCCAGGAGCAGGACAACGCCGCGCGCCTGCAGGCCTTCGCCGGCTTCCAGGTGGATGCCGCGCTGATGCGGCGGGCGAAGAAGGACGCGCTGTTCATGCACTGCCTGCCGGCGCACCGCGGCGAGGAAGTCGCGGCCGAGGTCATCGACGGGCCGCAGAGCGCCGTGTGGCACGAGGCCGAGAACCGGCTGCACGCGCAGAAGGCGCTGCTCGAGTTCCTGCTGTCGCCGCGCCGCGCCACCGCGCGCGCGCGTGCCCGGCGTCGCACTCACCACTAGCAGGGCACTCTAAGATGGGCGCATGGCGACCACCACGCTGACCACGCTGCCCAAGCTGCCCGCCGACCTCGACGCCTGCGTCGAGCGCGCGCTGGCCGAGGACGTTGGTAGCGGCGACGTCACCGCCCGGCTGGTGGACGCGCACGCCCATGCCCGCGCCGAGGTGTTCGCGCGCGAGGCCGCGGTGATCTGCGGCCAGCCGTGGTTCCAGCGCACCTGTGAGCGCGTCGACCCGCGCGTGCAGGTGAACTGGGAGGTCAAGGAAACCAGCACCACGCGCGTCGACCAGCGCGTCGCCGTGGTCTCCGGCCCGGCGCGCGCGCTGCTGACCGGCGAGCGCACCGCGCTGAACTTCCTGCAGATGCTGTCCGGCACCGCCACCGCGACGCGGCGCTTCGTCGAGCGCGTGCGCGGCACGCCGGTGCAGATCGTCGACACGCGCAAGACCCTGCCCGGCCTGCGCACCGCGCAGAAGTACGCGGTGGCCTGCGGCGGCGGCGCCAACCACCGCTTCGGCCTGTACGACGCGATCCTGATCAAGGAGAACCACATCGCCGCGGCCGGCGGCGCCCGCGCCGCGATCGAGCGCGCCCGCGCGCTGAACGCCGGCGTGCCGCTGATGATGGAGGCCGAGGAGCTCAACGAGGTCCAGGCCGGCCTCGAGGCCAACGTCGACCTGCTGCTGCTCGACGACTTCCCCACCCACCTGCTGAGCAAGGCCGTGTCGATGGCGCGCGAGTACCGCCGGCTCAACAAGGTCCGCACCGTGCTCGAGGCCTCCGGCGGCGTGACGTTGAACAACGTGCGCGACATCGCCGACACCGGCGTCGACCGCATCTCGATCGGCGGCATCACCAAGCACGTGCAGGCCGTGGACTATTCGATGCGCCTGTCCGGCGACACGGCAGACAAGTACGCCTGAGGCCGGCGCCATGCCGCTCTGGCTCGACCAGGCCTTCCTCAAGACCGTCGACGCGCTCTACGCGCTGCCGCGGCACCGGCCGACCGCGGCCCAGCTCGAAGCGGTCGCCATCGTCTCGCACCGCGGCCAGCGCGACGCGCCGGGGGTGCTCGAGAACACCTATGCCGCGTTCGACCCGCTGCGCGGCTCCGGCGTGTTCGGGCTGGAATTCGACGTGCGCTGGACGCGCGACCTGGTGCCGGTGGTGTTCCACGACGCCGACTTCCTGCGGCTGTACGGCAGCCGCGCGCGCCTCGCCGACCTGGGGCTGGCGGACGTGCTGGCGCGCTTCCCGCAGGTGCCGACACTGCACGAGCTGGTGCGGCGCTACAGCGGCGAGTTCCACCTGATGGTCGAGCTCAAGGCCGAGCGCTATCCCGATCCGGGACTGCAGGACCGCCGCCTGGCCGAGGCGCTGGCGCCGGCGCTCGCCTCCAGCCGCTGCCACGTGCTGAGCCTGGCGCCGGAAATGTTCGCGCGGCTGCCGTCGCTGCCCGCGGCGCGCACGCTCGGCATTGCCCGCCTGAATTCCGGCGCGATCGGCGCCGAAGCGCAGGCCTCGAAGCGCGGCGGCTTCGCCTGTCATTACGCGGCGCTGCGCGCGCGCCACATCCGCGCCCACCACGGCGCCGGGCAGCGCGTCGGCTCGGGCTTCCCGACCTCGCCCGCCCTGCTCTACCGCGAGGCGGCGCGCGGCGTGGACTGGGTGTTCACGAACCGTGCGCTGCAGCTGGAGCGCTGCCGGCGGCAGGGGCCTCCGCCGCCTGCCGCAGGAACTCCAGCACCGCGCCGTTGAACTCGGCCGGCATCTCGAGCGGCAGGCCGTGGCGCGCGCCCGGGAAGTGGCGCAGCCAGCCGTTGGGCAGGGTGCTGACGAAGCGCTCCACGTCCAGGCGCTGCACGTAGTCGTGCTCGGCGGCCATCACCAGCACCGGCATGGCCAGCTGGGCGACGCGGTCCTCCACCGACCAGCGGGTCAGCGCGCGGATCGTGGCGGCGTAGACGTTGCGGTCGTTGCGCGCGTTGCGTTTCGCCACCCGGGCGCGCAGCGCGGCCTGGTCGGCGCGCGGATAGCTGCGCCGCGTCATGATCTCGGCCAGCCGGCGCGGCCCGAGCAGGCTCATCATCATCAGGCGCGTCCACAGCATGAAGCGCTTGCCGACCGTGTCGGTGCGGAAGCTCGGCAGGGTGTTGGTCAGCACCATGCGCGGCACGCAGCCGGGCCGGTCCAGCGCCATCTGCATGGCCACCGCCCCGCCCATCGAGTGGCCGACCAGGGTCGGCGCCGCGATGCGCAGGCGGTCCAGCAGGCGCCAGGTGTCGTCGGCGAAACGCTGCACGCTGTAATCGCCGGTGCGGTCGCTGGCGCCGTGCCCGCGGAAGTCCGGCACCACGACCCGGAAGTGCTTAGAGAACTCGGGGACCTGGTATTCCCAGTCCAGGCCGCTGGCGCCCAGGCCGTGCAGCAGCACCAGCGGCGGACCGGACCCGGCCAGCTGGTAGTAGAGCCGCGCGCCCTCGACGCGGAGGACGCCCATTTACGGGGGAGTGGAATGCCCGAGCGACGGCGTGCAGAAGCAATGCGCGTACAACCCGCGCGGGTCGGACAGCCAGCGCAGCTTGCGCGCCACGCGCTCGACCGGCTTCAACGCGGCCTCCGGCAGCCAGGCTTTCGCCGCCGCGCGCATCCGCGAGGTGCCGACCAGCTCCAGCACGCGCAGCAGCGGCAGCGGCCGCTCCTCCACCGCCTCGCGCAGGCGCCAGGCGTCCGGCTCGAGCCTGGCCAGCCGCGCAGCCGCCGCGATCGCGTCGTTCAAGTTGCCGACCTGGTCGACCAGCCCCAGCGCGATCGCATCAGCGCCGCTCCAGACGCGGCCGCGCGCGATCTCCTGCACCTTGGCGATCGGCAGCTCGCGTGCCGCCGCCACGCCTTCGGTAAAGAGCTTGTAGCCCTGCTCGAGCTGGGTCTGGATCACGGTGGTGGCGTCGGGCGACAGCGGCCGGTCGGCGCGGAACGCGCCGGCCAGCGGCGTGGTACCGACGCCGTCGGTGTGGATGCCCATCTTGGCCAGCGGCTTCTCGAAAGTCGGCAGCAGCGCGAAGATGCCGATCGAGCCGGTGATGGTCGTGTCGTGCGCCCAGATCTCGTCGGCGTCCATCGCGATCCAGTAGCCGCCCGATGCCGCGACGTTGCCCATCGACACCACCACCGGCTTGCGGTCGGCCTGCAGCGCCTTGACTTCGCGGCGGATGCGCTCCGAGGCGAACACGCTGCCGCCCGGCGAGTCGATGCGCAGCACCACCGCGGCGACGTCGTCGTCGAGGCGGGCTTCGGCCAGCTGGCGCGCGATGGTGTCGGCGCCGGCGAGGCCCGGCTCGCTGTCGCCGTCGACGATCTCGCCCTGTGCCACCACCAGCTCGACGATCTTGTCGCCGTTCGGCGGGGAGAGCCCGCGCTCGTGCTCGAGCACGTCGAGGTACTGCGTGTGGTTGACCTGGCGGAAGGTGCCGCGCTCGTCGTCCCAGCCGACGATCTTGGCCACGCGCGCGCGGAATTCCTGCTGGGTCTCGATCTCGTCGATCAGCCTCGCCGCCTTGGCCAGCCCGGCGGCGTCGCCGCCGTTCTGGGTCAGGGCCGTGGCCATGGTCTCGACGTAGGCCTGCACCGCGGTGTCCGGCAGCTTGCGCGCGGCGCCGGCCTCGCGGCGGTAGGTCAGCCACAGGTCGCCGAGCCAGTCGAGGTTGGCTTCCTTGGCCTCGGCCGACATGTCGTTGCGCTCGAACGGCTCGACCGCCGACTTGTATTCGCCGACGCGGAAGATGTGGACGTTGACGCCGAGCTTGTCGAGGCCTTCCTTGAAGAAGTTCTGGTACACGTCCAGGCCTTCGATCAGCACCATGCCCATCGGGTCGAGCGTGAGGGTCTCGGCCTGCGCCGCCATCAGGTAGCTGGCCTGGTCGTAGCCCGGGCCGTAGGCGTACACCGGCTTGCCGGCGGCGCGGAATTTTTTGACCGCGGTGGCGATCTCCTGGGCCTGGGCGAAGCCGGCGCCCCACATCTGGACGAGCTTGAGCACCGCCACCGAGATGCGCGGGTCGTCGGCGCCCTTTTCCAGCGCGTCGGTCAGGTCGCGCACCGGCGTCTGCGACGGCGGCTCGCCGGACAGCTGCTCGAAGAAGCGCTGGGTCGGGTCCTGCTCGCGCGCGTCGACCAGCTGGCCGGACGGGTAGATCACCAGCGCGATGTTGCTTTCCACGCTCGGCACCGGGCCACCGCGGACTGCCAGCCAGATGCCGACGGCGACCACCAGGAACAGGCCGATGACGATCAGCCGGTAGACCAGCGCGATCAGGCCGCCAATCCAGCCGAACACGCGGCCGAGCAGTGACTTGGGTTCAGACATTGACATCCAGTTTACCGCCCTTATCTAAGGGTTAGCGAGCAAGTTTCCGGTAACCTACTGCGCCTCATGTCCAGCCACCATCCCCTCATCATCCTCGGCAGCGGCCCGGCCGGTTACACGGCCGCGGTCTACGCCGCGCGCGCCAACCTCAAGCCGGTGCTGATCACCGGCCTGCAGCAGGGCGGCCAGCTGATGACCACCACCGAGGTCGACAACTGGCCCGGCGACGTCGAGGGCCTGCTCGGCCCGGCGCTGATGGAGCGGATGCAGAAGCATGCCGAGCGCTTCGACACGAAAGTCGTGTTCGACCACATCAACGCCGTGGACCTGAAGCGGCGCCCATTCACGCTCAAGGGCGACCAGGGCAGCTACACCTGCGATGCGCTGATCATCACCACCGGCGCGTCGGCCAAGTACCTGGGCCTGCCGTCCGAGAAGGCGTTCAGCGGCAAGGGCGTGAGCGCCTGCGCCACCTGCGACGGGTTTTTTTACAAGGGCCAGGACGTGGCGGTGATCGGCGGCGGCAACACCGCGGTCGAGGAAGCACTGTATCTCGCCAACATCGCCAGCAAGGTCTACGTGGTCCACCGCCGCGACAAGTTCCGCGGCGAGAAAATCCTGCACGACAAGCTGGCCAGGCGGGTGGCCGAGGGCAAGGCCGAGGTCATCTGGAACCACACGCTCGACGAGGTGCTGGGCGACGCTTCGGGCGTCACCGGCGCGCGCGTGCGCGGCGTCAACGGCGCCAGCGGCACGCGGGCGCTCGACGTCAAGGGCGTGTTCATCGCCATCGGGCATGAGCCGAACACCAGGATTTTCGAAGGCCAGCTCGACATGGCGGGCGGCTACATCAAGGTGCGCGGCGGCAGCGAGGGCGACTCCACCGCGACCAGCATTCCCGGCGTGTTCGCCGCCGGCGACGTCATGGACCACGTGTACCGCCAGGCCGTGACCAGCGCCGGCACCGGCTGCATGGCGGCGCTCGACGCCGAGAAATATCTCGACGCGCTGAAGAGCTGAAAAAAGGCGGAAATAAAGGGGACAGAACTATTTTTTTGGCCCGAAGGCCGCTGCCGCACACCCTCGGGAAAAATAGTTCTGTCCCCTTTTTTTGATTCGGTTAGAGTGCCGCCATGCCGATGAAGCTCTACTCCAGCAAGACTTCGCCGTACGGGCGCAAGGTCCGCATCGCCATCGAGGAGCTGGGGCTGGCCGGCGAAATCGAGGAGATCGTCACCGACCCGTTCAACCCGCCGCCCGAAATGCTGGCGGCCAACCCGCTGTCGAAAGTGCCGACGCTGGTCACCGACAGGAACGAGGCCCTGCTCGACAGCGCGCTGATCCTCGACTACCTCACCCACAGGAAGGCCGGCCTGGCCACGCTGTCGCGCGGCGCCAAGCGCTGGGAAGTGCTGCGGCGCGCGCAGCTGGCCGACGGCGTGATCGACGCCGCGGTCGGCATCGTCATGGAGAAGCGCCGCCCCGAGAGCATCCACTACATCCCGTTCCTCGACCGCCAGACCGCCGCGATCCGCCGCGCGCTCGACCAGCTCAATCGCGACGCCGGGCTGCTGGCGCTGCAGACGCCGGGCCTCTGCGAGATCACCTGCGGCGTCGCGCTCGGTTACCTCGACTTCCGACTGCCCTACCTCGAATGGCGCAAGGAGCGCGACGCCCTCGCCCACTGGTACACGGTGTTCGCGCAGCGGCCGTCGATGCAGAAGACGGCGCCGCCGCCCCAATGAGCGCAGACCGGGGACAGACCACCAATTCCGGGACCCCCACGGCGAAACCCAGGCGCATCGTGGAAATGGTGGTCTGTCCCCTGTTCCTGCTTGCTTCCGGCTGCGGGATGTTCCAGTCGAAAGCCGACGAGCAGCGCGAGGAGGTGGTCGAGACCGCGCTCGACCAGGTCGGCGAGGACTACCAGTACGGCGGCGAGAGCCCGTCCGAGGGCTTCGATTGCAGCGGCCTGGTGCTGTACAGCTACCAGCAGGCCGGCATCAAGCTGCCGCGCTCGGCCGCGGCGCAGAAGAGGGCCGGACGGGCGATCAAGTTCAAGGACGCGCGCCCGGGCGACCTGCTGTTCTACCACTTCGGCGACCGCAAGGCCGCTGACTTGCACGTGGTGATGTTCATCGGCGACGGCGAAGCCGTGCACGCGCCGGTGCGCGACGGCGAAGTCGAGGTGATCAAGGTCACCGCGAAGCACTGGCGCGACCGCTACGTCGGCGCGGTGCGCTACATCCGCGAGGACTGACGAGGCCGCCCGGTGCGTTTCCTGCCGCTGGTCTGGGCCATGCTGTGGCGGCGGCGCGTGCGCACCATGACCACGTTCGCCTCGATCGCCATCGCCTTCATGCTGTTCGGCATGCTGCAGGCGTTCAACAGCGTGTTCCACCTCGACGCGCGCCTGGCCGGCGCCGACAACCTGCTGACCACGGACCGCTACGGGCGCCTCGACCGCGGCCTGCCCTACGCCTTCCGCAGCCGCATCGAGGCGCTGCCCGGCGTGCGCGTGGTGACGCCGGGCGTGCTGTTCCCGATGTCGTACGCGACCTTCCGCGCCGACACCGGGCTCGCCGTGGCGACCGATGAAACCATCTTCGCCGACGCGCGCTTCGTGACCACGCCCGAGTACCTGAGGGCCTTCCGCGAGACCCGCACCGGCCTCATCGCCGGGCGGCAGATGGCGGCCAAGCTCGGCTGGAAGGTCGGCGACCACATCCAGGTCACCTCGAACTACGTGCAGCGCCGCGACGGCGGCCACGCCTGGGAGTTCGACGTGATCGGCATCTTCGACTTCAACGAGGAGCTGCTCGGCGAGGTCACGGCGCTGCGCTCGTTCGTGCGCTACGACTACGTCAACGAGGCGCGCGCGCGGCGCGACGTCGTCGACCTCTACATCGTCAAGATGACGAGCCCCGCGCTGGCGCCGACGCTGGGCAAGGCCATCGACGCGCTGTTCCAGAACTCCGGCAATCCCACGCGCACCCAGACCGAGGCCGAGCAGCAGCGCACCCAGCTGTCGCAGGTCGGCGACGTCGGCCTGATCGTCACGTCGATCCTGTCGGCGGTGTTCTTCACGCTGCTGATCGTCGCCGGCAACACCATGATGCGCGCCTTCCGCGAGCGCATCCCCGAGCTGGCGGTGCTCAAGACGCTCGGCTTCACCGACGCCCGCGTCGCCGCACTGGTCGCGGTCGAGTCGCTGCTGCTGTGCGTAGCGGCCGGGCTGGCCGGGCTCGCGCTGGCATGGGCGGCGCTGAAGCCGCTGGCCGCCGCGGTGGCGGCGGTGCTGCCGTTCCTGCGCCTGGAGTGGCCGATCGTGCTGGGCGGCGCGGCGCTGGCGTTCGCGCTCGGCCTGCTCGCCGCCCTGGTCCCGGCCTGGCATTCGGCGCGGCTGTCGGTCATGGCCGCGCTGGCCCGGACCTGAGCGATGCTGGCGCGCATCCTGGCGGTGACGGCGCTGAACCTGCGCACGCTGCCGGCGCGCTGGGGCGTGGCCGCCGTCATCGTGGTCTGCATGGCCGGCGTCACCGGCGTGATGGTGTCCATGCTGGCGATGGCCGAAGGCTTCCAGCGCACCTACGCCACCAGCGGCCACGCCGACCGGGTCGTCGTGATCAGCAGCAGCGAGAACTTCGAGGGCAGCAGCACCATCACGCGCGACCAGGCCGCGGCGCTGCAGGGCGCGCCCGGACTGCGGCGCCTCGCCGACGGCGCGGCCGCCGTGTCGCTCGAGCGTTACGCGGTCAGCGCGCTGAAGATGCGCAGCGGCCGCGACGGCAACGTCGTGGTGCGCGGCGTCGGCCCGCGCGTGCTCGAGATCCGCCCGGAAGTGCAGCTCATCGCCGGGCGCATGTTCGAGCCGGGCCTGCGCGAGCTGATCGTCGGCCGCGGCGCGGCGGACCAGTTCGAGGGGCTGGCGCCCGGCGGCACCGTCGTGCTGTCCGACGTCGCCTGGCGCGTGGTCGGCACGTTCGCGGCCGGCGGGGGCGCGCTCGAATCGGAGGCCTGGAGCGACGCCGAGGTGGTGATGGCGGCGTTCGACCTCACCAGCTACAGCTCGATGATCGGGCTGCTCGAGTCCGCCGGCAGCTTCGAACTGTGCCGCGACACCATTGCCGGCGATCCGCGGCTGCAGCACATCGCGCAGCGCGAAACCGACTACTACGCCAACCAGACCGGCATCCTCGGGCGGGCCATGCGGGCCATCGGCTGGCTGGTGGCCTCGATCATGGGCCTCGGCGCGCTGTTCGCGGCGGTCAACACGATGTACGCCTCGATCGAGTCGCGCAGCGTCGAGATCGGCACGCTGCGCGCTCTCGGCTTCCAGGGACTGCCGGTCGTGGCCTCGGTGATGCTCGAAAGCGTGGCGCTGTGCCTGCTGGGCGCCGTCGTCGGCGGGGCCGGCGCCTGGCTGCTGTTCAACGGCCACGTGGTCTCGACCGTCAACGGCGCGAGCTTCACCCAGATCGCCTTCGCCTTCGCCGTCACGCCGGCGCTGCTGGCGCAGGGCACGGCGCTGGCCTGCCTGGTCGGGCTGCTCGGCGGCCTGCCCCCGGCGCTGCGGGCAGTGCGCACGCCGATCGTCGAGGCGCTGCGCGCGCTGTAAAAAAGTGTAAAAAAGGGACGCACACCTTTTCCGGAAAAAGGTGTGCGTCCCCTTTTTTTATTGCTTCGGAAGGTAGCCTGCCGGATCCACCGGCTTGCCGCGCCGGCGCACTTCGAAATGCAGCACCGGTTTCTGCTCGGGCCCGAGGCCGAGCTCGGCGATCGGCTGGCCGGCCGCGACCGTCGCGCCTTCGCCGACCAGGCGCCTGCGGTTGTAACCGTAGGCCGACAGGTGCACATCGTCGTGCTTGATGATGATCAGCTCGCCGTAGCCTTTGAGCGCACCGCCGCTGTAGACCACCTTCCCGGGCGCGGCCGCGACCACCGGCTGGCCCAGCGTGCCGCCGATGTCCACGCCCTTGCCGCCTTCGCTGAACGGCTTGAGCACGCTGCCGGCGGTCGGCCAGCGCCAGGCGAACTTGAGCACCACTTCGGCGGGCGCCGCGGGTGTCGGCGGACGCGGCGCGGCCGGCGCCGAGCCGACGCTGCCGGTCGGCGGCGGCGGGCCGATCGGCGTGGTGCGGATCGGCGCACCGCCGGGCGGCGGCGTCAGGCGCAGGGTCTGGCCCGGATGGATCAGGTAATCCGGTCCGATGTCGTTCCAGGCCGCGAGCTCGCGGAAGTCGAGCTGGTTGCGGAAGGCGATGGAGTACACCGTGTCGCCCTGCTCGATCAGGTGATAGCCCTCGGGCACCTCGACCCGGGGCGGCGGCCGGCGCGACGGGCTGTCGCTCCAGCGGTAAGCCTCGGTGCAGCCGCCCGCCAGCACGGCCGCCAGCACCAGCCCCAGCGCGCGTGGCGCGCTCATGGCGTTTCCGCCTCGCGCTTGCGCACCTTGTGGAACAGGAACCACGTCGCGAACGCCACCAGGCCCACGGCGACCGCGATCGCCAGTTCGTGGGTGTACTGCATGGCCAGCGCCACCGCCGGCTCGCCGAAGTAGTAGCCGGCCGCGACCAGCACCGCGCACCAGATCGCGGCGCCGAGCGCGGTGATGGCGATGAACCAGCCCCACGGCATGCCGAATACGCCGGCCGGCAGCGAGATCAGGTGCCGCACCACGGGCAGCAGCCGGCCGATGAAGGTGGCCAGGCGCGCGTTGCGCAGGAACATCGCCTCGGCCTCGTGGTACCTGGCGGCGTCGATCAGCAGGTACTTGCCGTAGCGCAGCAGGAAGGCGCGGCCGACGTACTCGCCGAGCAGGTAGTTGGCGCTGGCGCCGATGACCGAGCCGACCGTGCCGGCCAGCACGCACAGCGCCGGGTCGAGCGCGCCGGTGGCGGCGCGGTAGCCGGCCGGGATCATCACCAGCTCCGAGGGCACCGGGAACAGGCTCGATTCGAGCGCCATCAGCACGACGATCTCGAAGTAGCCGAGGCCCCCGTACAGCTCCGACAGCCAGTCGATGAAGTCCTGGATCATCAGCCGCGCCCGCCGAGCAGGGGCACGAAGCTGACGTCGCCGAGCTGGCGCGTGACCAGCCCCGCGGGCGTGCGCGTGATCAGCTGCAGCCGCTGCACGCCGGGCGCGCCGACCGGGATCACCAGCCGCCCGCCCGGCGCGAGCTGGTCGAGCAGCGCCTTGGGCACTTCACCGGCCGCGGCGGTGACGACGATGGCGTCGTACGGCGCGTGCGCGGCCCAGCCATTCATGCCGTCGGCGTAGGTGAACAGGATGTTGTGGTAGCCGAGCCGCTCGAGCCGCGCGCGCGCCTGCTGCGACAGCAGCTTGAGGCGCTCGACCGTGAACACCGCCGGCGCCAGCTCGGCCAGCACCGCGGTCTGGTAGCCGGAGCCGGTGCCGATCTCGAGCACCTTGTGCGGCTTGCCGCCCTGCAGGATCGCCTCGGTCATCAGCGCGACGATGTAGGGCTGCGAGATGGTCTGCGACAGGCCGATCGGCAGCGCGTTGTTCTCGTAGGCGCGGCCCTTGAAGGCGTCCTCGAGGAACTCGTGGCGCGGCACCCTGGCCAGCACCTCGAGCACGCGCGGGTCCTTGACGCCCCAGCCGCGCACCTCGTCGATCAGGCGCTTGCGGCTGGCGTCGGAGGCCAGGCCGAGCCCGCGGGTGTGGTGGTGGGCGGTCACCGGTCCAGGCCCCGCGCCCACTTGCCGACGTTCTCGAGCGCGCGGTGGTGGGTGAGGTCGGTGTCGATCGGCGTGATGGAGACCCTGCCCTGCGCCACCGCGTGGAAATCGGTGCCGGGGCCGCAGTCCTGCTCGGCGCCGGCGTTGCCGATCCACCAGATGGTGCGACCGCGCGGGTCCTGGCCCTGCTGCGCCTTCTCGGCGCGGTGGCGGTTGCCGAGGCGCGTGACCTCGAAGCCGGTCAGCTGGTCGAACGGCCGGTCGGGCACGTTGACGTTGAGCACCGCGTCGTTGGCCAGGCGGTCGATCTGCAGGCGCTGGATCAGCTGCAGCGTCACGCGGGCGGCGGTCTCGTAGTGCTTCGGCGTCGAGGCGGCGCAGGACACCGCGATCGCCGGCAGGCCCAGGTGGCGCCCCTCCATGGCAGCGGCCACGGTGCCCGAGTACAGCACGTCGTCGCCCATGTTGGGCCCGGCGTTGATGCCGGAGACCACCATGTCCGGCTCGATCTCCATCAGGCCGGTCAGCGCCAGGTGCACGCAATCGGTGGGCGTGCCGTCCACGCAGACCACGCCGTCGTCATGGCGCATGGCGCGCACCGGGTTGAGCAGCGTCAGCGAGTTGCTGGCGCCGCTGCGGTTGCGGTCGGGGGCGACGATGGTCAGCTCGCAGTGCGCGCGCAGCGTGTCGGCGAGTGTCCGCAGGCCCGGGGCCCGGCAGCCGTCGTCATTGGAAAGGAGAATCCGCATGGGTATATTTTTGCATGTCCCGCGATCCAGACGACGATTCAGGCCTGTTCCGCGCGGCGGTCAAGGACGTCAAGCCGCTCAAGCCCGGCGGCCGGCGGCCGCCCGAGCCGCGCCGGCCGGCGCCGCGCCCGCTGCAGCACGAGGCCGACGAGCGCGAGGCCCTTCGCGAGAGCCGCGAGGGGCCGCTGCCCGACGTCGGCGACGAGCTGCTCTACCGCGGCGCCGGCATCCAGGACGCGGTGTTCCGCCGCTTGCGCCGCGGCACCTACCGCGTCGGCGCCGTGCTCGACCTGCATGGCCTGCGCTGGGACGAGGCCAGGCCGGAGATGACGCGCTTCCTCGCGGCGAGCCGGGACGCCGGCGCCCGCTGCGTGCGCATCATCCACGGCAAGGGCCTGCGCTCGAAGGGTGACGGCCCGGTGCTCAAGCAGCGGCTCGACGGCTGGCTGCGCCAGCGCAGCGAGGTGCTGGCGTTCTGCTCGGCACGCAGGGAGGACGGCGGGACCGGCGCGGTGTACGTGCTGCTGCGCGAAATGGGGTCGGGTTAACTTTTCAGGGTGCCGAAGCCGGGACTGCGGCGGCGCGAAAAAGTTAACCCGACCCCATTTTACGCGGCGAGCGTGGTCGCGTACTGCGGGCGGCCGGTCAGCTCGAGCGACAGCTGGGCCAGCACCTGGTGGAAGCGCTCGGGGCCGGCCATGCGGGCGATCTGCAGCCCGCCCTGCAGCGCGGCGCCGATCTCGATGGCCTTGTCCTCCGGACGACCGCTGAACGAGAGCGAGCCCTGACCGCGTCCGGCTTCGAGCGTCTTCACCAGCCACTCGTAAATTTCGCGCATCAGCGTGCGGGCCTGCTCCTGCATCGCCTCGGGAATGGCGTGGAACTCGGTACCGAGCACGCCTCCCGGGCAGCACTTGCAGTCGGCCTGCAGGAAGTCGAGGTAGGTCTGGAAATAGGCCTGCAGCCGCTTCCAGCAGCAGTCCACGCCATCGGTGGTCTTGATCCAGTCCCGGAAGCGCTCCTGGTAGCGCCGCACCAGCGCCACGCCGAGGTCTTCCTTGGCCGGGAAGTGGTAGTGGATCGCGGCGTTGCGCACGCCCAGCTGCACGGCAATGTGGTGGTAGCTGAAGGCGTTGTAGCCGCGCCGCTGCAGCAGGTTCTCGGCCGCGTTCAGGATCTCCTCGCCGGTGTCGCGGCCGCGCGAGGCGCGGCGACGCGTGGACAGGGAGCCGGCGACGGACTTCAGCATGGGCGGCAGTATAAGCGCTCGCGCGCGCCGCAACCGTGACCGGATTACTTGCGCTCCACCAGCACGGCGGCCTGCGCGGCAATACCTTCCTTGCGGCCGGTGAAGCCGAGCCCCTCGGTGGTGGTGGCCTTGACGTTGACGGCGTCGCGCCCCAGGCCGAGGTCGGCGGCCAGGCGCTCGCGCATCGCCTCGACGTGCGGCGCAATGCGCGGAGCCTCGGCGATCAGCGTGAGATCGGCATTGACGGGCTTCCAGCCCGCCTCGCCAAGCTTGCGCGCCACCTCGCGCAGCAGCGCGCGGCTGTCGGCTCCCTGGTATTTCGCGTCGGTGTCGGGAAAGTGCCGGCCGATGTCGCCCAGGCCGGCGGCGCCGAGCAGCGCGTCGCACAGCGCGTGGATCAGCACGTCGCCGTCGGAGTGCGCCACGACGCGGTACGGGCAGGCGATGCGCACGCCGCCGAGGGTGACGCCGTCGCCCTTCTCCAGGCGATGGACGTCGAAGCCATGGCCAACCCTGAAAACGGGGACAGTCCCCTTTTTCGATGTCCGTTTGCGTTTCTTCAAGCGTCTCTCCGAAAAAGGTGACAGTCCCCTAGCGGCCGTTCTCGATGCGCGCGAGCCAGAACTCGGCCAGCGCGAGGTCGTCGGGCACGGTGACCTTGAGGTTGCCCTCGCTGCCGTGGACCAGGCGCGGCCGGCGGCCGGTGGCTTCCATGGCGGCGGCTTCGTCGGTGATCTCGACGCCCCGCGCCAGGCAGTCCTCCAGCGCCGCGCGCAGCAGGTCGAGGCGGAACAGCTGCGGTGTCTGGGCCCGCCACAACTCGCGCCGGCTCACGGTGGAGGCGGCATGCGTGCCTTCGGCGCGCTTGACGGTGTCGGACATGGCCACGGCCAGCAGGCCGCCGTTCTCGCCGGTGGCCTCGTCGCGCAGGCGCTCGAGGTCGGCGCGCTGCAGGCAAGGCCGCGCCGCGTCGTGCACCAGTACGTACGGCGCCGCGGTCCTGGTGAGCTCCTCGACTTTCTTCAGCCCGGCGAGCACCGAGTCGGCGCGCTTCACGCCGCCGGCGGCGGTGTGGATCTTCCAGTGGCGGCCCAGCGCGAGCCTGGCGAAATCCTCGTCGCCGGGCGCCAGCACGATGACCACGCCTTCGATCCACGGCGCGTCCATCAGCGGGTTGACGCTGTACTCGAGCACGCTGCGGCCGCGCAGCTTCAGGTATTGCTTGGGCTTGGCCGCGCGCATCCGCGCGCCGGTGCCGGCGGCCGGGACGACCGCCCAGTAATGGGGCGTCGCGGGCGCGTTCAACTCAGGTCGGGTCGACGACGAGGAAGAAGGTCTCGCCGTCGCGCACCATGCCCAGCGTGATGCGGGCACGGGACTCGATCGCGGCCACGCCGGACTTGAGGTCGGCGATCTCGGCGTCGAGTGCGGCGTTGCGCGCGGCCAGGCGGGCGTTCTGCTCCCCCAGCGCGCGCGCGTCGTTGGCGAGCCGGTGCGTGTGCGCCAGCCCGCCGTCCGCGACCCACAGCCGATACTGCAGGCCCGCGAACATCAGCATCAAAACCACTGTAAGAATACGCCGCATCTCCTTAATTTAGCGCAGTTTTACTGGAAATGCTCGCGCCCCCGGGTAACGCGCCCGGCGGCCCAGCTCGCGCTCGCGGCGCAGCAGCTGGTTGTACTGGGCGGTGCGGTCGGCGCGGCACAGCGAGCCGGTCTTGATCTGCGTCGCCGCGGTGCCGACCGCGATGTCGGCGATGGCGCAATCCTCGGTCTCGCCGGAACGGTGCGACACGATGCTGGCGTAGCCGGCCTTGGTCGCCATCTTGATGGCCGCGAGGGTCTCGGTCAGCGTGCCGATCTGGTTGGGCTTGATCAGGATGGCGTTGGCGATCTCCTGGTCGATGCCGCGCTTGAGGATGGCGGTGTTGGTGACGAACAGGTCGTCGCCGACCAGCTGCACCTTGCCGCCGAGCTTCTTCGTCAGCAGCGCCCAGCCGTCCCAGTCGTTCTCGGCGCAGCCGTCCTCGATCGAGATCACCGGGTAGCGCTGGCAGATGCCGGCGAGGTAATCGGTGAACTGGTCCGGCGTGAACTGCTTGTTCTCGCTTTCGAGGTGGTACTTGCCGTCCTTGAAGAACTCGCTGCTGGCCACGTCGAGGCCCAGGTAGACGTCGCGGCCAAGTCCATAACCGGCCTTGTCCACCGCCTCGCCCAGCACCGCCAGCGCGGCCTCGTTCGACGGCAGGTCCGGCGCGAAGCCGCCCTCGTCGCCAACCGCGGTGTTGAGCTTGCGGTTGCGCAGCACGCCCTTGAGCGCGTGGAAGATCTCGGCGCCCCAGCGCAATGCCTCGGCGAAGCTCTTCGCGCCGACCGGCAGGATCATGAACTCCTGGATGTCCACATTGTTGTCGGCATGGGCGCCGCCGTTGATGACGTTCATCATCGGCACCGGCAACACCGTGGCTTTCGAGCCGCCCAAGTGCCGGAACAGGCCTCTGCCCTTCTCCGCCGCGGCGGCCTGGGCGCTGGCCAGCGACACCGCGAGGATCGCGTTGGCGCCGAGGCGCACCTTGTTGGGCGAACCGTCGCGCTCGATCATCGCCGCGTCGAGCTGGTCCTGGTGCTGCGCGTCCATGCCGGTGACGAGCTTCGCCAGTTCCTTGTTGATGTTGGCGACGGCGTGCTGCACGCCCTTGCCGAGGTAGCGTTCCTTGTCGCCGTCGCGCAGCTCGACCGCCTCGCGCGTGCCGGTGGAGGCGCCGGAGGGCGCCGCGGCGCGGCCGCGCGCGCCGGACTTCAGCCAGACCTCGGCCTCGACCGTCGGGTTGCCGCGGGAGTCGAGGACTTCGAGTCCGATGACCTTGGTGATTTTCGACATGGTTTCCTGTCGGCAATGGATTGCCGACCTACGTAGGGCGGCATTCCATGCCGCCGGGTTGTTCAGAGGTCCTTCGCGTACTTGATTTCTTCGGGGACGTGGTGCTTTACGACGCGGTCGAGCGCGTGCAGCGTCTTCAGCAGCGGCTCGATGTGCTTCAGCGGCCAGGAATTCGGGCCGTCGCACAGGGCCTTGTCCGGATCGGGGTGCGTCTCCAGGAACAGGCCGGCGACGCCGGCGCCGACCGCGGCGCGCGACAGTACCGAGATCATCTCGCGCATGCCGCCCGAGGCGTTGCCCTGCCCGCCCGGCAGCTGCGCGGTGTGGGTGCAGTCGAACACCACTGGCGCGAAGCGGCGCATCTGCGCCAGGCCGCGCATGTCGGCGACGAGATTGTTATAGCCGAACGAGAATCCGCGCTCGCACAACAGGAACTGGTGCTTGGCCACGTCCTTCATCTTCTCGATCACGTTGCCCATCTCCAGCGGCGACATGAACTGGCCTTTCTTGACGTTGACCGGCTTGCCGGCCCTGGCCACCTTCTGCATGAAGTTGGTCTGGCGGCACAGGAACGCCGGCGTCTGGATCACGTCCACGACCGCAGCCACTTCGTCGATCGGCGTGTCCTCGTGGACGTCGGTCAGCACCGGCACGCCGACCTGTTTCCTGACCTTCTCCAGGATCTTGAGGCCCTGAGCCATGCCCGGCCCCCGATACGACTTGTGCGAGGAGCGGTTGGCCTTGTCGTAGCTGCCCTTGAAGATGTACAGCATCTCCAGCTTCTTCGCGATCGGCGCGATGTGACCGGCGACTTCGAGCGCCAGCGCCTCGGACTCGAGCGTGTCCGGCCCGGCGATCAGGAACAGTGGTTTGTCGATGCCGATTTCAGTGCCGCAGAGTTTCATGGAGTTTCCCGTGTCATCCCGAGGAGCGAAGCGACGAGGGATCCTGCTGTCATCCCGGAACTGCGAGATTCCTCGCTACGCTCGGAATGACCCCAGGGGCGACGGATTATGCCGCAGCCGCCTGGTTGGCGAGGTGGTGCTCCCGCGCGGCCTTGATGAAGCCGTTGAACAGCGGGTGGCCGTCGCGCGGCGTCGAGGTGAACTCCGGATGGAACTGCGAGGCGATGTACCACGGGTGCTCGGGCAGCTCGATCATCTCGACCAGGTGCTCCTCGATCGTCTCGCCGGCGAACACGAAGCCCTTCTCTTCCATCCGCTTGCGGTAGTTGTTGTTGACCTCGTAGCGATGGCGGTGGCGCTCGGCGATGGTCTCGGCGTTGTACATCGCGCGACAGCGCGTGCCGGCCTTGAGCCGCGCCGCCTGCACCCCCAGGCGCATGGTGCCGCCCAGGTTCGACTTGGCGTTGCGCTGGTGCGTCAGGCCGCTGCTGGCGTCGTGCCACTCGGTCACCAGCGCGATCACCGGGTGCGGCGCCTTGGGCGCCATCTCGGTGGAGTGCGCGTCCTTGAGCCCGCAGACGTTGCGCGCGAACTCGATGACCGCGACCTGCATGCCCAGGCAGATGCCCAGGTACGGGATCTTGTTCTCGCGCGCGTAGCGGGCCGCCTCGATCTTGCCCTCGATGCCGCGGTTGCCGAAGCCGCCCGGCACCAGCACCGCGTCGGCGCCTTGCAGCACGCGCACGCCCTGGGACTCGATGGTCTCGGCCTCGACGTAGCGGATCTTGACGCGGGTGCCGGTGTGGCGGCCGGCGTGGTTCAGCGCCTCGTTCAGCGACTTGTAGGCGTCGGTCAGGTCGACGTACTTGCCGACCATGGCGATTTCCACGTCGGTGTCCTGGCGCTCGCGCGCCTGCACCACGCGGTCCCACTGGCTGAGGTCGGCCTTGCGGCACTCGAGCCCGAAGTGCTCGACCACCAGCTCGTCGAGGCCCTGCTGGTGCAACCACGACGGGATCTTGTAGATGTCGTCCACGTCCACCGCCGAGATCACCGCGTCGTTCCGCACGTTGGTGAACAGCGAGATCTTGCGGCGCTCGGAGTCCGGCAGCGGCCGCTCGGAGCGGCACAGCAGGATGTCGGGCTGGATGCCGATGCCGCGCAGTTCCTTGACCGAGTGCTGGGTCGGCTTGGTCTTGAACTCGCCGGCGGCGCGCACGTGCGGCACCAGGGTCAGGTGCATGTACAGCGCGCGCTTGCGGTCGAGGTTGTGGCCGAGCTGGCGGATCGCTTCGAGGAACGGCAGCGACTCGATGTCGCCGACGGTGCCGCCGATCTCGACCATGCAGATGTCGGCGCCGGCCGCGCCCTTCTGGATGGCCTGCTGGATCTCGTCGGTGATGTGCGGGATCACCTGGACCGTGGAGCCCAGGTAGTCGCCGCGGCGCTCCTTCTCGATCACGTTGCGGTAGATCTGGCCGGTGGTGACGTTCGAGTTGCGGCTGGTCTTGCCGCGCAGGAAGCGCTCGTAGTGGCCCAGGTCGAGGTCGGTCTCGGCGCCGTCCTCGGTGACGAACACCTCGCCGTGCTGGAACGGGCTCATGGTCCCCGCATCGACGGTGATGTAGGGGTCCAGCTTGATCATGTGGACCTTGAGGCCGCGCGACTCGAGGATGGCCGCGAGCGAGGCCGAGGCGATGCCCTTGCCGAGCGAGGACACCACACCACCGGTCACGAAGACGTAGTGCGTCTGGGAGGCGTCGGACATGGCGGTGCTGCCGGCAGGTTTGGCGGATTTTACGCGGGATCGCCGGGCAAGTCATGCCGCCATTCGTACCGGCAGCCGGCGCGGGCGCGGGCCTGCTTCAGCGCCGCCGTCTCCCAGCGGTCGGCCACGGCGGCGAGGTCGCCGTCGAGCTCGACCAGCGGCAGGCGCTCGCGGATCCACGGCGGGATCGCCTCTTCCTGGAACAGGTTGCGCAGCGTGCGGGTGAAGCGCGATCCCGCCGGCTTGAGCCGCTCGCCGCCACGGGCGAACACCACGCGCAGCGGCAGCTCGCTCTTGGCCGGCTTCAGCGCCTTGATCTCGCCGCAGCCGGGCGGCAGCTTCAGGTCGGCGCGGCCGTCCCACTCCAGCGTCGTGCCCGGCGCAGGCGCCGGCGGCAGCCGCGGCATCAGGTACAGCGAGTCGCGGAAGCGGCGCAGCTCGGTGCCGCCCCAGGCCAGCTGCGGCGCGGAATCGGGCCGCGCCCGCAGCACCTCGCGCTCCAGCCGCGACAGCGCATCGAACGGCGGCAATTCGTGGCCACCGGCCGCGGCCCAGAACCGCAGCAGGTTGTTGCGGCGGGGGCGTGGCAGCTCTAGCAGGCGCTGGACGGACAGGGACTGGATGCCAGCTTTCGCCGGCATGACGGATTTGAAGTCCTGCGCAGCCTGCTGGTCGAGCAGCTCGACCGCGTCGGCGCAGTGCTCGGCGGTGCGGGCCAGCAGCTCGATGGCCTGCGGCCAGCGCTGCGCGAAGCGCGGGAAGATCTCGTTCCTGAGGAACGACCGGGAATAGCGCGGATCGAGGTTGTGCGGGTCCTCGATCCACGACAGCGCGTGGCGCTCGGCGTACTCGCGCAGGCTGGCGCGCGAGTGGCGCAGCAGCGGCCGCCACAGCGTGCCGCCGGCAAACGGCGCCCGGCTGCGCATCGCCGCGAGCCCGGCCACGCCGGCGCCGCGCAGCAGCCGCAGCAGCACGGTCTCGGCCTGGTCGTCCTGGTGGTGGGCGGTAGCCAGGCAGTCGCCGGGCCGCATCACGCTCTGGAACGCCTCGTAGCGCGCCCCGCGCGCGGCCGCCTCGGGCCCGCCGGGATCGTTGGGGTCCACCTTCACGTCGAGGATGTAGATCGGCACGTCGAGTTGCGTGCAGACCTCGCGGCAGTGCTCGACCCAGCGGTTGGCCGCGGGCTGCAGGTGGTGGTTGACGTGCAGCGCCTTGACCGGCAGCCCCGCGTGGCGCAGCCGGTGCAACAGGACCGTGGAATCGAGGCCGCCGCTGAACGCCGCCCAGACCGTGCTGCCCGGGGGCAGCGAGGGCGCGGTCAGGGCGTCATCCCGGGGAGCGGAGCGACGAGGGATCTCGTTCACGAGGAGATTCCTCTCGCCCGGAGTGGCACGTCAGGCCTGGTAAGCCCCGTACGCCATGAGGCGCGCGTGGCGCGCGGCGAGGAGCTGCGTCAGCGGCGTGCGCGACAGGCGCTCGACGTTGGCGATGAGCTTCTCCCTGAGGTTCTGCGCCATCGCGGCGGAGTCGCGGTGCGCGCCGCCGAGCGGCTCCGGCACGATCTCGTCGATCAGCTTCAGGCCCAGCAGGTCGCGCGAGGTGATCTTCATGGCCTCCGCGGCCTCG
This sequence comes from Gammaproteobacteria bacterium, assembly GCA_052386975.1. Taxonomy (GTDB): domain Bacteria; phylum Pseudomonadota; class Gammaproteobacteria; order Nevskiales; family Nevskiaceae; genus JACPFV01. The sequence goes on along the minus strand of JBQTJQ010000120.1, from coordinate 11,114 downwards.
GACGCGCGGTCGGCCTTCTTGAACAGGATCGAGGCGCAGCCTTCCGGCGAGATCACCGAGTAGATGCTGTACTGGAGCATCATCACGTGGTCGGCCACGCCGATCGCCAGCGCGCCGCCCGAGCCGCCCTCGCCGATCACGGTGGCAATCACCGGCGTGCGCAGCTTCGACAGCTCGTAGAGGTTGCGGGCGATCGCCTCGCTCTGGTTGCGCTCCTCGGCGCCGATGCCCGGATAGGCGCCCGGCGTGTCGATCAGCGTCACGATCGGCAGGTGGAATTTCTCGCACAGCTTCATCACGCGCAGCGCCTTGCGGTAGCCCTCGGGCTTGGGCATGCCGAAGTTGCGGTAGACGCGCTCCTTGGCGTCGCGGCCCTTCTGCTGGCCGATCACCGCCACCGGGCGGCCTTCGAGCCGGGCGATGCCGGCGACGATGGCCGGGTCGTCCTTGTAGCTGCGATCGCCGTGCAGCTCGTCCCACTCGGTGAAGAGCGCCTTGATGTAGTCGAGCGCGTAGGGGCGCTGCGGATGGCGCGCGAGCTGCGCGATCTGCCAGGCCGACAGCTGCGTGAAGATCTGCGCGGTCAGCTCGCGGCTCTTGGCCTCGAGCTGGTTGATCTGGTCGGAGATGTTGACTTCGGAGCCGTTGGCGACGAAGCGCAGCTCGTCGATCTTCTTCTGAAGTTCGGCGATCGGCTGCTCGAAGTCGAGGTAATTCAGGTTCATGCGTCTGCTGTCTGGCTCGTCGTCACCGGCCGGCTGTACTGCACTCTCACATTCTGCTCCCCGAGCAGCTTGCGCAAGGGCTCCAGCCCCGTGTCCTGGACCCGGATCTTCCACTCCGCGCCCAGGTCGAGCGTGGCCTTCGCCGCGCCGTTGCCGTACTGCACCGTGACCGGGCAACCGGCCGGATGACGCAGCACTTCCAGCGCCTGCATCAGCCGCTCCATCGGCGCGGCGCCGCCGGCCCCGCTGTTGCCAGCAAACTCTAGCAGAACGCGCCTGGCGTACCGCGCCTGGACCTGCTCGAGGTCGTACAGCTCGTTCGGGAACACTTTCCAGCCACCGCTGAACTCGTCGGGCGTGATGCGGCCGGTGACGAACAGCAGCGTGTCCTTGCGCGGCGGCGCGCGCGTGGCCAGGAATTCCTCGCCGAGGATGCAGGCCAGCTGCGCGGTGCGGTCGTCGAGCGTCAGGATCATGCGCTTGCCGAAGCGGCGGATGTCGACCACCCAGGCACCGAGCAGCACCGCGCCGCTGCGCGCGCCGGCGATCAGCGCCTTGAGGTCGCCGGTGCAGATGTCCTTCAGCAGGCCGCGATAAATCTCGATCGGGTGGCCGGAGAAATACAGGCCCAGCGTCTCCTTCTCGAGGCGCAGCCGCTCGCCATCGCCGAACTCGGGCTCCTGCTCCATCAGCGCGGCGCCGCCGCCGGCGGCCGAGGTCGGCAGGCCGAACAGGTCGTCCTGGCCGGCGCCGCTGCTCGCGGAGGACTGCTCGGCGGCGGCCAGCGCGCGCGGCAGCGTCTTCATCAGGCTGGCGCGGTTCGCGCCGAAGCCGTCGAGCGCGCCCGAGCCGATCAGCGCCTCGAGCACGCGCTTGTTGGTCTTGCGCGTGTCGATGCGCCGGCACAGGTCGAACAGGTCCCTGAACGGCCCGTGCGCGGCGCGCCCCTCCAGCACGTTGCCCAGCGCGCCCTCGCCCGCGCCCTTGATCGCGCCGAGGCCGTAGCGCAGGCCCTTCGGCCCGGTGACGGCGAAGCGGAAGTCGGAGCGGTTGATGTCGGGCGGCAGCAGGGCCAGGCCCATGCGCCGGCACTCGTCGATCATCATCACCACGGTGTCGGTCTTGTCCATGTCGCAGGACAGCACCGCCGCCATGAACTCCGCCGGGTAGTGCGCCTTGAGCCACGCGGTCTGGTAAGACACCAGCGCGTAGGCCGCCGCGTGCGACTTGTTGAAACCGTAATTGGCGAACTTTTCCATCAGGTCGAAGATCGCGCCGGCCACGTGCGGCTTCACGCCGTTGGCGATGGCGCCCTGGATGAACACCTCGCGCTGCTGGGCCATCTCGCTGGCGATCTTCTTGCCCATGGCGCGGCGCAGCAGGTCGGCGCTGCCGAGCGTGTAGCCGGCCAGCTTGCGCGCCACCTCCATCACCTGCTCCTGGTAGACGAAGATGCCGTAGGTCGGCTTCAGCGCCTCCTCCATGCCCGGGTGCAGCACCTCGGCGCGCGCGCGGCCGGGTTTGCGCGCGCAGAAGTCGGGGATCAGCTCCATCGGGCCGGGCCGGAACAGCGAGATCAGCGCGATGATGTCCTCGAAGTTGTCGGGCTTGAGGTCCACCGACGAGCGCTGCATGCCGCCGGATTCCATCTGGAACACGGCGGTGGTGTGGCCGCTCGAATACAAGGCATACGCCGCCTTGTCGTCGAGCGGGATGTCGAGGATCTTCAGCTCCGGCGTGCCCGCCACGCGCCGCGCGTTGATCAGGTCGACTGCGGCCTGGATGATGGTCAGGGTCTTGAGGCCGAGGAAGTCGAACTTCACCAGGCCGACGGCCTCGAGGTCCTTCATGTCGAACTGGGTGACCAGGCCGCCGCCGCCCGGCTCGCAGTACAGCGGCGCGAATTCGGTCAGCGCGCGCGGCGCGATGACCACGCCGCCGGCATGCTTGCCGACGTTGCGCGTCAGGCCCTCGAGCTGCAGGCCGAGGTCGACGATGGCGCGCACCTCCTCCTCGGCCTTGTAGGCCTGCTTGAACTCCGGCACCTCGTCCAGCGCCTCGCCCAGCGACAGGCCCTGCGGCCCGCCGGGAATCATCTTGGCGATGCGGTCGCCGAAGCTCCACGGCTGGCCGACGACGCGCGCGATGTCGCGCACCACCGCGCGCGCCGCCATGGTGCCGTAGGTGATGATCTGGCCCACCCGGTCGCGGCCGTAGCGATCCATCACGTACTCGATCACGCGGTCGCGGTTGTCCATGCAGAAGTCGACGTCGAAGTCCGGCAGCGACACGCGCTCGGGATTCAGGAAGCGCTCGAACAAGAGGTCGTACGGGATCGGGTCGAGGTCGGTGATGCCCAGCGCGTAGGCCACCAGCGAGCCGGCGCCGGAGCCGCGGCCCGGCCCCACCGGGCAGCCGTGGGTCTTGGCCCAGGCGATGAAGTCGGCGACAACGAGGAAATAACCGGCGAAGCCCATCTTCTCGATCACGCCGAGCTCGTAGTCGAGCCGCGCTGCATAGACGTCGGGAATGACCGAGGTGAGGCGCGCCTCCAATCCTTTCTGCGCCTGCTCGCGCAGGTAGCCCGGCACCGTCGCGCCGGCCGGCACCGGGAAGTCCGGCAGGTGGTTCTGGCCGAACGTGAGCGTCAGCGAGCAGCGGCGCGCGATCTCGACGGTATTGGCGACGGCCTCGGGCAGGTCGGCGAAGAGCTCGTGCATCTCCACCGCGCTCTTGAGGTACTGCTCGGCCGTGCACAGCTTCGGCCGCCGGTCGTTGTCGAGCGTCCAGCCCTGGGCGATGCAGATGCGCGCCTCGTGCGCGTCGAAGTCGTCGCGGCGCAGGAAGCGCACGTCGTTGGTCGCCACCACCGGCGTTCCGGTGCGCCGCGCCAGGCGCACGGCCGCGCGCAGGTGCGGCTCGTCGTCGGGGCGGCCGCAGCGGTGGATCTCGAGGTAGAGCCGGTTGCCGAACCCCCTGCGCCACTCGGCCAGCTGGGCCTGCGCGGCATCGAGGTGGTTGCCGAGCAGCAGCCGGCCGATGCCGCTGGCCGGGCCGCACAGCGCGATCAGCCCGTCGGTCGCGCCCGCCAGCCAGTCGCGGTGGATGCGCGGCGCGCCGGACTGCTGGCCCTGGGTGTAGGCCCGCGACACCAGCTTCACCAGGTTGCGGTAGCCGCGCTCGTCCTGGACCAGCAGCGTGACCCGCTCGGCGGGCTCGCCGGCCTTGGGCGGCTCGAGCGCGACGTCGGCGCCGACGATGGGCTTCACGCCGGCCGCCTCCGCCGACTTGTAGAACTTCACCATGCCGCAGAGGTTGTTGAGGTCGGTGACGGCCACCGCCGGCAGCGCCAGCTCGGCGGCACGTTCCGAGAGCGTCTTGAAGCGCTCCTCTTTATGGCGTTGCCTGGCGTCGTCCTGGATCGGGTCGGGCCGCTCGAGGCGGATGGTGCCGTCGATCAGCGAGTACTCGGTGTGCAGCCGCAGGTGGACAAAAAGGGGACAGTCCCCTTTTTCGCGAGCGCTCATCTGGCGACCTCGCCCTTGGCGGGCGAAAAAGGTGACAGTCCCCAGAGCTGCATCTGCATCACCGGCTCGAAGCCGCGCCGGTGGATCGCGCACGGCCCGAGCCGCTGCAGCGCCTCGAGGTGCTGCTTTGTTGCGTAGCCCTTGTGCTCGGCGAAGCCGTAGCCCGGGTGCGCGAGGTCGAGCCGCCGCATCTCGGCGTCGCGCGCGACCTTGGCCAGCACCGAGGCCGCCATGATCGCCGGCACCTTGGCGTCGCCACCGACGATGGCCTGGCAAGCGCAGCCCACCGCCGGCGTGTGCACGCCATCCACGCGCAGCAGCGCCGGCACGCGGCCGAGCGCCTCGACCGCGCGCTGCATCGCCAGCAGCGAGGCGTGCAGGATGTTGAGCCGCTCGATTTCCTCGAGGCTGGCCGTGGCGATGGCCCAGGCGATGGCGCGGTGCTGGATCTTCGGCACCAGCGCCTCGCGCGCCTCGGCGCTGAGCTGCTTGGAGTCGTTCAGGCCACGCAGCTTGCGGCCCGGCGGGAAGATCACCGCGGCGGCGTAGACCGGCCCCGCCAGCGCGCCACGGCCGACCTCGTCGGCGCCCGCGACCCAGCCCGTTGCCGACACGTCCATGCTCAGCGCCCCAGCAGCGATCCGATCGCCGCGGCCGCCAGCGCGCCGGCGTCGCGGCGCAGATCCCGGCGCACGGCGGCGAAGCGTTCGACCTGCAGGTCGCGCAGCACGCCATGGCGCAAGAGCTGGGACACCTCCTGCCCGAGCGCCTCCGGCGTCGCCTGATAGCCCATCAGCTCGGGCACCACGGGGGCGGCGGACAAGATGTTCGGCAGGCTCACGTGCGGGATTTTAATGAGCTTCCACGCCAGCCATTCCGTCACGGCCGACGCCCGGTAGGCCGCCACCATGGGGCGGCCGAGCAGCAGGCATTCGAGCGTCACCGTGCCGGACGCCAGCAGCACCGCGTCCGCGGCCTGCATCGCCTGGCGCGACTGCCCGTCGAGCAGGTGCCAGGCCGGTCCGGGATGCGCGGCGATGGCCCGCTCGAACACCGGCTTGAAGTCCGGGCGCGCGATCGGCACGACGAACCGCAGCCCGGAGACGCGCGCGTGCAACCAGGCCGCGGCTGCGGCGAACGGTTGCGACAGGTACTTGAGCTCCGAGCCGCGGCTACCCGGCAGCACCGCGACGACTTGCCCGTCCTTCGGCCCACCTGCCGGCAGGCCCAGCTCGCGGCGCGCCCGGGCCTGGTCCACGGTGTCGTCGAGCTGGTCCGCCAGCGGATGGCCGATGCAGGCGGCGCGCATGCCGACTTTCTCGTACAACGCCGGCTCGAACGGGTACAGGCACAGCATCAGGTCGACGGCTTTGGCGATGCCGTGGATGCGCCCCGGCCGCCAGGCCCAGATGGTCGGGCTGTTGACGTGCACGGTCTTGATGCCGCGATCGTGGAGGGCGCGCTCGACGCGCAGGTTGAAGTCGGGCGCGTCGATGCCGATGAAGGCGTCCGGCTTGTCGCCGGCGAAGCGCTCGACCAGCGTGCGGCGCAACTTCAGCAAGCGCGGCAGGTGCCGGATCACCTCGGTGAGGCCCATGACCGACAGGGCCTCGATCGATTCGATCGCCTCGCAGCCGGCCTCGCGCATGCGCGGCCCGGCGACGCCGTAGAACGTCGCGTCCGGGTGGCGGGCGCGCAGGCCGCGGATCAGCGCGGCGCCAAGGATGTCCCCCGACGCCTCGCCGGCGACCAGTGCGAAGCGCATCGGGCCTGCCGACTACGGCTGCAGGCGCTTCAGGTACCGGTCCCGCAGCCTGGTCTGGCGCGTCTCGGCGGGCATGGCGCGCCCGTCGACGAACACATGCTTCGGCCAGGTGCGCAGCTCGAACGGATCACCGTCCCACACCACCAGGTCCGCGGCCTTGCCCACCGCGATGCTGCCCACCTCGCGGTCCACGCCGAAGATCTTCGCGGGATTGATCGTGATCGAGGCCAGCGCCGCGTCCCACGGCATGCCGCGCGCGACCGCGATGCCGGCGAGCTGGCGCAGGTTGCGCGCATCCTGCGAGGCGAAATCGTCGGAGCTGAACGCGGTGAGCACGCCGGCCTGGTGCAGGCGCGCCGCGTTGTCCTCGACCGTGCCGAGCGACTCGAAGCGCTGCGGCAGCGCCTGCGTCGGATCGAGCACCACCGGGATGCCGCGCTGGGCCAGTTCGCGCGCCACCAGGTGCGCCTCGGCGCCACCCTGGATCACCAGCTGGAGCCGGTAGTCGGAGGCGAGCTTCATCAGGGTGCGCAGGTCCGAGGCGCGATCCGCCAGCGCCACCAGCGGCACCTGCCCGGCCAGCACCGGCTTGAGCGCCTCGACCTCGAGCGGCGACAGCAGCGCCTCGCGGTTGGGGCGGCCCATCCACAGCTTCGGATTGCGCACTTCCTCGAAGGCCTCGCGCAGCCAGGCGTAGGCCGCCGGGCGCGAGCCGCCGATGAGCTGGGCGCCGCCCTCTCCGGCGGTCAGGTACATGGCCGCGCGCGGGCGCATCACGAACCGCTCGATCGAACCGAGGTTCACCACCGCGGCCAGCCCGGCGAGCAGCGCGTCGTGGTCGGTCTGCGGCGCGGCGACGGCGCGGGTCACGCCCTCGGCACGCTCGATCGCGATGATCGCGGCGCGCGGATTCATGCCGTCGACGACGTCGAGCGAGGCGCTGAAGCGCTTGTCCTTGGACGCGTCGTCGGCGGTCTCGTCGATGCCGTCGATCTCGCGCAGGCCAAGCTGCGTGTACGCGGCGAAGATGCCGGGCGTGACGACCAGGCCGGTGCCGTCGATGACCCGGGTGCCGGCCGGCGCTGCGACGCTGGCGCCGACCGCGGCGATGCGGCCGTCGCGCACCAGCACGCTGCCCTTGGCCAGGGTGCCGGCAGGTCCGGCGGTGTGGATCTTCGCGTCCTTGACCAGCACGTCGGCGGCGAGCGCCGGCGCGGCGGCCATCAGCAGCACGACGGCGAAGGTCGTCTTCATGGCGGGCTTCATGGCTGGCTCCCGGGCAGCCCGAGCATGAAGTCGCTCTCCGGCTCGCCCCTGGGCTTGCTGCGGTCAAACCGCACCACGCCGTCGATCAGCACCACGTCGGGACGCGAATAGACGCTGAACGGATCGCCGCTCCAGACCACGACGTCGGCGGCGAGTCCCGCGCGCAGCGTGCCGGTCCTGGCGGCGAGGCCCATGGCCTTGGCCGGATTGGAGGTGATCCAGCGGATCGCCTGCTCCGGCGCGATGCGCAGGCCGGCGCGCTCGCCGGCCGCCATCGCCTTGGCGGTTTCCTGGTTCAGGCGCTGGATGCCGACGGCCGAGTCGGAATGGATGACCGCGCAACCGGTGCCGCGCGCGGTGTGCACCATCGCCGCGTTCTCGCGGATGCCGTCGAACGATTCCAGCTTGAAGCCCCACCAGTCGGCCCAGGTCGCGACGCAGGTGTCGGTCTGCGCCAGCAGGTTGGCGATCTTGTAGGCCTCGACCGCGTGGTGGAAGGCGTGGATCTTGTAGCCGGCTTCCCTGGCGACGTCGAGCATCGTGGCCATCTCGTCCGCGCGATAGCAGTGGTTCTGCACCAGGATCTCGCCGTTGAGCACGCCGGCCAGGGTCTCGAGCTGCAGGTCGCGGTCCGGCGGGGGGCCTTTCCTGTCGCCCTCCCAGGACTTCCATTTGCGCGCGTAGGCCTTGGCCTTGGCGAAGGCGGCGCGGTAGCCGGCGACGTTGGCCATGTTGGTCGACGGCGGGCTCTTGCGATCGCGGCCGTAGACCCGGCGCGGGTTCTCGCCGCAGGCCATCTTCAGCACGTGCGGCGCGCCGGGGTACTTCATCGCCTGGTAGGTCGTCGCGGGCACGTTGCGCAGCGCGACGCCGCGCCCGCCGATCAGGTTGGCCGAGCCCGGCAGCACCAGCAGCGTCGTGATGCCGCCGTTCTCGCGCGCGATCTGGAACCCGGGGTCCTGCGGCCAGATCGAGTGCTCGGACCAGACTTCGGCGGTGTTCGGCGAGGTGGCCTCGTTGCCGTTGGAGGTCGCCCACACGCCGGGCGACGGATAGACCCCCAGGTGCGAGTGCGCATCGATGATCCCCGGCGTGACCCACTTGCCCCTGGCGTCGATCACGCGCGCGCCCGGCGCGTCGTCCACCTTGCCGACCACCTTGACCGCGCCGCCCTCCAGCCAGACGTCGCCGCCCTCGATGCGCTGCCCGTCGCCGGTCAGCACCGTCGCGCCGCGGACCACGATGCTCTCGGTCACGTCGGCGCGATAGGTCGACGCGAACGCGCCCGCGGGCGCCGCCGGCGGGGGCGCTGAAGCGTCGCCGTCAGGCTTCTGCTTCGGCGGCGATCCGGCGCAGGCCACCACCAGCGCGGTCAACACAGCAATCATGCTTCGACGCATGGCTCCATCCTCCTGGGTTTCAGCGCTGCAACGGCCGTTTCGACCTGGCGATGAACTCCGCCATCCGCCGCACCGGTTCCGATGACTTGCCGCGCTCGGCCAGCTCGGCCTTGACCTCGGCCATGACCTTGCCCGAGCGGTAGATCAGCTTGTACGCCTCCTCGATTGCCTCGACGTCGGCCGCGGCAAAGCTGCGCCGCCGCAGGCCCTCGCGGTTGATGCCGCGCGGCACCGCGGGATTGCCCTGCACCATCACGAACGGCGGCACGTCGCCCGACAGGCCGGCCGCGAACGCGGTGAACGCGTGTGCGCCGATGCGCGCGAACTGGTAGACCAGCGTGTAGCCGCCGAGGATCACCCAGTCCTCGATCTCGGCGTGGCCGGCGAGGCTGGCGTTGTTGGCAAAGATGGTGTCGCTGCCGATCACGCAATCGTGGGCGACGTGGCAGTAGTTCATGATCCAGTTGCGGTCGCCGATGCGCGTCTCGCCGCGCTTGGTCTCCAGCTCCTTCTTCGTGCCGCGCTGGATCGTGACGAACTCGCGGATCACGGTGCCGTCGCCGATCACGGTGCTGGTCGGGTCGTCGGGCCGCGCGGACTTGTCCTGCGAGATGGCGCCGATCGCGGCGAACGGGAAGATCCGGTTCTCGCGGCCGATCGTCATCGGCCCGTCGAGCACGGCGTGCGCGCCGATCCAGCTGTCCGCGCCGACCGTGACGCCGGCGCCGATCACGGCGTACGGCCCGACCTCGACGCTCTCGTGGAGCTGCGCCTTCGGGTCGACGACCGCGGTGGGATGAATCTTCCGCATCAGGCCGCCGGCCCCCTCAGCACGCACATCAGCTCGGCTTCGCAGGCCAGGTCGCCGTCGACGGTCGCGCGCGCCACGAACTTCCACACGTCGCGCTTGTGCTTGTCGAGGCGGACCTCGAACACCAGCTGGTCGCCGGGCACGACCGGGCGCTTGAAGCGCGCGCTGTCGATGCCGGCGAAGTACAGGATCTGGCCGGCGGCGGCCGACAGGCCGGCGCGCTGAACCGCCAGGATGCCGCAGGCCTGTGCCATCGCCTCGATCACCAGCACGCCCGGCATGGTCGGCACCGCCGGGAAATGGCCCGGGAAGTGCGCCTCGTTATAGGTCACGTTCTTGATCGCCTTCAGCGTGTCGCCGCCGTCGGCGAACTCGGTGACGCGGTCGATCATGACGAAGGGCCAGCGGTGCGGGATGAGCCTCAGGATCTCGCGGATATCAAGCGTCTTGGTCGCCACCGTCGTCGTCTCCCGTGTCGCTGTGCGTGATGCCGGCGCGGCGCTCGAGCTCACGCACGCGCTCCTGCAACTGCCCGAGCCGGTGCACGCCGGCGATTTCGCGCCGCCACTCGCGCGCGGTCCGCGCCGGGATGCCCCCGTACTGCCCTTTCTGCGCGATCGACTTCAGCACCATCGAGAACCCGAGGATCACGACGTCGTCGGCGATCTCGATGTGGCCGTTGATGCAGGTGCAGCCGCCGATCATACAGCGCGCGCCGATGCGGGTTGAGCCGGCGATCGCGCAGTTGGCCGCCATCACGGTGTGCGCGCCGATGCGCACGTTGTGGCCCACCTGGATCAGGTTGTCGAGCTTGACGCCGTCCTCGATCACGGTGTCGCCGAGCGCGCCGCGGTCGATGGTGGTGCTGGCGCCGACCTCGACGTCGTCGCCGAGGACCACGCTGCCGGTCTGGGGCACCTCTTCCCAGCCCTGCGGGCCGCGCGCCAGCCCGAAGCCGCGCGAACCCAGCACCGCGCCCGGCCCGAGTCGCGCCCGCCGGCCGACCTGCACGCGCTCGCCGACGCAGACGTTGGCCTCGAGGCGGCTGCCGTCGCCGATGCGCGCGTTGCGGCCGACGGAGCAGTTCGGGCCGATGTAAACGCCATGGCCGACCACCGCGCCGGACTCGACCACGGCACAGGCGCCGACGTGCGCGCTGGCCGGAATGGCCACGCCCGGCGCCACGGCCGCGGACGGGTGGACGCCGGGCGTGAATTCGCCGCTGCGGTCGAAGCTCGCGGCGATGCGCGCGAACGCCAGGTACGGATCCTTCGCGATCAGCGCGTTGCCCTTGAAGCCGGCGGCGTCGCGGCGCCCCAGCACGACGGCCGCCGCGCGCGTGGACGCGAGCTGCGGCCGGTAACGGGGATTGGCCAGGAACGCGAGCCCGCCGGGCTCGCCCGGGGCCAGCGTGCAGACTCCGCGGATCACCGTGGCCGGATCGCCGGCCAGCGCCAGCTCCGGCAGGCCCCCCTTGAAGCGCTGCGCCAGTTCCCCGAGTGTCGGCGCCACGCGGGTTCCCCGCCGATTTCTTCCTTTTTGGCTCGGGGGACGCCGCCGGCTTGGGGCTGCTCAGCTTGTGCACGACGTCGGCGGGGATGTCGAGCGCGGCGCCGGCGA
>JBQTJQ010000119.1:0-21511 GCA_052386975.1 Gammaproteobacteria bacterium | reverse complement strand
GTAGTTCGCCAGCGGCTCGCCCATGCCCATGAACACCACGTTCGAGATCACCCGGTCGTTCTGGAAGTCGCCGCCGAGAGTCTTCGAGGCGAACCAGACCTGCGCGATGATCTCGGCCGTGGTCAGGTTGCGCGAAAAACCCTGCGCGCCGGTGGCGCAGAACGAGCAGTCCATGGCGCAGCCGACCTGCGAGGAAATACACAGCGTGCCGCGGTCGTCTTCCGGGATGAACACGGTCTCGATCGCCTGCCCTTCGCCGGCCTTGGTCACCCACTTGCGCGTGCCGTCGGCCGAGACCTGCTCGGTGATCAGCTCCGGCGGGCGGATCACGAAATGCTCCGCCAGCCGCGCGCGCAGGCCTTTCGACACGTTGGTCATGGCGCCGAAGTCGTCCACGCCCCGGCGGTAGATCCAGTTCATCACCTGGTCGGCGCGGTACGGCGCCTCGCCCATCTCCGCGAAACGCGCGCGCAGCGCCGTCCGGTCGAGGCCGAACAGGTTCACCGGCGAAAAACCGGGACGCACACCTTTTTCACCAGCTTCGGAAGGCTGGCCTGAGGGTTCGGAAAAAGGTGTGCGTCCCATGTTTCAGCGGGTGCGCGGGCACAGCTCGGTGGTGCGGAAGAAGTAGCTGATCTCGTTCCTCGCGTTCTCGAGCGAGTCGGAGCCGTGCACGGCGTTCTCGTCGATGCTCCTGGCGAAGTCGGCGCGGATCGTGCCCTTGTCGGCCTTCTTCGGGTCGGTCGCGCCCATGATCTCGCGGTGCTTGGCGACGGCGTTCGGCCCTTCGAGCACCGAGACCATCACCGGGCCGCTGGTCATGAACCTGACCAGGTCCTTGAAGAACGGGCGCTCCTTGTGGATGGCGTAAAAGCCCTCCGCTTCGCCCGGCGTCATGTGCTTCATGCGCGCGGCGATGATTTTCAGGCCGGCCGCTTCGAAACGGTAGTAGATTTCGCCGAAGTGGGTCTTGCCGTCCGCGTCTGGCTTGATGATGGACAGGGTCCGTTCAACCGCCACTTGCAAAGCTCCTGGAAAAAGTTGAGGGAATACAAAATGTTCGGCGTCTTCTAGACGCCTGAAAAATCAGGAAATTGTAGCAGGAGCCTTGCGGCTCCGGGGGCCGTCAGGCGGCGTTTTTCTGGACCGAGAAGCTCTCGCCACAGCCGCACAGTGCCTCGGCGTTCGGGTTCTCGAACTTGAATACTTCGTTGAGCCCTTCGCGGCGGAAATCCACCACCAGCCCGTCCAGCATCGGCAGCGTGTCGCGCGCCACGACCACCTTGGCGCCGTGCGATTCGAACACGACCTCGTCGGCCTCCGCCTGGTCGGCGTAGTCGAGCACGTAGGCGAAGCCCGAGCAGCCGGAGGCCTTGATGCCCACGCGCAGGCCGACGCCGCGGCCGCGGGCCTGGATCTGCTGCTGCACGCGCCTCGCGGCGCTTTCGGTCAGTTGAATCGACATCTCTCAGGTACCTGTCGCGCTTGGAGGCGCTCCTACGAGGGACTTTATCGCGTCCTCACCCAGGAGCGCACAGTGGAGGCGATCCTCCGGAATTTCAAGGGCTTGGCGGATTTCGGCGGCGCGGATCGCCGACAGCTCGTCGAGAGTGCGGCCGATGGCGCGCTCGGCCAGCCATTCACCGACCGCGATCGAGATCGGGCAGCCGTGGGCCCGGAACCTGGCGTCCTCGACGCGCGCGCCGTTCAGCCGGACCTGCAGCTCCAGGCGGCTGCGGTTGGCCGGGGTCGAGGCCACGCCGGTGCGCGACGGCGCCGCCAGCACGCCCGCGCGGCGTGGCTCCTCGAACAGCCGCCAGACCGACTCCGGATAGCCGAAGGGATTGGCGCTCATGCGTTTTGTCGCCACAGCGGCGACAGCTCGCGCAGCCGCCTGACCTGCTCGACCACCTGGCCGGCCGCGGTGTCGATCTCGGCCGCGGTCGTGGCGCGGCCCAGCGAGAACCGCAGGCTGGCGTTGGCCAGCTCGTCGCCGCGCCCGAGCGCGCGCAGCACGTAGGACGACTCGCCGGTTCCCGCGGAACAGGCCGAGCCGCTCGAGCCGGCGATTTCCGGCAGCGAGGCGCGCAAGCTCTCGCCGTCCACGCCGGCAAAACTCACGTTGAGGACTCCGGCGACCCGCGGCGCGTCCTCGCCGTTCAGGAACACCTGCGGCAGCGTGCGGATTCGCTCCCACAGCCGGTCGCGCAGCGCGCCGAGGCGCTCGATGTCCGCCGCCAGCTGCCGGCCGGCAATTTTGAACGCCTCGCCCATGCCGACGATCTGGTGCGTCGGCAGCGTGCCGGAGCGCATGCCCATCTCGTGGCCGCCGCCGTGCAGCTGCGGCGCCAGTCGCGCGCGCGGCTTCCTGCGCACGAACAGCGCGCCCATGCCCTTGGGGCCGTAGACCTTGTGCGCCGACAGCGACATCAGGTCGACCGGCACCGCGTGCAGGTCGATGGCGATCTTGCCGGCGGCCTGCGCCGCGTCGACGTGGAACAGCACGCCGCGCTCGCGCAGCTGCGGCGCCAGCGCCGCTACGTCCTGGACCACGCCGGTCTCGTTGTTGACCCACATCAGCGAGACCAGCACGGTCTCCGGCGTCAGGGCCGCGATCACCTGCTCCGGCGCGACGCGGCCGTCGGCGCCGGGCTTCAGGTAGGTCACGCGCACGCCGCGCGTCTCGAGGTAGCGGCAGGTGTCGAGCACGGCCTTGTGCTCGGTCATCGAGGTGACGATGTGCCGACCGCGATCCGCATGGAACTCCACCGCGCCCTTGAGTGCGAGGTTGTCGGACTCGGTCGCGCCCGAGGTCCACACGATCTCGGTTGGCTCGGCGCCGATCAGTTTCGCCACCTGCCCGCGCGCCTTCTCGACCGCCTGACGCGCGCGCTTGCCGTCGGCATGGTCCGACGCCGGGTTGCCGTGCAGGCCGCCGGGCTTGAGGTACGGCAGCATCGCCTCGAACACGGCGGGATCGAGCGGCGTGGTCGCCGCGTAGTCGAGGTAGATCATCAGCCGGTCCGCACGCTCGACATCGACACGCCGAAACCCGCGAGCTGCGCCTGCAGCGCGGCCGCGAACCGGTCCACGTCCGCCTCGGTGTTGTCCTGGCCCAGGCTCACGCGGATCGCGCACAGCGCGAGCTGCGCCGGCACGCCCATCGCCAGCAGCACGTGGCTCGGCTCGTCGGTGCCGCTGGCGCAGGCCGAGCCGGAGGACACCGCGAAGCCCTGCTTGTCGAGTAGCCCGAGCAAGGTCGCGCTGTGCACGCCCGGCACCGCGAACTGCAGCGTGTTGGGCAGCCGCGGCGCGCGCGCGCCGAACAGCACCACGCCCGGCAGGCCTGCGACGCGCGCCTGCAGCCGGTCGCGCAGCTTCTGCGCGTGCGCGCGGCGTGTTTCGAGCCCGGCGCGCGCCAGCTCCGCCGCCGCGCCGAAACCGGCCAGCGCCGCGACGTTCTCGGTGCCGCCGCGGCGGTTGCGTTCCTGGCCGCCGCCGTGCAGCAGCGGCTCGAGCGCGATCGCGGCATCCGCGACCAGCGCTCCCGCGCCCTTCGGGCCATAGATCTTGTGGCTCGACAGGCTCAGCAGGTGCGCGCCGGTGGCGCGGAAGTCGAGCGGCACCTTGCCGGCGGCCTGCACCGCGTCGGCATGCACCACGGCTTGACCTGGGGCGCCCGCCTTGCGCGCCAGCGCCGCGATGCGCGTGATGTCCTGGACCACGCCGGTTTCGTTGTTGGCGACCATGCACGAGAGCAGACGCACTGCGTCTGCGCGCGCGCCGCCAACGAGCTGCCTTTCGTACGCGTCCAGGTCCACGCGGCCGTCGCCGTCGACGCCGATCGCTTCGACCTGCCAGCCCTGCGCGGCCAGCGCCTTCATCGGCTCCAGCACGCAGGGATGCTCGACCGCCGAGTGCAGCAGCCGGCCGCGCGGCGCGCCGGAGGCCACGCCCTTGATGGCGAGGTTGTTGGCCTCGGTGCCGCCGCTGGTGAAGATCACCTCGCCGGGAGCGGCGCCGACCAGCGCCGCCACCTGCGCGCGCGCCGTCTCGACCGCGTCGCGCGCGGCCCGGCCCGGGCGATGCGGGCTCGACGGGTTCGCGAAGGACCCGCCGAGGTACGGCAGCATCGCCTCGCGCACGCGCGGATCGAGCGGCGTGGTGGCGTTGTAGTCGAGGTAGATCATCGCCGCCGCTTTACAGCGCCTGCTTTTCCTTGCGCGCGGCCTCGTCGGCGGGTTCGGGCGCCAGCTCGCGCTCGGTGACCTTGCCCTCGGCGCAGAAGTCCGGCAGCTCGAGGTGCTTGAGTTCCAGCTCCGGCATGCGCGCATCGAGCCGGTGCAGCAGCTTGCACAGCTCGATGACGCGGTCGTCGAGCTCGTGGATGTGGTCGAGCATCGCGCCGATCGCGCTGGCCACCGGGTCGGGCATGTCGCGCGACAAGCCGTAGGCGTCGAAGCCCATCTTCTTCGCGATCGCGACGACTTTCTCCGACGGCGCGCGGCCTTCCTGCACGACACGCGCCGGGATGCCGACCACGGTCGCACCGGCCGGCACTTCGCGCACCACCACGGCGTTGCTGCCGACGCGGGCGTTGTCGCCCACCGTGAACGGCCCGAGGATCTTGGCGCCGGCGCCGACCACGACATTGTTGCCGAGCGTCGGATGGCGCTTGCCCTTGGACCACGAGGTGCCGCCGAGGGTCACGCCCTGGTACAGCGTCACGTCGTCACCGATCTCGGCGGTCTCGCCGATCACGACGCCGGCGCCGTGGTCGATGAACAGGCGCCGGCCGATCTTCGCGCCTGGATGGATCTCGACCAGCGTGAACCAGCGCGCCACCTGCGACACCAGGCGGCCGAGCCACTTGAGGCCGTGCGTCCAGAACCAGTGGCTGAGCCGGTGCGCCCAAACCGCCTTGAGCCCCGGATAGCAGGTCAGTACTTCCCAGGTCGAGCGCGCGGCGGGGTCGCGTTCGAACACGCCCCGGATGTCTTCACGAATGCGACTGAGCATGGAAATACCGGCCAAGAGCCGTTTTCTGTTGCCGAAACAGGATTTTAGACCTTATGGTGCAGGCCGGCACGCCGAACGGGGACGCAGAGCCATGACCGCGCAGCGCTCGGGCTACGGCCTGCTGGCCGCGCTGACGCTGCTCAACGTGCTGAATTTCGCCGACCGCCTGCTGGTGATGGCGTTCGGCCCGTCGATCATCGCCGACCTGCAGCTGAGCTACGAGCAGTTCGGCTGGCTGACCGGAATCGTCTTCAGCCTCGCCTACGTGCTGTTCGGACTGTTGGCCGGCTCGCTGGCCGATCGCCGCCACCGGCCGCGGCTGATCGCCGCGGGGCTCGCCCTGTGGAGCGCGCTCACCGCCGCGACCGGCCTCGCCGTGAACTTCATGCAGGCCGCGCTGGCGCGGGCCTTCATCGGCGTCGGCGAGGCGGTGCTGACGCCGGCGGCCATGTCGATGCTGTCGGATCGCCTGCCGCCGGAGCGCCACGGCCTGGCGGCCGCGGTGTACTACCTCGGCATCCCGATCGGCGTGGGCTGCAGCTTCATCTTTGCCGGCGTGATGGGACCGGTGCTCGGCTGGCGCGGCACCTTCGTCGTGCTCGGCCTCATCGGCGTCGCCGCGAGCCTCCTCGTGCTGCTGATGCGGGACCCGTCGCGCGGCGGCGCGGCGCTCGGGCCCGAGGGCCAGCCCATCGGCTCCTTCGGCGACAGCGCCCGCGGCCTGTGGCGCGTGCTGCGCACCAACCCGGTGCTCGGCCTGACCCTGGCCGGCGCGGCGGCGGCGATCTTCGTCCAGGGCGTGGCGGTGCTCGACATCGTCTGGTGGGTCCAGGAGCGCGGCTACACCGAGAGTCGCGCGCAGCAGCTGACCGGGGTGCTGTTCCTGACCGGCGGGATCGTCGGTGCGCTGTTCGGCGGGCTCGGCGCCGACGCCGCGTACCGGCGCGGGCGCGGCGGCCGCCTGAAGTTCCTGGCGATCTGCTACCTGATGGTGATCCCGGTCGGCCTCGGTTACCGCTTCGCGCCACCGGAAAGCCTGCTGTTCTACGCCTGCGCCTTCATCGGCGCCGCCAGCTTCATGATGCCCTACGGCACCACGTTCGCGACCGTGCAGGAAGTGGTGCCGGCAAACCTGCGCGGCGCGGCGGTCGCGCTGCTGGTGCTGTTCAACACGCTGGTCGGGCACTCCGCGGGCGCGGCGCTGGCCGGCCACCTGGCCGACGAGTTCACCGCTGGCGGAATGGCGCAGCCCCTGACCTGGGCCGCGGTCCTGGCAAGCCTGCCGGGCCTGCTGACGGTTCCGGCGTTCTGGTGGGCCGCGCGCCTGCACGCGCGGCCCACCGAACCCCTCAAGCCGGTTTAGGGCGACTCGACCGCGACCACGGTCCGGACGCGCTCGGTGGCGCCCTCGAAGTGGCGCAGCACGCCGAGGTACTTGGTGCCGGCGGCCAGGCCGCTCCAGCCGTAGTTCACCGTGCCGGTGCCGCCGATGGTGGCCGCGGACGGGAAGCTGACCGTGGTGTTGCCGAGGTTGTCGCCGACGTTCCAGTTGAACAGCGTGTAGTTGGCGTCCGGACCGTCGGTGGCGAAGCCGTGCACGTACACGGTCCAGTTGCCGGCGGCCGGGCTGCTCACGGTGACGGTCTCGGCCGAGGTCGCGCCGGCGCTGACGAACTGCACCACGCCGGCCGGGTTGGCGACCCAGATGTCGAGGTCGTGGTTGCCGTCGGTGAAGGCGTCGAACAGCGCGAACCGCGCCACGATCGTGCCGGCCGGGACGTTCACCGTGTGCGCGGTGAAGCCCTGGCCCGCCGTCGGGTTGGCCGGATCGAAGGTGTCGTTCGGATCGTCGGTCACGCTGCCGGCGGTCGTCGTCGCCGGCGTCAGGCCGCGCGAGTTGACCGCGTAGGTGCCGGTGAAGCCGAACTTCACGTTGAAGCTGGTGCTGCCGCTCGCGCCCGTGAGGGCCAGCGACGCCGGCGCCGACAGCGCGACCGGGCGGATCACCAGCGGGCTCTTGACGTTGTGCGTGCCGTCGCTCCAGGTCAGCGAGCCGAACTGGTAGGCGTTCAGCGCGGCGGTCGTGCGCGTGAAGCTCACGCTGTACGACGCCGACTGGCCGGTCGCCAGCGTCAGCGAGGTCGGGCTGACCGACACGCTGATGCCCGGCGGCGCCGAGACGGCGACCGTGTAGGTGCCGGCCGAACCGACGTTGGTGACGCGACGCGTGATGGTCTGCGAGCCGGCCAGGTCGCCGATCGCGATCGACGCCTGGTTGAAGTCGCTCGGATCGGTGCTGGTGGCGCAGCCGGTGAGCTGGCCGGCGCCGCAGATCAGCGCGACCCAGTCGTTGAAGCCGCTGTCGTACACCAGGCCCGGGTCGACCGCGGCGTTGATGTTGACGTGGCCCGCGCCCTGCGCGAACGCGCTGGCGTTGGCGCCGGTGCCGAGGATCTGCGTCGCGGTGGTCATCATCGCGGACTTGATCATCATCGGCGACCAGCCGGGATGGCGGTGCTTCATCAGCGCCGCGAGGCCGGCGATGTGCGGGCTCGACATCGAGGTGCCGCTGAGGAAGCCGAACTCGGCGCCGCCGGCCGCTGCCGGCGAGACGCCCGCAAACACGTCGACACCCGGCGCGGTGAGGTCCGGCTTGAGCAGGTCGCCGCCGGTGGCCTGGATGGGGCCGCGCGACGAGAACGCCGCGATGAACGGCGCCGCCGTGGTGCCGATCACGCCCTTGTTCAGCTGCGCGGTCGCGCCAGCCGTGCCGTCGATATAGGCCTTGATCACCGGCCCCGCGACGTGGTCGACGTGGATGCTCGGCACCGAGTGCAGGTCGGCATTCAGCGTGTTCGCCGACAGGTTGCGCAGGATCATCGCCGCGCCGCCCGCCTGGGCCACCTCCCGGCTCTTGTCGACGCGGGCGTTGATGCCACGGTCGCACAGCACCATCTTGCCGGCGACCACCGCCGGGTCGAGGTGGCCGAGGAAGCACAACTGGACGCGCGTGATGAACGGCGTCGGGTCGGACGGTGTCGGATCGGCCGCAGCCGGGGCCGAGCCCGCATAGACCAGCGGCAGCGAGCCGGTGCCGTCGGTCAGCGAGGCGCCGCCGAACGAGAAACCGCTGCCCAGCGAGCCGGAGCCGGCGAAGAAGCGGTCGTGCGTGCTGGCCGCGACCGTCGTGGTCCACGGGCCCGGCGAGGCGACCGTCGAGGCGGTCGGGCCCTCGTTGCCGCCCGAGGCGGCGACGAACACGCCAGCGTCGGCAGCGAACAGGAACGCCACCTGGACGACGTCGAGGAAGTTGGTGCGGGTCGCGCCGATCGAGTGGTTCAGCACGTCGACGCCGTCGGCCACTGCCTGGTCGATCGCGGCCGCGCGGTCGGAGCCGAAGCAGGTCGCCGTCGCGCCCGGGGCGCGCCAGCAGGTCTTGTAGATCGACAGGCGGGCGCGCGGCGCCATGCCACTGACGGTGCCCAGCGTGATGCCGTTGATGCTGGCGCTCACGCCGTGGTTGCCGCCCGCGGTGGTCGCGGTGTGCGTGCCGTGGCTGTCGGAATCGCGACAGGACAGGTACTCGTCGCTGGCGCGGTTGGCGGCGCCGAAGCCGTCAGCGTAGAACTGGCAGCCGATCAGCTTCTGGTTGCAGTGCGAGGCGTTGAACGCATCGCCCGGGACGCACTTGCCGTGCCAGCCCGGGATCTGCTGGTAGTCGAGCTTGCCGTCGACGCCGTTGGCGTTCTCGCCGGTGCGGTCGGAAACGCTCGGGTGCTCGGGCCAGATGCCGGTGTCGATGACGCCGATGATGACGCCTTCGCCCGCGCCGGCCGGTCCACCCAGCTGGCTCCACAGCCCGCCCGCAGCGGTCAGGCCGAGGAAGTCACGCGTGGACAGCGTATCCACTGCTTCGGCCACGTCCTGCTCGACCGAGACCACGCCCGGCATCTTGGCCAGGCGCGCGGCCTGGTCGGCCGTCAGCTCGGCGGCGAAGCCGTTCACCGCGTAGCGGTAGTCGTAGATCTTCTTGCCGCCGCCGACGCTGGCCAGCGCCGCGGCGTGCCGGGAATCGAGGTACGTCGCGTAGCGCACGACCTCGGGATGGTTGGGGTCGATCTTGTCGCCGCGCTTGGGCGCGGTGGCCTTGAGGCCGGAGATGCCGCCCTTGTAGGCGACAACCGGGTTGTCGCTCATGCGGACGAGGTAATTGCTGCTGACGCGCTGCTTGGGGGCGGCGGCGCCCTCTTCGAGCACCGGTCCGGCGGAAGAAAGGCCGGCGGACACGCACAGCACTGCGGCGCCACAGAAGGTGGCAAAGGTCCTGAAAGCACGGGTCATGGCAACTCCTAGGATTGGTTTCCAGGAGCGCCCCCGGGGGGCATCGCAGCCAGAGCTCATCCCCCGAGAAGCGCCCTGCGACGGGCGCGATTCTAGACCAGAAATTGTGCGCCGTGTGAACTATTTCGCACCCTCAGCCATGGGGTCCGCCGCGGCCCTCCATGGCGGCCAGGATGCCCCTCAGGATGTTCATCTCGTTCCCGTCCGGGGCGGCCCGCCCATACAGGCGCCGCAGCCGGCGCATCAGCTGGCGGGGGTGGTCGGGGTTCAGGAAGCCGATGCGGACCAGCACGCGCTCGAGGTGCTGGAAGAACAGTTCCATCTCGTTGCCGTCCACCGGCTGGCGCTCGGGCGCCCCGGGCAGCCCGGGTTCCGCGGCGAGGCGCAGTTCGTAGCACAGGATCTGCACCGCGGCGGCCAGGTTCAGCACGCGGAAGCCCGGGTCGGCCGGGACGCTGACCAGCGCATGGCAGGACTCGAGGTCCTCGTTCGACAGCCCGACCCGCTCCGGCCCGAACAGCAGCGCGATGCGCCCGGCGATGTCGCGGGCCAGTCGCGGCGCCAGCTCGCGCGGCGTGAGCGTGTTGTGCGGCAGCGAGCGCAGGCGCGCCGAACTGCCGACCACGTAGGCGCAGTCCGCGATCGCGGTCTGCAGGTTGGCGAAGACTTGCGCGCGCTCCAGCAGGTCGGCGGCGCCGACAGCCATGTCGGTGGCGTCCTTGTGCGGAAACCTTTCCGGCCGCACCAGCGCCAGGTCGGCAAGGCCCATGGTCTTCATGGCACGGGCCGCCGCGCCGATGTTCCCCGGGTGCTGGGGTTCGACCAGCACGATGCGCACGCGTGGCAGCAGGGACTCGCCCATGGCGGAATCTTCACCGATTTGCGGCTGCTATGATTCGCGCCCCATGCAGCCCCTCGAAAACATCGCGGTGACCGCCGCGCGCGCGGCTGGCAACTTCATCATGCGCCACCTCGACCGCGCCGACGCGCTCAAGGTGACCCGCAAGGGCCGCAACGATTTCGTCTCGGAGGTGGACCGCGGCGCCGAGGCCGAGATCGTCCACACCATCCGCAAGGCGCACCCCGACCACGCGATCCTGGCGGAGGAAGGCGGCGCCGACGGCAAGCACGACTGGCTGTGGATCGTCGATCCGCTCGATGGCACCACCAACTTCCTGCACGGCTTCCCCCACTTCGCCGTGTCGATCGCGGCCCAGCACAAGGGCAAGCTCCAGCTCGGCGTGATCTACGCGCCCTGCACGCAGGACCTCTATGTGGCCATCCGCGGCGGCGGCGCGGTGCTGAACTCGCGCAAGATCCGCGTCAGCAAGACCGCCGCGCTCGACGAGAGCCTGATCGGCACCGGCGTGCCGATCCGCGCCGGCGCCAGCCTCGACCAGTACCTGCCGCAGCTGCGCGCCGTGGTCGAGAAGACCGCCGGCGTGCGCCGCGCCGGCTCGGCCGCGCTCGACCTCGCCTACGTGGCCTGCGGCCGGCTCGACGCGTTCTGGGAGATCGGGCTGAATTCCTGGGACATGGCCGCCGGCGTGCTGCTGGTCGAGGAAGCCGGCGGCGTGGTCAGCGAGCTGTACGGCGCCGACGACCCGCTCAAGACCGGCAATGTTCTGGCGGCCAACACGAAGATGCACGAGCAACTGGCGCCGCTGCTGCGGTCTGCGAAGGCTTCGTAGCCGTGTAGGGCGGCATTCCCATGCCGCCGTCGGCAATGGATTGCCGACCTACAGGAAGTAGGCGCCGACGAAGAGCCCGATCATCGCCAGCGACAGCGCTATCTTCGCCAGCGTGCCGAACAGGAAGCCCATCCAGGTCGCGATGCCGACGTCCATGGCCTGGTCCACGCGGCCGCGCGCGATCAGCTCGCCCGCCACGGCGCCCACGAACGGCCCCAGCAGGATGCCGAAGGGTCCGCCGAAGAACAGGCCGGCGAACGTGCCGATCACCGCACCGGAGATGGCCTGGCGGCTGGCGCCGACCCTTTTCGCGCCGAGCGCGGTGGCGATCAGGTCGACCGCCATCGCCACCAGCGTCAGCACGCCGAACACGCCGACCCACCAGGCGCTGACCTTGGCGTAGCCGTCGATCCAGGCGCCGAGCCAGAGCCCGGCGAAGACCAGCGGCACGCCAGGGATCGCCGGCAGCACGGCGCCGGCCAGGCCGATCAGCACCAGGGCGGCGACCGCGAGCCACAACAGCGCGGTGCCCATTCAGGGAGTCCCTTGCCTCAGGGCGCCGAGTCGGCGTTCTCGTCGAGCTTCGGCGGCAGCAGGTCCTCGCGCCGCAACCCGATGGCGACGGCGAGGTTGGTCGAGATGTAGATCGACGAGTAGGTCGCGACGATCACGCCGACGATCAGCGTGACGGAGAAGCTGTGCACGGTCGGCCCGCCGAGCACGAACAGCGCCGTGCACACCAGCAGCGTCGTCACGTGGGTGATGATCGAGCGCAGCAGGGTCTGGTTGACCGACAGGTTGACGATCTCGAGCACGTCGGCGCGCCGGAGGCCGATCATGTTCTCGCGCACGCGGTCGAAGATGACCACGGTCTCGTTGTTCGAGTAGCCGATCAGCGCCAGGATCGCCGCCAGCGTGGTGATGTCGAACTCGATCCAGAACAGCGACAGGAAGCCGAGCGCCATCAGCGCGTCGTGCACCAGCGCCGCGATCGCGCCCAGCGAGAACTTCCAGACGAACCGGAACATGATGTAGAGGAAGATGCCGATGAAGGCGATCAGCAGCGCCAGGCTGCCCTGCTCGGACAGCTCCTCGCCGACCTGCGGGCCGACGAACTCGATGCGGCGCAGCTCGACGCCGGTGCCGAGCGCCTCGAGCACCTGGGTCGACACCTGCGCCGAACTCGAGTTTTCCGCGGGCGGCAGCCGGATCAGCACGTTCTGCGTGCCGCCGAAGTACTGCGCCACGGCGTTGTGGTAGCCCGCCGACGACAGGTGCCCGCGCACCTCGCCCAGCTCGACGCTCTTCGGGTAGGCCACCTCGACCAGCACGCCGCCGGTGAAGTCGATGCCGAAGTTCAGCCCGCGCACCGCCAGCAGCACGACGGCCGCGATGGACAGCACGGTGGAGACGACCAGGCCGGTCTTGCGCTGGGCCATGAAGTCGATCTTGGGAACGCGCGCGAAGAATTTCATGGTGGCGTCACCAGACCGGCACGTCGGTCATCTTGCGGCGCGCGAACGCCAGTTGCGCCAGCGCGCGCGAGCCGACGATGGCGGTGAACTGCGACGAGATGATGCCGATCGCCAGGGTGATGGCGAAGCCCTTGACCGGGCCGGCGCCGAGGGCGAACAGCACCACCGTGCCGATCAGCACCGTGATGTTGGCGTCGGCGATGGTCAGGAAGGCGCGGTCGTAGCCGGCCTGGATCGCGGTGTGCGGCGAGTTGCCGTTGCGCAATTCCTCGCGGATGCGCTCGTAGATCAGCACGTTGGCGTCCACCGCGATGCCCATGTGCAGCACGATGCCGGCGATGCCGGGCATGGTCAGCGTGGCGCCGAACAGCGACAGCACCGCGACCACGATGCCGATGTTCATCAGCAGTGCCGCGATCGCGAACAGGCCGAACACGCGGTAATAGAAGGCCATGAAGACGGCGACCAGGCCCAGGCCGAGCGCCGCGGCCGCGAAGCCCTGGCGGATGTTGTCGGCGCCCAGCGACGGCCCGACCGTGCGCTCCTCGACGATGTCGACCGGCGCGGCCAGCGCGCCGGCGCGCAGCAGCACGGCCAGCTCCTGCGCTTCCTTGCTCGACAGGCCGGTGGTCTGGAAGCGCTTGCCGAACACGCCGCGGATGGTCGCGACCGAGATGACGTCCTCGACTTCCACTTTCTTGCGCACCGCGTTGCCCGCGTCGTCGTAGCTGGTGTCGTAGCGGGTCTCGCGGAACAGCACCGCCATCGGCTTGCCGACGCTCTTCTGCGTGAAGTCGAGCATCCGCTTGGCGCCGGCGCCGTCGAGCGTGACCGACACTGCCGGGCTGCCGTCCTGGTCCACGGTCGGCGCGGCGTCCACCAGCTGGCTGCCGGCCGCGATGATCTCGCGGCTGAGCATCACCGCGTTGCCGCCCTCGCGCTGGTAGAACACCTCGCCGCCGCTCTCGACCACGGCGCGGTACTCGAGCGTCGCGGTGGCCTTGAGCAGCTCCTTGGCGCGGGTCGGATCCTGCACACCGGGCAGCTGCACCACGATGCGGTTGGCGCCCTGGCGCTGCACCACCGGCTCGGCCACGCCGAGCTCGTTGACGCGGTTGCGCAGCGTGGTCAGGTTCTGCTGCACGGCGAAGGTCTGGATGCGCTCGGCTTCCCTTTGCGAGATGCGCGCCTGCAGCACCAGCGGCTGGTTCGGCGGCACCGCCAGCTCGAGCTCGGCGTGGTCGCCGGCGATCAGCTTGCGCGCGGCCTCGACGGTGGCGGTGTCCTGGAACTCGAGCACCACGGCGTCGCCGGCGAGCCTGCGGCCGCTGTAGCGGATGCCCTGCTTGCGCAGCGCCGCGGGCAACTCGTTGAGGTAGCTCTCGACGGCCTTCTTGCGGACATCGTCGATGTCCACCTCGATCAGGAAGTGCACGCCGCCGCGCAGGTCGAGGCCCAGCGCCATCGGCTTGCCGCCGATCGCGCGCAGCCATTCCGGCGTGCGCGGCGCCAGGTTCAGCGCGACGACGTACTGGTTGCCGAGCTCGCGCTTGAGCACGTCGGCGGCGCGCAGCTGCGCCGCCTCGTCGGCGAAGCGGGCCATGAAGCGGCCCTCCACGGTGCTGGTGCCGGTGGACGCGATGTTCGCGCCGGCCAGCGCCTTGCCGACCTGCTCCGCCAGGGCTTCAGGCAGCGGATCGCCGCTCCGGGCGGCGACCTGCACCGCCGGCTCCTCGCCGAACACGTTCGGCAGCGCGTACAGCGCGCCGAGGGCGACGGTGACGACCAGCAGGATGTACTTCCAGCGCGGATAAGGCCTCACAGGGCTTTCAGCGACCCCTTGGGCAGCACGCTGATGACGGCCGACTTCTGCAGCTTGACCTGCACGTTGTCGGCGACTTCGAGGGTCACGTAGTTCTCGCCGATCTCGCGCAGCACGCCGGCCAGGCCGCCGCTGGTGATCACTTCATCGCCCTTGGCCAGCTTGCCGAGCATCTCGCGCATCTCCCGGCTGCGCTTCATCTGCGGCCGGATCAGCATGAAGTAGAACAACACGATCAGGACGATCAGCGGCAGGAACGAAAAGAACGGATCGCCTTGCGGCGCGGCCTGCGCATGGGCCGGTGAAACCAGGAAATCGAGCACGAACCGGAACTCCGAACCGAAAAATGGCGCGGAAGTATGCCAGAGGCCACCACTCCACGTGCTAGCCTCTGCCCTCCCGCTGATCAGGTATGTGGAGCGTCCGTGGCGAGTTACAAGGCCCCCCTGCGCGAGATCGAATTCGTCCTGCACGAGGTGCTGAACGCAGGGCAACTCGCGTCGCTGCCGGGCTACGCCGAGGCCACGCGCGACACCATGGACGGGCTGCTCGGCGAGGCCGCCAGGCTGGTCGAGGAGCGCCTCGCGCCGCTGAATGCCGGCGCCGACGCCGGCTGCAAGTTGCGCGACGGTGAGGTCACGACGCCGCCGGGCTTCAAGGAGTTCTACAAGCTCTACCGGGAAGGCGGCTGGATCGGCGTGTCGAATCCCGCCGAGTACGGCGGCCTGGGGCTGCCCTACCTGCTGGCGAAAGTGGTCGAGGAGCTCGAGTGCTCCGGCAGCGTGGCCTTCGCGCTGTACCCGGGCCTGACCATCGGTTGCTTCGAGGCGCTGCATGCCAACGCCGACGAGCTGCTGCAGAAGGTCTACCTGCCGAAGCTCTGCACCGGCGAGTGGGCCGGCACCATGTGCATCACCGAGCCGCAGGCCGGCACCGACCTCGGCGCGATCAAGACCCGGGCCACGCCGCAACCCGGCGGCGGCTACCGCATCGAAGGCTCGAAGATCTTCATCAGCTCCGGCGAGCACGACCTCGCCAACAATATTGTCCACTTCGTGCTGGCGCGCCTGCCGGACTCGCCCGCCGGCGTGAAGGGCCTGACCACTTTCGTCGTGCCCAAGTTCGTGCCGAAGGCGGACGGCGCGCCGGGCGAGCGCAACAAGGTCCGCTGCACCTCGATCGAGCACAAGATGGGCCTGCACGGCTCGGCCACCTGCTCGCTGGCCTTCGAGGGCGCCACCGGCTGGATCGTCGGCACGCCCAACCAGGGCATCCAGAACATGTTCGTGATGATGAACATGGAACGGATCATGGTGGCCTTCCAGGGCCTCGGCCTGTGCGAGCTGGTCACGCAGAACGCGATCCGCTACGCGCTCGACCGCAAGCAGGGCAAGGCGCCGAGTGGCAGCCCGCACATCGCCGACCACGCCGACGTGCGGCGCATGCTGCTGACGATGAAGGCGGTGACCGAGGGCGGCCGCGCCATGTCCTACGACACCGCGCTGCACGTGGACCTCGCGCGCCGCCATCCGGACGCCGCGACGCGCGAGGCCGCGCAGGAATTCGTCGAGCTGACCACGCCCGTCATCAAGGCATTCCTCACCGACTCCGCGGTCGAGCTCGGCAGCACCGGCGTGCAGGTGTACGGCGGCCACGGCTACATCAAGGAGCATGGCATCGAGCAGGCCATGCGCGACGCCAAGATCCTGTGCCTGTACGAAGGCACCAACGGCATCCAGGCCATGGACCTGGTGCGGCGCAAGCTGATGCTCAACAACGGCCGCCTGCCGCAGCGCTTCTTCGACCAGGCGCGCGCCGAGCTGAACAGGTCGCACACCGACGGGCTCGACCTGGCCTTCCTGGAAAAACCGCTGGCCGCGGCGCTCGACGAGCTCGAGGCCACGACGAAGTGGCTGCAGGACTCCTACAAGTCGAATCCCGACGACGCCGGCTTCGGCGCGGCCGACTTCCTGCGGGCGTTTGCGCTGACCATGCTGGGCTACGAGTGGCTGCGCATGGCGCGCGCCGCCGCGCGCTCGAAGGACCCGGCCTTCGCCGCGGCCAAGCGCGTCACCGCGGAGTTCTTCGCCCAGCGCCTGCTGCCGCAGGCCCGCGCCTTGTGCGGCGTGGTGCGCAATTCGGCAAGATCGCAGATGGAGCTGCCGGCCACGGCGCTCCAATAAGGAGGGCCCATGAACGTCCACGACTTCTCGGCGAAGACCATCGACGGCAAGGACCAGAAGCTCGACGCCTGGAGGGGCAAGGTCGTGCTGGTGGTCAACGTCGCGTCGAAGTGCGGCTTCACGCCGCAGTACACCGGGCTCGAGGCGATGCACCAGAAGCTCGCCGGCAAGGGCCTGGTCGTCGCGGGTTTTCCCTGCGACCAGTTCGGCCACCAGGAGCCGGGCGACGAGAAGGAGATCAAGGAATTCTGCTCGCTGACCTACGACGTCAGCTTCCCGATGTTCGCCAAGATCGAGGTCAACGGCGACAACACACACCCGCTCTACCAGCACCTCAAGGACGAGGCGCCGGGAATCCTGGGCAGCAAGGCGATCAAGTGGAACTTCACCAAGTTCCTGGTCGACCGCAAGGGCAAGGTGCTGCGCCGCTACGCGCCCAACGACACGCCCGAGGCGATCCAGAAGGACGTCGAGAAGCTGCTGTAACGGCTGTCATCCCGAGGAGCGCAGCGACGAGGGATCTTGCTTTAGCGGCTGGATTCCCTTGCGCCCGCTACGCGGGCTCACGCTCGGAATGACACACTCCTTCCGGCCCCGCCAGGAACTCCCGCGCCCACGCCTCGAATCGATCAGCCTCGATCGCCTCGCGCATGCGCTGCATCAAGCGCTGGTAGTAGCGCAGGTTGTGCAGCGTGTTGAGCCGCGCGCCGAGGATCTCGTTGCACTTGTCGAGGTGGTGCAGGTAGGCGCGTGAATAGCCCTTGCACGCCGGGCAGTCGCAGGCCGGATCGAGCGGCGCCGGATCGCTGCGGTAGCGCGCGTTGCGCAGGCGGATCACGCCCTCGCTGGTGAACAGGTGGGCGTTGCGCGCGTTGCGCGTCGGCATCACGCAATCGAACATGTCGAGCCCGCGGCCGACCGCCTGCACCAGGTCGCGCGGCGTGCCGATGCCCATCAAGTAACGAGGTCGATCCTGCGGCAAGGACGGCGCGATGCCGTCGAGCACGCGCAGCCGCTCTTCCTCCGACTCGCCGACCGACAGGCCGCCGAGCGCATAACCGTCGAAACCGATCTCGGTCAGCCGCTGTAGTGACTCCTTCCGCAACGCGATGTGCATCCCGCCTTGCGCGATTCCAAACAACGCGTTGCTCGCGCCGCCGTGCCGCGCCTTGCAGCGCGCGGCCCAGCGCGCCGACAGCTCCATGGATTCGCGCGCCTGCGGTTCCGTCGCCGGGTGCGGCGTGCACTCGTCGAACTGCATGATGATGTCGGCGCCCAGCGCGTGCTGCACCTCGATCGAGCGCTCCGGCGACAGGAACACCTTGTCGCCGTTGACCGGCGAGGCGAAGTGCACGCCCTCCTCGGTCAGCTTGCGCAGTTCCTTGAGGCTCCACACCTGGAAGCCGCCCGAGTCGGTCAGGATCGGCCCGTTCCACGACATGAAGCCGTGCAGGCCACCCAGATCGCGGATCAGCGCCTCGCCCGGCCGCAGCATCAGATGAAAAGTATTGCCGAGCAGGATCTGCGCCCCGCCGGCGCGCACTTCTTCCGGCGTCACCGCCTTGACCGTGCCGTAGGTGCCGACCGGCATGAAGGCCGGCGTATCGACGACATTCCGGGACGGTGCGGCGCGCGCGAACGTGAGTCGCCCGCGCCGTGCCGCGCCTGAGGTCTTCAGCAGTTCGAACTTCATCGGCAAGAGTCTACTGGCTGTCGTCCAGGCGGCGCGCAATCCACATGGCGTCGCCGTAGCTGAAGAACCGGTAGCGCTGGCGCACCGCGTGGTCGTAGGCGTGCAGCACGCGCGAGCGGCCGGCGAACGCCGACACCAGCATCAGCAGCGTGGACTCGGGCAGGTGGAAGTTGGTGAGCAATGCGTCGACCACGCCAAACTCGAAGCCGGGCGTGATGAAGATGTCGGTCTCGCCGGACACCGGCCCGACTTCAAAGGTGTCTGACACCTTTGAAGCGGTCTCCAGGGCCCTCACCACCGTGGTGCCGACCGCGACTACCCGCCCGCCGCGCGCGCGGGCCTGCGCCAGCTGCTCGCACAGCACAGGCCCGACGGTGTAGCGCTCGCGGTGCATCGTGTGCTTCGACAGGTCGTCCACGCGCACCGGCTGGAAGGTGCCGGCGCCGACGTGCAGCGTGACGAAGCCGATCTCGGCGCCGCGCGCGCGGATCGCATCCAGCAGCGGCTGGTCGAAGTGCAGGCCCGCGGTCGGCGCCGCCACCGCGCCGGGCTCGCGCGCGAACAGCGTCTGGTAACGCTCGCGGTCGGCAACGGCATCCGGCCGGTCGATGTACGGCGGCAGCGGCACGTGGCCCGCGGCATCCAGCAGCGCCAGCACCGGGCCGCCATCCTCGCGCCGCAGCCGGTAGAACTCGCCTTCGCGCGCCTCGACCCGCAACCGCGCAGCGCTGCCGTCGATCCGCAGCAGCGCGCCGGGCTTCGGCGGCTTGCTGGCGCGCACCTGCGCCAGCGCCTCGCGCTCGCCGAGCAGGCGCTCGACCAGTACTTCGACCTTGCCGCCGCTGTCCTTCTCGCCGTACAGGCGCGCCGGGATCACGCGGGTGTCGTTGAACACCAGCAAGTCGCCGGCGCGCAGCTCGCCCGGCAGGTCGGTGACGTGAGCATCGCGCAGCGGCTCGAGGCACAGCATGCGGCTCTGCGAGCGCACCGCCGGCGGCTGCTGCGCGACCAGGTAGAGCGGCAGGTCGTAATGGAAATCGGAACGGCGCAGGGGCATCGGGCGTCTATAATGCCCGGCCTTGCAGGGCCGAAGTGGCGGAACCGGTAGACGCAGGGGACTCAAAATCCCCCGAGGCAACCCCTCATGAGAGTTCGAGTCTCTCCTTCGGCACCATCCGCGTGCTTCCTGCCAGGCTGACCCGATGAACTACTGCAGTCACTGCGGCAAGCCGGTGGCGCTGCGCATCCCGCCCGGCGACCACGTCGAGCGCCATGTCTGCACCGCCTGCGGCGCGATCCACTACCGCAACCCGAAAGTGATCGTCGGCTGCGTGCCCGAGTGGGAGGACGGCCGCATCGTGATGTGCAGGCGCGCAATCGAGCCGCGGCTCGGCCTGTGGACCTTCCCGGCCGGCTTCCTCGAGCTCGGCGAGACCAGCGCCGAAGGCGCGGCGCGCGAAGCGCGGGAGGAAGCGCAGGCGCAGGTCGAGCCCGGCGCGCTGTTCGCCGTGATCAACGTGCCGTACGTCAGCCAGGTGTACCTGATGCACCGCGCGCGCCTGCTGGCGCCGCGCTTCGGGCCGACCGTCGAAAGCTCCGAAGTGGCGCTGATGCGCGAATCCGAGATCCCGTGGGACGACATCGCCTTCCCGACCATCTGGCACGGGCTCAAGTTCTTCTTCGCCGACCGCGCCTCCGGCCACACCGGCGTCCACACGCTCGACCTGACCACGCGGCCCAGGCGCCCGGGCAAGGCCGAGATTTCGGGCCAGCCCGTGTAAACTTTGCGCCCGGCTCCCGCGCGCCCCGCCCATGACCTTCGTCGTCGTCGAGAACTGCATCAAGTGCAAGTACACCGACTGCGTCGAGGTGTGCCCGGTGGACTGCTTCCACGAAGGCCCGAACATCCTCGTGATCGATCCCGAGGAGTGCATCGACTGCACGCTGTGCGAGCCGGAGTGCCCGGCCGAGGCGATCTTCGCCGAGGACGACCTGCCGAAGGAGCAGGCGCATTTCCTCGAGCTCAACAAGGAGCTGTCGAAGAAGTGGCCGGTGATCACCGAGAAGATCGACGCGCCGCCCGACGCCAAGGACTGGGACGGCAAGCCGGACAAACTAAAGCTGCTGGAGAAGTGACCCGCCCGTAGGGCGTGTCATCCCGAGGAGCGAAGCGACGAGGGATCTTGCTTTGGACGCAAGATTCCTCGCTACGCTCGGAATGACACCATGCCCCGGCTGATTCTTCTTCCCACCGGCGCCGACCTGGCGGATGCTTTCGCGCAGGACCTGGTTTCCCGTCATCGCGACCGGCTGCCGGACCTCGCCGGCACCACCATCGTCGTCCCGGCCGCGGGCATGGTCCCGTACCTGCGACGGCGCCTCGCCCACCATGCCGGCCGCGGCCTGCTTGGCCCCCGGATCCTCACGCTCGCCACTTTCGCCGCCGAACACGTTGCGACCGAGCCGGCGCTGCCGGTGCTCGAATGCCGCCTGCTGCTGACCCACGCGCTGCGCAAGCGCCGCGAGCTGTTCCCCGGCCAGGACAACGCCCGCACGGCCGAGGCCTTGTTCGAGCTGTTCGAGGAGCTGACCGCCGAGCGCTTCGACCCGGGCGCGGACGAAGCCGCGTTCCGCGCGCGCCTGGCCAAGGCCTATGGCGGCGCGCCAGTGGCATGGCTGTCGCGCGAGGCGCGCATCGTCCACCAGCTGTGGCTCGCCTTCCGCGAAGCCTGCGGCGATCGCAGTCCCGCGGCCGCGCACCTGGCCGGGTTACACGCGCGACTCGGCGCGCACGATTCGGGCAATCCCGTGCACCTGGTCGGAGTCGACGCGCTCAGCGGCGGCGAACTCGCCGTGGTGCGCGCGGCGCTGCAGGCAGGGACCGCCGAACTGTGGCTCGCCGGTCGCGAGGCCGGCCACGACGGCGCGGCCTGCGTCGCGCTGATCAAGGCGCTCGGCTTCGAGCCCGAGCGCCGCAAGGCTTCGGCCGCGCCGCTGAGCGCGCTGCTCGATGCGGCGTTCGCGGAGTGTCATCCCGAGCGCAGCGAGGAAAAAAATGTGGACAGTCCCATTTTCCCTTCGGGAAAATCGGGACAGTCCCCATTGCGCATCGTCGAGGCCGGCAACGCCGAGCACGAGGCGCGCTGCGTCGACGTCGCGGTGCGCGAGGCGCTGCGCGCCGGCGCGCGCGACGTCGTCGTGCTGACCGAGGATCGTCGCCTGGCGCGGCGCCAGCGCGCTCTGCTCGAACGCGCCGGCGTGGCGTTGCAGGACCCGACCGGCTGGGC
>JBQTJQ010000118.1:0-50215 GCA_052386975.1 Gammaproteobacteria bacterium | reverse complement strand
CCGGCGGCACGGTGGACGCGCTGCTGGTCGCGTCGGGCCTGGTCACCGCGCTGCCGCTGATCCTGTTCGCCTACGGCGCGCAGCGCATCCCGTATTCGCTGGTCGGTATCCTGCAGTACATCGCGCCGAGCCTGCAGCTCGCCTGCGGCGTGTTTCTCTACAACGAGCCGTTCACCGCGGTGCAGGCGCAGGGCTTCGCCTGCATCTGGCTCGCTCTCGGCATCTACGCCGGCGACGGCCTGCTGCGCTGGCGGCGCTCGGCTAAGTAGATTTCAAAGGTGTCTGACACCTTTGAAGTCGACACCTTTGAAGTCTCGAATCAGAGCGTCTCGATCAGCGCGGTGAGCCGCGCCAGCGCGCCGCGGTTGGCGGCGAGCACGCTGCGCCCGGCCTCGCCCATCGTGGCGCGCGCGGCGGCGTCGTGGAACAGCTTGGACAGCGCCGGCTCGAGCTCGAGGCTGCCGTCGACCTGGCGCGCCGCGCCGCGTTCGAGCAGCAGCGCGCGCGCCTGCTCGAAGTTGAACATCCAGGGTCCGAACAGCACCGGCAGGCCCAGCGCCGCCGGCTCGAGCACGTTGTGCCCGCCGACTTCGACCAGGCTGCCGCCGACGAAGGCGATGTCGGCCGCGCCGAAGTACATCGCCAGCTCGCCCATGCTGTCGCCGACCAGCACCTGAACGCCCTCCAGCACCGCGTGGTCGCCGAGCGCGCTGCGGCGCATGGTGCGCAGCCCCGAGTCCTCGGCCAGGCGCGCGGCCGCGTCGAAGCGGTCCGGGTGGCGCGGCACCAGGATCAGCACCGCCTGGCGCTGGCGCGCCAGCAGGATCTTGTGCGCCCGCAGCGCGGCTTCCTCCTCGCCCTCGTGGGTGCTGGCCGCCACCCACACCGGCCGCGCCGCGCCCCAGCGCGCGCGCAGCGCCCGGCCGGCGGCAACCTGCGCCTCGGGCAGCTCGACGTCGAACTTGAGGTTGCCGAGCACGTGGACGCGCGCGGGATCCGCGCCCAGCTCGCGGAAGCGCGCGGCGTCCTCCTCGCTCTGCGCCGCGATCGCGGCGCAGTGCGCCAGGGTCGGCGCCGCCAGTCCGCGCACCATCCTGTAACGGCCGATCGAGCGCGGCGACAGCCTCGCGTTGGCGATCACGAGCTTCACGCCGCGCCGGCCCAGCGCGGCGTAAAGATTGGGCCACAGCTCGGTTTCCATGACGATCGCGCGCTGCGGCTGCACGCGGTCGAGGAATCGATTGACCGCGCCGGGCAGGTCGTAGGGGGCGTAGCAGTGGGCGACGCGGTCGCCGAGCGCGGCCAGCACCCGCTCCGACCCGGCCGGCGTGGTGGTGGTGACCAGCACCGCGCCGTCGCCGTGGCGCTCGAGCAGGCGGCGCACCAGCGGCAACGCCGCCGCGACCTCACCCACCGACACGGCGTGCACCCACGCCGCCGCTCCCCGGTGGCGGCGCGGCGCGAAACCGAAGCGCTCGGGCAGCCGCCGCCACCAGCCGCGCTGGCCCAGCCCGAGCCACGCCAGGTGCGCCAGCACCAGCGGCATCAGCAGATAGAGCAGCGCGGAGTACAGAAAGCGCATCGCGCCGCAGAATACAATGTGCGCCCATGAACGCGCCGCCGTTCCGGTGGGCCCTCCTCTCGCCGCATCACTGGCCTGCCTGGCTGGGCGTGGCCCTGCTGCGGCTGGTATGCCTGTTGCCGATCCCCTGGCTGGTCCGCCTGGGCGAGGCCATCGGCTGGCTGTTCGGCAAGCTCGCCGGCAGCCGCCGCAACGTGGTCCGGGTGAACCTGAAGCTGTGCTTCCCGCAGCAGACCGAGGCCGAGCGCGAGGCCGCCATCGACGCGCACTTCCGCGCGCTGGGCGCCGGCCTGTTCGAGGCCTGCCTGGCCTGGTGGGCTACCGACGAGCAACTGCGCCGCCAGGGCGAGGTGGTCGGCATCGAGAACCTGCAAAAAGCCATGGCCGACGGCCACGGCGTGCTGCTGTTGACCGGCCATTTCACGACGCTCGAGCTGTGCGCGCGCTACCTGCTGGTCTGGGGCCAGCCGTTCCACGCCATGTACCGGCCGATCAAGCACCCGGTGATGGATTTCATGATGCACCGCTGGCGCGCCAACGTGGCCGGGCTGCCGCCGCTGCCGCGCGAGGAGCTGCGCCCGCTGGTGCGCGCGCTGCGCGAGGGCCGCCGCGTGTGGTACGGCCCCGACCAGACTCTGGACCGGCGCGAAGGCGTGTTCGTGCCGTTCTTCGGCGTGCCGACGCTGATGGTCACCGCGACCTCACGCATCGCGCAGATGGGACGGGCCAAAGTGGTGCCGTACCTGCCCGAGCGGATCGGCAGCCGCTATCGCGTGACGGTGCTGCCGGCGCTCGAGGACTTTCCCAGCGGTGACGACGCCGCCGACGCGGCGCGCGTGATCGGCGCGATCGAGGAAGGCGTGCGGCGCGCGCCGGCGCAGTATTTCTGGGTGCACCGCCGCTTCAAGGTGCGGCCGCCCGGCGAGAAGAGCCCTTACTGAAAAAAGGGGTGCGTCCCCTTTATTTCTTGCCGCGTTCCTTGCGAGCCTGCTCGACCAGGAAATCGGTCACCGACAGCAGGCCCTTGAGCCCGCCGGCCATGCCGCCGGAGGCCACGTACTGGCCGTTGACGACCATGGCCGGCACGCCCGAGATGCCCATGCCCCGGATGGCGTTCTCGCCGCGGCGGAACCCGGCGTCAACCGCGAAGCTGCTGTACGCGGCGTCGAAGTCCGCGGCCTTGATCCCGGCGCGCTCGACGAACAGCGCGCGCACTTCGTCGACCGTGGTCATGGCACGCTTCTGCGAGTGGATCGCCTCGAACAGCGCCGGGTGGAACTTGTCGAACACCCCGAGCATGCGCGCGGTGTAGAACGCCTTGTTGCGCGCCTCGCCGACCGGATGTCCGAGCGTGTGCGGCAGCCGCACGAACTCGACGTCGCCCGGCAGCTTCGCCACCCAGGCCTTGAGCAGCGGCTCGAACGCGTAGCAGTGCTGGCAGCTGTACGCGAACACCTCCATCACCTCGATCTTGTTCGGGTTGGCCGGCGCCTGCGCCGCGCGCACGCGCGTGTAGTGCTCGCCGAACTTGTACCTGGGCTCCTCGGCGGCCGAGCACGCCAGCGGCAGCAGCGCCATCAGCACCACGAGGGCGCGGGACATGACTTTCATGGGAAGCGGACTCCGGGGAAGCGGGTTGAGGCGGTCAGCGCAGGCCGTTGACGTAGGACGCGAGCGCCTCGATCTCGGCATCGGTCAGCCTGGCGGCGATCGACGACATGGTCTCGAAGCGCTGCCACTGCGCTGCTTCGGTGCCG
Organism: Gammaproteobacteria bacterium; assembly: GCA_052386975.1. Classification (GTDB taxonomy): domain Bacteria; phylum Pseudomonadota; class Gammaproteobacteria; order Nevskiales; family Nevskiaceae; genus JACPFV01. The sequence continues at coordinate 46,876 of JBQTJQ010000118.1, read as the reverse complement.
GCCGGTTGCGGGATCCTCTGGATGGAGAGGTCGCGCAGCAGGCGCAGGACCGTCGCCGTGTATTTCGAGTGTTGTCCGCCGATGCGCGGATACTGCGCGGCAGCGTTGCCCGCGCCCTGCGGCCCGTGGCAGGCCGAGCAGGCCGGCAGGCCGCGCGCGGCGTCACCGGCGCGATAAAGCTTCTGCGCGGTCTTGACCGCGTCGGGGCTGGCCACGCCCGGCGAGGGCTTCTGCGCCGCGAAGTAGGCTGCGAGGTCGCGCATGTCCTGGTCGGACAGGTTGGCGGCCTGCGGGCCCATGACCGGCGACGGGCGCGCCTTGTTCTTGAGCACCCTCAGCTGGTCGTAGGTGTACGCGCTGTGCTGGCCCGCGAGCTTCGGCCACTCCGGGTTCGTGCTGTTGCCGCCCGGGCCGTGACAGGCGCCGCAGACCGCGGCCTTGCTCGCGCCGGCTTCGACGCTGCCGCCCGTGAACGGGTCGGCCTTGGCGACGTCCTGCGCGAACGCGACGGGCGCGGCCAGCAGCAGGGCGACAAGCACGACAGGCTTCATGAAACACTCCGCTTGGATGGCAAAATCTTACACCACGGCCCCAGGACTGACACTTTGGAGACACCCAACCCTTTCGCCGGCGCCCGCTTCCTGATGTCGGCGGCGCAGCTCGATCAATTGCCCGCGCCCGACCGGCCCGAGCTGGCGCTGGCCGGGCGCTCCAATGCCGGCAAGTCCAGCGCGCTCAACGCGCTGTGCGGGCGCCGCCAGCTCGCGCGCGTCAGCAAGACGCCCGGCCGCACGCGGCTGCTGAACTTCTTCGAGCTGGCGCAGGGCCGGCTGGTCGACTTGCCCGGCTACGGCTTCGCCAGGGCGCCCAAGACCCTGCGCGAAGGCTGGGGCGAGCTGATCGAGGGCTACCTCGCCTCGCGCGAGTGCCTGCGGGGCCTGGTGGTCGTGATGGACGCGCGCCATCCGCTGACGCCGTTCGATCGCATGATGCTGCCGTGGGCCGACGCGCAGCAGCTGCCCTGCCACCTGCTGCTGACCAAGGCCGACAAGCTCACCTCGGGGGCCTCGCGCGTGACCCTGCGCGAGGTGCAGGCCGAGCTGCCGCGGCTGCACGCGCAGGCCTCGGCGCAGCTGTTCTCGTCGGAAACAAGACAGGGTGTCGACGAGGCGCGACAAATCCTGAACGGTTGGCTGGGCAGCTGACCCATCCCCGGATGGCACCTCCGCTTCGCTCGGTGCCACCGGAGATCTGTCCCGCGCGCGCGTGCCGACATCTCCAAAGTCCTGGAAAGAACTGGTTTGCGCGCGGGCAGAAAAAAAGAACCCGGTGGTTCGGGGGGAACCACCGGGCAACCAATCCGGCTTTGGGGGTGCCGGAGCTCCGTCCAGGGAGTAGAGACGGAGGGCGTCCGGGGGGGACACCGACGTATCTGACCGGGGCACCCCCGCAAAGTTCCACGCCGGCGGCGCGGTTTTCCGGCTGCCGCTAAGCCCTTGATTCAGGACGAAGCGTGCCCCTGCGAAGTGTGAGCTTCGTCCCAGTTGGCGCCGATGCCCCAGTCCGCCACGAGGGGAACCGAGAGTTTCGCCACGCGGCACATGCGCTCGGCCAGCGGCCGTGCCAGCCGCTTCAGCTCGGCCGACCGCCCCTCGAACACCAGCTCGTCGTGGACCTGCATGATCATTTTCACCGCGCGGTGGCGCGCGAGCTCGCGATCGAGGTCGACCATCGACAGCTTGATCAGGTCGGCGGCGGTGCCCTGCAGCGGCGCGTTGATCGCGGTGCGCTCGGCGTACTGGCGCTGCGCGGCGTTGCGCGACTTGATGTCGGCCAGGTACAGGCGCCGCCCGAACAGCGTCTCGACGTAGCCCTGCTCGCGCGCCCTGGCGCGGGTGTCGTCCATGTACGCCTTCACGCCGGCGTAACGCGCGAAGAACGTGTCCATGTAGGCCTGGGCCTCGCCGCGCGGCACGTCGAGCTGCCTGGCCAGCCCGAACGCCGACATGCCGTAGATCAGGCCGAAATTGATCGCCTTGACCGCGCGGCGCTGCTCGGCCGTGACTTTTTCCAGATCGACGCCGAACACCTCGGCCGCGGTGGCCTTGTGGATGTCGTGGCCGCTCCTGAACGCCGCCGTCAGGCGCGGGTCGCCCGACAGGTGCGCCATCAGCCGCAGCTCGATCTGCGAATAGTCGATCGACAGCAGTGAATTGCCCTGCTGCGCCACGAACGCCTGGCGGATGCGCCGGCCCTCGTCGGTACGCACCGGGATGTTCTGCAGGTTCGGGTCGTTGGACGACAGGCGCCCGGTCGCGGCGACGGCCTGGCCGTAGGACGTGTGGATGCGCCCGGTCTTCGGGTTGATCGCCAGCGGCAGGGCCTCGGTGTAGGTCGAGCGCAGCTTCGACAGCGCGCGCCAGTCGAGGATCTTGCGCGGCAGCGCGTGTTGCTCGGCGAGTTGCTCGAGCACGTCCTCGGCGGTGGAGGGCTGGCCCTTCGGCGTCTTGGCCAGCACCGGCAGCTTGAGCCTGTCGAACAGGATCTGCTGCAGCTGCAGCGGCGAGCCGAGGTTGAACTCGCCGCCGGCCTCCTTGAAGCATTCGCGCTGGAGCTGCTCCATCCTGACGCCGAATTCGTGGCTGATGCGCTTGAGCTGCGCCGCATCCACCAACACGCCGTTCTGTTCGATGCGCGCCAGCACCGGCACCAGCGGCATCTCGATGGTCTCGAGGACTTTCTGCAACGCCGGCACCGCGGCGACCTTCGGGTGCAGGGCCTGGTGCAGGCGCAGCGTGATGTCGGCGTCCTCGGCGGCGTACTCCGCGGCCTTGTCGACCGGCACCTGGGCGAACGACACCTGCGCCTTGCCCTTGCCGGCGACGTCCTGGAAGGTGATGGTCTTGTGGCCGAGGTGCTGCTCGGCCATCGAGTCCATGTCGTGGCGCCAGCCCGCCGCGTCGAGCACGTACGACTCGAGCATGGTGTCGAAAGCCACGCCGCGCACTTCGATGCCGTAGCGCGACAGCACGTTGAGGTCGTACTTGATGTGCTGCCCGACCTTCGGCTTCTTCTCGTCTTGTAGGAGCGGCTTTAGCCGCGACAAGACCACATCCAATGCCAGCTGCTCCGGCGCGCCGAGGTAGCGGTGGCCGACCGGCACGTACCAGCCGTGGCCGGCCTCAACCGCGAACGACAGGCCGACCAGGTTCGCGCGCATCGAGTCGAGCGCATCGGTCTCGGTGTCCACCGAGATCAGCGGCGCCTTCGCCAGCCGCTTGACCATGGCGTCGAGCGCCTTCTCGTCGAGCACGGTCTCCGCGCGGGTCTTCCGCGGCTTTTCAAAGGTGTCAGGCACCTTTGCCCCTTCAAAGGTGTCTGACACCTTTGAACCCAGCTCGTCGAGCCAGGTCTTGAAGCCCAGGCGCTGGTACAGCGCCGCGAGCCGCGCGGGGTCCGGCGTGCCGGGCACCAGGGCGTCGAGCGGCAGCGGCAACGAGAGGTCGTCGCGGATCGTCACCAGCCGGCGCGCCAGCGGGATCTTGTCGAGCCCGGCGCGCAGGTTCTCGCCGGCCTTGCCCGGCATCTGCGGCGCCGCCGCGACCAGCGCGTCGAGCGAGCCGTGCTCCTCGAGCCACTTGGCCGCGGTCTTCGGGCCGACGCCCTTCACGCCGGGGATGTTGTCGGAGGTGTCGCCGATCAGCGCGAGGTACTCGACGATCTGCGACGGCGGCACGCCCCACTTCTCCTTCACTGCCGCGGCATCGAGCGTCGCGTTCTTCATGGTGTCGAGCAGCTTGACGTCGTCGTCCACCAGCTGCGCCATGTCCTTGTCGCCGGTGACCAGCAGCACCGGGAGGTGCTTCGCGCGCGCCTGCCGCGTCAGCGTGCCCATCACGTCGTCGGCTTCCTCGCCCTTGACCTGCAACAGCGGCAGGCCCATCGCCCCGATCCACTCCTTGACGTGCGGGAACTGCGAGGCGAGGTCCTCGGGCGTTGCGTCGCGCGTCGCCTTGTAGTCCTCGTAGATGGTGTTGCGCCAGGTCTCGCCGGGCGGGTCGAACACCACGGCGATGCGTTCCGGGGCGTAGTCCTTGAGCAGCTTCTTCAGCATCGCCGCGAAGCCGCGCACCATGCCGGTGGGCTCGCCCTGCGGGCTCTTCAAGGGGGGCAGCGCGAAGTACGCGCGGTACAGCCAGTTCGAGCCGTCGATCAGGATCAGCGGCTTCAAGCAGCTTTGCTCGGCCCGAGGTGTTGCTTGACGTAGGCGGGATCCCAGGCGCGGCTGATGACGCAGGCATTGATGCCGCCGACGCCCATGCTGAGCTTGCCGTGATAGCCGGACTCGTTGACGTCACAGCCGGCGGTCTGCACCACCTTGGCGCCGTGCACCTGCACGTCGGCGTGCATCTCGCCCTCGGTCAGCGTCACCGGGTGCAGCCTGCCGCGCAGCACGCCGAGGTGCTGCGCGGTCAGCTCCCAGCCGCCGCCGACCGACATGCCGTGGCCGAAGGTGCCCTTGCGCGCGGTGAAGATCACGTCGGGGTGCAGCATCTCCAGCGAGTTCTGCATCTCGGTCGGATCGCCAGGGGTGGCGGTGGCGTGCATGTCCCAGCTGGCGACGTCGTCCCTGGCCAGGCCCTCGAGCGCCTGCTTCATAGCCAGCTGCGGGCCGTCGCGCGACGGCGAGATGATGTGGTGCGCGTCGCTCGAGGTGCCGACGCCGAGCACCTCGAGGCCCAGCGGCTTGAAGCCCTGGCGCATCAGCGCCTCGGCGTCGCCGACGATCCAGACGCAGGAGCCGCCGGCGATGTGCGTGCCCTTGAGCCCGGTCAGCGGCCGCGACACGTCACCGTCCGCTGACAATACGTTCGCGTTGTAGAAGGCCGACAGGATCATCGGGTGCGGCGGCGGGTCGCAGGCGCCGATCACCACCGCGGTGGCTTCGCCGCGCCGGATCGCGTCCACCGCCATCTTCAAGGTGATGCCGAAGGTCGAGCACGCCGCCACCGGCGCGATCGAGGCGCCGTTGATCTTGCCGATCATGGTCACCTGCGCCGCCGGGATGTTGGCGATGTTCCACAGCAGGTTGGCCGACACCGCGGCCCACGGTTCCTCGGGGCAGGCCCAGTGCTTGTTCAGCGCGCGGATCTTGTTGAGCTTCTGGCGGATGGTGCTGAGCTTGGCCGAGCCCGACGACGGCGGCACCGGCTCGGACTGGATCGCCGCCGCCTCCTTCAGGTACTGCGCCAGGCCGTCGCCCTTGGCGGCCCAGAATTTCTCCCAGGCGTGCTTGGCGTCGACCCACTCCTCGGAGCCGGGCGCGAAGCGCGCCGGGTCGGCGGGCGCCGCGGGATCGGGCTTGCCGGCGCGATGCGCGCGCAGCGCCGCGCAGCGCCCCTCGGCGGCCCAGAACTCGTTCCACTTGTTGATCGCGCGGTCGTAGACCCGGGCCTGTTCCTGCGTGACGGTGATGTCGCCCAGGCCGGTGCCGATGTAGACGTGGCAGCGCGTGCCGAGCGAGGACAGGTACGGCTCGATCCCCGGGTTCTGCGTCAGCGACTGGATGAACGCGCCGATCGCGTACTTCACCATCGGGCCCATCTTTTCATTGACCTGCGAATAGCGCGCCGGCGGGAAGCGCTGGTCGAACCAGGGCTTGTACTGCTCGAACGCGAAGTCCGGCTCGCCGACCAGGAAGTTGGAGGGGCCGAAACCCTCGAACGGCGACAGCCACGACCCGGTGTGCTCGAGGTTCTTCTCGAAGAAGTCGATGTCGGGGGTCTTCGGCGCGACCACGCCCCAGCCGAAGATGCCGATGCGCTTGTTCGTGGCCATAAGAGGGAAATTGTATCGCGGCGGCGGCAGGCGTCGCGTCAGGCGGGCAGCAGCGCTTCGCCGCGCAGCAGGTCGTCGAGGGACTCGCGCGCGCGCACCAGGTGCATTTCGCGGCCGTCCACAATGACCTCGGCCGCGCGCGGCCGGGTGTTGTAGTTCGAGCTCATGGTGAACCCGTATGCGCCCGCGGTGCGGATCGCCAGCAGGTCGCCCGGGGCGAGCGCCAGCTCGCGGTCGCGGCCGAGCCAGTCGCCGCTTTCGCAGACCGGGCCGACCACGTCGTAGACCCGCCTGGCCGCCACCGCGCTCGCGCGCACCGGCAGGATGGCGTGCCAGCCCTGGTACAGCGCGGGCCGCAGCAGGTCGTTCATCGCCGCGTCCACCACCGCGAAGTTCTTTTCCGCGCCGTGCTTCAGGTACTCCACGCGCGTCACCAGCACGCCGGCGTTGCCGGCGATGGCGCGGCCCGGCTCGAGCAGCACCTTCAGCGCGCGGCCGGCCAGCTTCTCGCGCACCGCGCCCGCGAGCTCGGCCGGCGTCGGCGGCGTCTCGCGGTGGTACGGCACGCCGAGGCCGCCGCCCAGGTCGAGGTGCTTCAGCACGAGGCCTTGCGCGGCCAGCCGGTCGGCCAGCGCCAGCACGCGATCGAGCGCGTCGAGGAACGGCGCCAGCTCCTGCAGCTGCGAGCCGATGTGGCAGGCCACGCCGGCGATCTCGACGCCCGGCAGCGTGCGCGCCAGCGCGTAGAGCCGCTCGGCCTCGCCGATCTCGACGCCGAACTTGCTGGCCTTGAGGCCGGTGGAAATGTACGGATGCGTCTTCGGGTCGACGTCGGGATTGACGCGCAGCGCGATCGCCGCGCGCTGCTTCATGCCGAGGGCGGTGTCGTTCAGGCGCGTCAGCTCCGCTTCCGATTCGACGTTGAAGCACGCGATGCCCGCGAGCAGCGCCTGCTTCATCTCCGGGACGGCCTTGCCGACGCCGGAAAACACGACCTTGCGCGGATCGCCGCCGGCCTTGAGCACGCGCGCCAGCTCGCCGCCCGAGACGATGTCGAAGCCGGCGCCGAGCTTGGCCAGCACCTGCAGCACGGCGAGGCTCGAGTTGGCCTTGACCGCGTAGCACACCAGGTGCTCATGCCCCGCGAGCGCCTGGTCGAAGGCGTGGAAGTGCCGCGTCAGCGTGGCGCGCGAATAGACGTAGGCCGGCGTGCCGTGGCGGCGCGCGATGTCGGCCAGCGGCACGTCCTCGGCGTGCAGCTCGCCGCTGCGGTACTCGAAGTGATCCACTACTCGCCGTCCTTGGGCGGATCCTTCTTTTCTTCCTCGGGCGGCGTCGCTGGCGGCGGCGCGGTTTCAGCCGGCTGCGCCGGCGGCGGCGCCGGTTGCTCGGGCGGCAGGTAGAGGTCACCGGACTGGCCGCAGGCGGCCAGCAGCAGGAAGGACAACGGGATCAGGGCGCGCATCGTTGATTCGTCATTCCCGCGGAAGCGGGAATCCAGTATTTTGAGCGCGCATTCTACGTCTAGATGCTTGGGCCCCGCGCGACGCATGGTCGCGCCCGCGGGGGCAAATCACTGCCCGCTTCCTTTGCCATGCGTATCAGCGAATCCACCGACGCCGTCACTCTCGAACCTCCTGCCAGGGCGGATGCGGCAGTGATCTGGCTGCACGGCCTGGGCGCCGACGGCAACGACTTCGTGCCCATCGTCGGCGAGCTGGACCTGCCCGGGGACCTGGCGATCCGCTTCGTGTTCCCGCACGCGCCGGTGCGGCCGGTTGCGATCAACAACGGCATGCGCATGCGCGCCTGGTACGACATCGCGCCCGACATGCGCCACCAGGACGAAGCCGGCATCCGCGACTCGGCGCGCATCGTCGAGGGCTTGCTGTCGCGCGAGGAGGAAGCCGGCGTGCCGTCGAGCCGCATCGTGCTCGCCGGCTTCTCGCAGGGCGGCGCCATCACGCTGCATGCCGGCGTGCGCCGGGCGCGGCCGCTGGCCGGCCTGCTGGCGCTGTCCACGTATCTCCCACTGGCCGAACAGTACGCCGCGGAGCGCAAGCCCGAGCGCCGCGACACGCCGATCCTGATGTGCCACGGCCAGTTCGACCCGATGCTGCCGCTCTCGCTCGGCGCCTGGAGCCGTGACCTGCTGCGCAAGGACGGCTACGACGTGACCTGGCGCGAATACCCGATGGCGCACCAGGTCTGCGCCGAGCAGATCGCCGACATCGGCGCCTGGCTGCGCGCGCGCCTCGCGATAAAGGGGTCAGGTTCATTTTCGGCACCAACCCCGGACGAAAAATGAACCTGACCCCTTTATGCGGCGGCTGCCACTGCGGCAACCTGCGCTTCACGCTCGAGACGTCGCTGGCGCTCGATGCGCTGCCGCTGCGCGCCTGCCAGTGCTCGTTCTGCCGCCACCATGGCGCGCGCTCGACCTCCGACCCGGCGGGCCGCATCCGCTTCGAGGCGCGCGACGCATCGAAGCTCACGCGGTACCGGTTCGGGTTGCAGCTCGCGGACTTCCTGATCTGCGGGCACTGCGGCATCTACGTCGGCGCGACCATGCGCGAGGGCGGTCGCCAGTACGCGATCGTCAACGCCAACGCCCTCGACGACGTCGCCCAGCTCACCCAGGACGCCGCGCCGATGGACTATGACGGCGAGGACGCCGCGCGCCGCCAGGCGCGCCGCGCGCAGCGCTGGTCGCCCGCTGAAGGGCCTTGATTCCACGCGATCTACAATGGGGTGCCCATGGCCGAGCTGCTGCTGACTACCCTCGAAGCGCGCGTGATCGCCTCGCTCTCGGAGAAATCCATCACGACGCCGCAGTACTACCCGATGACGGTCAACGCCATCATGCTCGCGGCCAACCAGAAATCCAGCCGCGATCCGGTGATGCAGCTCAAGGAAGGCGAAGTCGGCGCCGCACTGCTAGACCTCGCCGGCAAGGGCCTCGCGCAACGCGACGACGCCGGCAGCCGCGTGCCGAAGTGGCGGCAGAGTTTCCAGCATCACCTGCTGCTGCAGCCACACACCTTCGCCGTGCTGGTTACGCTGATGCTGCGCGGGCCGCAGACCCAGGCCGAGTTGCGCAGCAACGCCGCCGCGCTCGGCGGGCCGTCGACGGCCGAGGGCGTGGCCGCGGCGCTGAAGGACCTCGCCGATCGCGCGCAACCGCTGGTCGTGCTGCTGCCGCGCGGATCCGGGCAGAAAGAGGCGCGCCACGCGCACACGCTGAGTGGCCCGCCGGAACTGCCGGCCGCCCCCGAGCCGGTCGCGTGGGTCGAGACGCCATCAGGCCTCGCCGCGCTGGAAGAGCGAATTCGCGCGCTGGAAGAGCGCGTCGCGCAGCTGGAAGCGAAGAACCCCTCACCCTAGTGCGCTACTTCCCGCGCTCGATGGTGTAGAGCACGTCGCCGCCCTGGGCGAGCCCGGACTCGCCCACCAGCTTCACGCGCCGCGTCAGGTCGTACTGCATGCGGAAGAAATGCCCCGGCTGGAACAGGCCGACGCCGTAGCTGACGAACAGCTTGGGCGACAGGTACTTGCCGATGGTCAGGCGCGCGAGGTCGGCGGTCTCGCCAGGCCGCGCCCCGACCGAAACCTCGTCCAGCCCCAGGCGCGGCGCCAGCTGTTGCGCCAGCAGGTCGCCGCCGGCCAGGCCGAGTGAGGTGCGGGCTTCCTCGAGTACCGTGGTCTGGCCCGCCGCCGCCTGGTCCGTCTTGAGGTCGCGCCCCAGCACCAGCCACGACAGCTGCTGCTCCTGCGGCAGCGCGGGCTCGGAGTACAGGCTGAACTCCGGCTGCTCCAGCGTGCCGCGCGCGCGCAGGCCGACTTTCTCCACGGCCAGCCCGGCCGGCAGGTCGCGGTGCGCGGACAGGTCGAGCTGCGGCGCGGTGATGCGGCCGTTGAACAGCAGCCGGCCGGTTTCGATGACGAGGTCCTGGCCGTAGGCCTTGTAGCGCCCGCCGACCAGGCGCAGCTCGCCGCGGCCCGTGGTCGGCCGGCCGACCTCGTCGTGCGCCGCGATCGCGCCCTCGAGCCGCGTCTTCAGTCCCAGCCCGTCGAAGCGCACCTTGTCGCCGAGCACGATGCGCACGTCGGATTCGACCTGCAGCGCGCTGGGCTGCGCTTCCTCCTCCACCGAGACCACGACCTGGTCCGACGACGGCGCGATGCCGCCGGTGTTGATCTCGCGCGGCGTGATTTCGGCGCGCGGCACCGCCACCTCGCCGGTCAGTCGCGCGTGCGTGCCATCGAGGGTCAGCGTCAGGTCCGGCGTGATCCAGGCCCGCATCTCGGCGGTGTTGAAGCCGAGGACGCGGTCGCCCTTCAGCGTAAAGGTGCCGTCGAGCTTCGGCTGCATCGCCCGCAGCACGCCGTCGAGCGTGAACTCGCCGTCGCCGGACCTGGCGCTGAGCCGCGCGATCAGCGGCGCGTCGCGGCCGCGCTCGAACGACGCGGTGAGGTCGGTCAGCTCGATGCCGGGCGTGGCCAGCCGGACGCGGCCCTCCGCGACCTGCAGGCGCCCGTCGAGCGACGGGCTGCGCAGCGTGCCGCCGACGTGCAGGTCGGCGTCGATCGAGCCGCGGGCGCTGGCCACCTCGGGCGACAGCACCGGCAGGAAGGACAGGTCCGGCAGTTGCACGCGCAGGCCGCCGAGCATGGTGCGGTCGAGCAGCGCGCCGCCGGCGGCGATGCGGACTTCGCCTTCGATGCTGCCGCCGGCCGGGGCGAGGCGCAGGGCGCCGACCAGGTCCTTGCCGTCGGGCTGCACGCTCAGCGTGCCGGGGCCGTACTCGAGCCCCACGCCGTCGCCCTGGACCGAGCCGGCGCTGCCGGCCAGGTCGGCCTTCGCCGACGCCAGCTCGCCGTCGTGCACCTGCAGCGCCGCCGTGCCGCTGACGGTGCCGGTGGTAGTCCAGCTCTGCGGCAGCCACGGACGCAGGTGGTTGAGGTCGAACGCGTGGATGCGGAACGCGACGCGTTGCTGCGACGGCGTGAGGTCGAGGTCGACGCAGGCGCGGCTGTCCGCGCCGCGCAAGCAGGCCGGCTCGAGCCGCAGGCCGAGCAGCCGGGTGGTGAGCCGGGCCGGCTCCTCGAGCTGCCACGGCGAACCCTCCCTCGGCGCCAGCGTCGCGCCGGTCATCTCGCCGGACCAGGTGCCCTTGCGCTCGCCGCCGGCGAACTCCAGCCGCGCCTTGCCCTCGGCGCCGGCGAGCGCCAGCGTGGCGCGATGGTCTTCGCGCACGCCCGACCCGGTGAGCGTCAGCTCGTCGAGCGCGATGCCGGCCTCGAGCCCCTCGATGCGCAGCGCGGCTTCCGAGTGGCCGCGGAAGCCGACGTTGGCGTCGGCCGCCAGCGCGCGCGCATGCACGTTGCGGTAGCCCGGGCCGGTGGCGTTGGCACGCACGCGGAAGCGCAAGGCCTCGGGCGCGCCCTGCACCGCGAAGTCGGCGCTGGCCTGGCCGGACAGGCCGGCCCAAAGCGAGCGCAGGTCGGTGCTGCGCAGCTTGCCGTCGAGCGCCGCCTGCGGCCACAGCTGTCCGGAGGCCGCCAGCGTGCTGGCGCCGGATTGCGCGGTGAATTCCTGCAGGAACACCGCGGACTGCTCGGTGCGACCGCGGGCCTGCAGCGCCAGCGGATAACCGCGCAGCTGTGAATCGGTGAACTGGCCGTCGAACTCGAGCAGCGGCGCGCGCTCGTGCCAGCGCGCGCGCAGCGTGGCGCTGCCGTTGAGGCGCCCGGGCCACTGCGCGAAGCGCGACTGCGGGTCGAGGCCCTGCCAGCGCAGGTCGAGATCGGTGCGCACCGCGTCGGCCCACTCGATGCGGCCCTGGCCCGCAACCGTGCCGCCCAGCGCGCGCAGGCCGAACTGCGCGAGGTCGAGCCCGCGCAGGTCGCCGCGGCCGCGCGCGGCGAGCTCGCCGGGAATGCCGGCCGCGACGGTGCTCGCTTCGACCTGCCAGGTGTAGCGCCGCCACGGCCCTTCGAGCACCGCCACGCCGCGCGGGCTGTGCAGCCAGTCGAGTTGCCCCGCGCCGGGCCAGCGCAGCTGTTCCCACGACAACCGCAGCGCGCTCTCTTCGCCGCGCGTCAGCGCCAGCACGCCCTCGACGCGCACCGGCGAGGGCTGCGAGACCTCGAAGTCGTCGAACTGCAGCAGGTCATCCTGGATCGCCACCCGGCCGCGCATCCGCACCGCGCCGGCCTCGCGCGTGTCGGCCTGCAGGTTCGCGATGACGATCCATTCGCCGCGCCAGCGCGCCGAGAAACGCGCCTGCGGCAGCCGCCACTCGCGCAGGCCCGGAATGCGCAGCCGGAAATCGCCGACGCTGCCCTGCTCCACCGCGAGCCGCAGCGGCGAGCGCACGCGCAGCGGCCGGCGGTCGGGCGCCGGCGGCAGGTCGTGCACCGCGACCGTGAGGCCGCTGACGGCGAGTCGCTCGGCCTGCACGCGCCCGATCAGCAGGCGCGTCAGGCGCAGGTTCAGCTCCGCCTGCTCGATGCCGACCGTCGCCGCCGGCTGGGCCACTTCGATGCCGGCCAGGCGCACCTCGCCGGCCAGCCGGCCGTGCGCTTCGCGCACCCGCAGCGCGCCGCCGCTCAGCGTTTCGGCCGTGGCAACGCCGAAGCGCAAGCCGCTCTCGGTCGTCAGCAGCCACACCGGCGCCAGCGCCAGCAGCGCCAGCAGCGCACGCTTCAGCCACGTCCTCACAGGCCCACCCGGATGCCGATGTGCACGCGCACGCCGCCCTCGTCGCCGGTCAGCGGGTGGCCCAGGTCGAGCTGCAGCGTGCCGACCGGCGCGCGATAGCGCAGGCCCGCGCCGGTGCCGAACGCCAGCGGCGGGTTCGCATCGTTGTCGGCGCCGCCGGCGTCGAGGAACACCGCCGCGCCCCAGTTGCCGTAAACGCGATATTCCGCCTCGACGCTGTAGGTGCTCAGGTACTTGCCGCCGATCACCAGCCCGGTCAGCGCGTCCTTCGGCCCCAGCGACTGGTAGTCGTAGCCGCGCACGCTGAGGTCGCCGCCGGCGAAGAAGCGCTGCGACGCCGGCAGGTCCTCGAGCGCGCCCATCGAGGTGGCGCCGAGCTCGGTGCGCAGCAGCAGGCGCCCGCGCTCGCCCAGCGGCAGCGCGCCGCGCAGCAGGGTGCGGGCCTGCAGGAAGCTGACGTCCGACACCAGCGCCTCGTTGCCGCCGTGCACGTCGAAGAACACCGACCAGCCGAGCCGCGCGTAGATGGCGTCGTCGAATTCGCCGCGCGTCAGCGTCAGGCCTGGCAGCAGCAGCTTGGCGCTGGCCAGCCCGGTGTCCGGCTGGAACTGCTGCTCGTAGACGTGCTTGAGGTAGAGCTGGCGCTGCCAGTCGCCCGGCGTGCGCGACAGCGTGAAGGCGAAATCGTAGCGGCGGCTGAAGCCATCGCCCGCTTGCTCATCGGTATAGGAAGTGGCGACGCCGAAGTTCTCGCCGGCGCGCGTGCCCAGCGGAATTCGGTAGTTGGCGCCGACGCTGCTCTTGAACTCCGACAGGCGCAGGTCGGCGCGCAGGCGGTGGCCGGTGTCGTTGAGGCGCCGGAACTCGGCGCCCAGCGACAGGCGCGCGCCGGTATCGGTGCCGTAGCCCGGGCCGATGTCGTATTTCTGCGGCGGCCGCGGCGTGGTCGTGATGGTGATCGGCACGCGCTGGTCGACCGCCTGCTCCTTGCGCGGCTGCACCTCGACCGTGGCGAAGTAGCCGAGGTCGGACAGCGCGAACTGCGACTGCACCAGCAGCGCCGGCTCGAACGGCGCGCCGGTGTGGATCGGGATGTAGCGGCGGATGAACTCCGGGTCGAGCCGCTCCTGCACCACGCTGACGTCGCCGAAGAAATAGCGCGCTCCAGTGTCGAAGCGCAGCTCGACGTCGGCGCGCCGCTGCCGCGGGTCCACGCGCAGCGCGTGCGCGGTGAAGCGCGCGTCGAGGAAACCGTTGTCGAACGCCGCGCGGGCCAGCGCCGCCTTGGTGCCCTCGTAGGCCGCGTGCTGCAGGCGCTTGCCCGGTGTCAGCTTGTTGTCGTCGACCACCTGCCGGATGGCCGGGAACTCGACGCCGGCGCCGGTCACCTCCAGGGTCACGGCGCCGAGCAGCGTCGGCTCGCCCAGGTCGATTGCGTAGCTGGCCTTCCAGTCGCGGCCCTTGCCGGACAGCCTCGAACGCACCCTGGGCCCGTAGTAGCCGCAGGCCTCGAGCGCGGAGCGGATGTCGGCCTCGGCCCGGCGGTGGAGGCGCCGCACTTCGGCCTCCTCGTCGCCGCCCTCGTTGGCGTAGCCCAGGATCGACAGGCGCGCCTCGACGTTGGCGCGCTCGTCGCCATCGACGCCGTCCACTGACACTTCCAGCCCGGCGAACGCCGGCCCGGCCGCCGCCAGCAGGGCCGGCAGCGCCCAGCGGGCGAAACGCCTTGCGTTCGTCATCCAGCGGTGCCTGTCATATGATGCGGGCCGGGAGAGATGCCCTATTAGCAGGGCTTGAGTGAATCATGGCTGAACTGAAGCTGGTCATCGGCAGCAAGACGTACTCATCGTGGTCGCTGCGCCCCTGGCTGCTGCTGCGCTACCACAACGTCGCGTTCCGCGAGATTCCGATCGCGTTGAACCAGCCCGACACCAGGAAACGCATCGCCGAATACTCGCCGACCGGCAAGGTGCCGGTGCTGCTGAACGGCCCCGAGAAAGTCTGGGAGTCGCTGGCGATCTGCGAGTACGCCGCCGAGACGCTCAAGCTGCCGGCCGCCTGGCCGTCCGACGTGACGCTGCGCAACCAGGCGCGCTCGCTGGCCTGCGAGATGCACGCCGGCTTCGCCGACCTGCGCCGCGAGCTGCCGATGGACTGCCGCCGCGCGCCGAGCCCGAAACCCTACGGCCCGGCTGCCGCGGCCGACATCGCCCGCATCCGCCAGATCTGGCGCACCTGCCGGCAGGCGAACGCCAAGAGCGGCGACTGGCTGTTCGGCAAGTTCGGCATTGTCGACGCGATGTTCGCGCCCGTGGTGATGCGGCTGCACGCCTACGCCGTGCCGGTCGACGGACCCGAGAAGGACTACATGCACACGGTGCTGCACCTGCCGGCGCTGCGCGAGTGGCTCGGCGCAGCGATGCTGGAGAACGTGGCGCCGCCCGATGACGTCGCCGCCGCGGCTGCGCCGGCCGCCGCACCGGCCGACCGCAATTCGGTGACCGGCAGCCACAAGGCGGTGCCGCCGCCGGCTGCGCCGCGCAAGGAAAAAACCGCGGCAGCTCCGCCGCCCCCGCCGCCCCCGCCGCCACCACCGGCTGCGGCCCCGGCGACCAGCGCCGATCCCAAGGCCGGCGCCAAGGTGGTCAGCACTCAGGGCGGCGTGCGCGTCATCTCCAACATCATTCCGGACTGACCGGGGGCGCCGCCTCCATCACCGCGGTCACCGGCTGCGCGTCGAGGCCGCGCGCCTTCAGCAGCGCCAGCAGCCCGTCCGCGCCCGGCAGGTGCGCGGCGCCGACCACCACCAGCAGCGGCACGTCCTGCTTCAGCCGCTCGGCCAGCGGCCCGGCCCAGGCTCGGTTGCGGTCCGCCAGGATGCGCGCGTACAGCTTCGGATAGCGCCGCCGCAGGTCCTTGACTACCTCGTCGAGCGCGGCCAGATCGCCGCTGCGCCACATCCGATAGAGCTCGTCGGGCGCCTGGCTTTCGGTGGTCGCCTCGTCGAGCGTCGCCGCCAGCATGTCCTTCTGCATCGGCTCGGGCATCTGCGCGAACAGCGCGACCTGGAACTCCGGCGTCTCCAGCGGGATCACCGGGCGGTCGTCTTCGCGCGCGCGATCGTAGTACTCGCGGTCGATGCCGAACTCGACGCTGAACTGCGCCTGCTGCAGCGGGAACAGCTCCATCGCCAGCGCGCAGAACCAGGCGCGCAGCTCCGCGCACACCGGCGTCGGCATGCCCAGCGCTGCCGCGCGTTTCTGCAGCTTCGCGTACAGCCCCTTGCCGATGCGCGCCTGCAGGCCGCCTTTGCGGTCCTCGCGCGCGGCGCCGACCATGCCGGCCTGCGCCTGCGGCGCGGCCAGCGCCTCGAGGTCGGTCTCGACCACCAGCGCCTGAGTCGCGTCATACGCGGCGTCGAGCGCCGCCGGCAGCGGGCGCGACGATGGCGGCAGCAGGTGCACCGAGCCCAGCAGGTAATGGCGCGCCTTGGGGCCCTGCACCTCCCACAGGAACGGCGCCGCGGCGGCCGGTGCTCCCGGCGCGGCCTGCGCCGCCTCCTCGGCGCGCAGCGGCGCGGCCAGCAACGCGAGCAGCAGCCACGTCGCGCGCAGTCTCATGGCCGCTTGCGCTCCACGCTCGGGCGCACGCCCAGCCACGGCGCCAGCTCGCGACCGTCGGCCGACAGCACGTCGCGGCCGCTCAGGAACATCTCGAGGTACTCCAGGTCATCGAACCCCCAGAACAGCTCGCCGCGCGCGCGCAGGGTCGGCACGCCGAAGATGCCCAGCGCCAGCGCTTGCTCGGTATTGTCACGCAGCCGCTGCTTGACCGCGTCGGTGGCGGCGGCCGCCAGCAGAGCGTCGGCCGGCAGCCCCTGCCCGGCCAGCAGCTCGCGCACCACCGCCGGCTCGTGCACCGCGCGGCCCTCGGCCCAGGTCGCCCGGTACAGCCGGTCCACCAGCGCGCGGCGCGCGGCCTCGTCGTCGACCGCGCAGGTCACCCGCAGCGCCAGCAGCGGGTTGAACGGGTGCGAGGCCGGCGGCGCGATCGGAATGCCATGGATGCGCGCCTTGCGCAGGACGTTGCGCAGCATCCAGGCCGACTTGGCCGGCAGCTCGGCCGGCCCGACGTTGCGGTGGTGCGACAGCATCGCCCCGAACACCACCGGCACCGGCGTGAGCGTCAGGCCATGGCGCGCGGCGATCGCCGGCGCGCGGTGCCAGGCCAGCCAGGCGTTGTGCGAGATGTAGTCGAAGAAGAAATACAGCCGGCTCGCGTCGGCGTACGCGCTCATGACTCGTCGGACATCAGCCAGGATTGCGGAGCGTCGCCGCGCGCGCCGAGCGCGGCGAAGTCGAACAGGGCACGGTCGGCCAACTGCGAGGGCGCGACGTTCTGCAGCGCGCTGAAGATCTGCTCGATCCGCGCGGGATGCTGCTTCTCCCACTCGCCCATCATCTTGCGCACCTGCTTGCGCTGCAGGTGCTCCTGGCTGCCGCACAGGTTGCACGGGATGATCGGGAACTGTTTCAGCTCGGCATACGCGGCGATGTCGGCCTCCCGGCAGTACGCCAGCGGCCGGATCAGGATGTTGCTGCCGTCGTCGGACTTCAGCTTCGGCGGCATGGCCTTGAGCTTGCCGCCGTGGAACAGGTTCAGGAAGAACGTGGCGACGATGTCGTCCTGGTGGTGGCCGAGCGCGATCCGCGTGTAGTTGTTTTCGCGTGCGAAGCGGTACAGCGCGCCGCGGCGCAGCCGCGAGCACAGCCCGCACATCGTCTTGTCCTCGGGCACCACGCGCTTCACGACGGAGTACGTGTCCTGTTCAAGAATGTGAAAGGGCACGCCGAGTGAGCGGCAGTAGTCCGGGATCACTTGCTCGGGGAATCCCGGCTGCTTCTGGTCGAGGTTCACCGCGAGGATCTCGAAATCCACCGGCGCCGCCTCGCGCAACTGCAGCAGGATGTCGAGCAGCGTCCACGAATCCTTGCCGCCGGACAGGCAGACCATGACGCGGTCGCCGTCCTCGATCATGCGGTAATCGCCGATGGCCTGGCCGACCTGGCGGCGCAGGCGCTTGGCCAGCTTCCTGGCCGAAACGGAGGCCTCGGGCTTGCCGTCCCGCGTCGGCGGGACGAATTTCAGCGGCGTGATGGCGGACATGGGGCGGAAATTGTACCGGGATGACGCTTCGCGTCAGTTGCCGACAACCTCACGCTGGTAGATTCGGCGATCTTCCTGCGTGCGCAGGCCGAAGGTCAGCGTGGTGGCCGGATCCTCGGCATAGGTGCCGTCGCCATTGCTGTCGGCCGTCAGCAGCGGATACGGCACGGTCGCGCCCGGCGCGGCCAGGTCGATCGACAGTCCCGCCTGCCCCGACACGTTCGGCGCGCTGAGCGTGACGGTCCAGCGGCCGTTGCCGTTCGAGGCAACGGCGTGCGCCTGCCCGCCGAGCGGCGCCAGCGTGACGTTGCCGGTCACGAGGGTCGTGCAGGCGTCGGCGGCGTTGTGCACGAAGCTGACGCCGTCGAAGTATTCGGCGCGCAGCGGCACGGTCATCGGCAGGCGCTCGGAGCCGTAGCGCGGCTCCAGGTAGAGGCGGCCGAAGCGCTGCGACTTGGCGCTGCCGGTGAAGGCGATGCCGTTGCCCGCGGTCGGTGCTCCCAGCACGATCGGCCCGCCGCCGGTGGGCACGATGCCGTCATCCTCGGGGAGCGCTGCGAACCCGGCCTCGATCTCGGCGTCGAATGCGCCGACCAGAGCGGCGCGCTCGAACCTCAGTGGATCCAGCGTGATCGTCGTCACGCCCGCCACCCAGGGGCCGATCGCCGGTGCCGCCATGCCGCTCGTGTCGATCGTGCCGGTCAGCGCGCTGAAGGCCGGCTGGGCGACGGTGTCGGGGAACTTCTCCAGGGCGCCCACGTAGTTCATCGTCGTCGTGTTGCCCGCGCTTTCGGCGGTCAGCGTGACCGCCGGCGTGGCCCAGGCCAGCGCGGCGCCGAGGTAGCTGAAGGCGCCGGCCGCGCAGCCGGGCGTGAGCGTGCCGGCAGTGACCTTGAAGTGGTCCGGCACGAACCGGCCGGTCGCGGCGGTGCCGCTGAAGCTGCGCTGGCTCGCCGCGGTGTCGTCGGCGTCGACGTTGGCCCAGGTGGTGTCCTCGACCTTGAGCGTGACGGCCCCCACTTCGGTGTACGCGGCGGTGTCGGTGCGGCGCACGCCGGGGCTGACTACGGTCCACGTCGGCGGCGGGTTCATCGAGCCAATGACCGTGGCCGGCGCGATCACGGTGGCGGTCGGCGTATCGGGCGTGCCGTCGTAGTTGGTGACGGTGGCACCGCCGCTGCCGCGTGCCGTGGCGACGATCGTGAACGGCCGGCCGGCGCGGTGGATCACCGCCCCGCCGGTGGTGACGTTGGTCAGCGCGGTGGTGAGGCCCGCGGTGCTGTGGGTGTCGTGGGTCGGCTCAACCTGGAAGTCGGCCGGCCGGACCGCGAAGTTGTCGATCGAGCAGCCCGCCGCGCCGGTCGCCGAGTCGGTCACCTTGATGCGCGCTTCCTTGAGGCCCGCCGTGAGGAAGGTGCCGCTCACCTGCACATGGCCGGCGACGAAGGTGACGGAGCCGCTCTGGACCGGGGTCCAGTTGCTGTTGCAGCCGTAGACGTCGGTGGTGCCCGAGCTGTCCGACGCGTTGAGCACGTCGACGGTCGCGTTGCCGTTGTAGCCGGTGTTCTGGCCGGTGCCGAAGCCGTTCAGCGCGTACAGGTCCAGCGTGAAGGCCCCGCCCGCCACCTTGGTCGTGATCGAGCCGGTCACGGCGTTGGCGCCGACGTCGACGGCGTTGAAGAAGCCCGGCGTGCCAGCCGCGGTCGTGGCGGCGAAGCGCAGGACGATGTCGTCCCAGGAAAAGTCGTCGATGGCGGTCACGCTGAGGTTGCCGGCGTCGACTGTCACCGAGTGCGTGCCGGGCGCCAGCAGCAGGTTGGTTGTCACGCTGGTCGGGTTGGCTTCGTTGGGATCGCCGGTATTGGCCAGCGTGCCGAGCGTCGTGCCGTTGACCATGACCACGGCGTCGCTGGTGTCGAGGTCACGCAGCCGGTAGAGGCGGACGTCGGTGAGCCGGCGCGCCGCGCCGAGCGTGAACAGCTGCGTGATCGGGTCGCCTTCGAAGTTGTCAGGATAGAACGGGTTGGCGTTGTCGGTGGTGTCGTACCAGTCGTTGCCGTCGGTGCTGTCGCCGATGTGGCTGCGCTGGTTCAGCATCACGCTGGTCGTTGTGGCCGTGCTGACCAGTGTCAGCGCGCTCCAGCCCATGTCGTTGGAGGCCTCACAGGCGCCGGACGAATCGGGATCGTAGACCGCGATGGTGTGGTCGCCGGCGGCGAGCGCGACGCTGGAGACCAGGTCGATCGTGACCGTGCCGTCGGTCAGGCAGCCCGCGCACGCGAGCGTCGGCCGCGTCATGCCGTCGATGTCGAGCGTAATGTCGGTATCGTCGAGGCCGACCGCATCGTGCAGCGTGAACGCCGTGATGGTGGCGGCCTCCGACAGGTGGAAGGTGCTCGGGAAGCCGCGGTACTTGTCGCAATCCACGGGGTCGAGCGGCGTGAACTCGGGACGGTTGTCCTCGTCGCCGGCGTGGAAGTTTCCGTTCAGCACGATGTCGGCGCGCGCGGCCGCAGCCGCCGCGAGCAGCGCCAGCGCCGCGAGCCGCGCCGGCACCCTCATGGCACCAGCATCTTGGTGCGCAGCTTGCGGCGCACGTAGTCGGGGCCGCCGTAGGCGCCGCTGCTGGCGGTGACGTCGACCACGAAGTACTTCTGCGTCACGCCCTCGAGGGTGTGGTCGCTGCGGGTGCACGACACGGCGATGGTGAATCCGCTCATCGGCGCCGGCAGCGTGAATGAGCTTTCCATCGGGTACGGCCCGCCGGCGCACCAGGTGCTCGGCTGCGCGGCCACCCATTCGGCGCCGGCGCGCGCCGCGTAATTCGCACGCGCCACCTGCACCAGCTGCGCGGAGGACGTGTGCTGCACGCTGCTGACCGATACCAATGCCGTGCCGAGGATCACCAGCACGACCATCAGGAAGATCGCGGAGACCAGCGAGAAGCCGCGCGAGGCCGTCACGGTGCGTTCCCGACGTGGATCTGGCGGATCAGGCGGATGCGCTCTTCGGTGGCGCCGGCATCGGCCAGCACGACCACGATCGACACCACCGCGTTGCGCTGCGCCGTGCCGGGCGCGTACTGGAACTCGCAGTCCTGCACGTTGCCGGCGACCACCATGCTGGTGCCGCCCACCGGCGGCACCGCCTGGGCGACGGTGGCCGTGTAGCCGTCGTAGCGCAGCAGCTGCGGCGGGTTGCACAGGTAAGTGACCGGCCCGCTGACCAGGAAGACGCGGCGCGTCGGCGAGTCGAACGGGAAGCGGTGCGCCGCCGGCAGCGTGATCCGGCCCTCGGCTTGGCCGTTGTTGTCGACCGTGGAGATGGCCACCGCCCCGGCGGCGGTCATCACGCCGTCGGTGACGTCGTACGGGTCGGCCCCGTCCTGCTGCAGCGGGTAGATCGCGACCGAGGCCGTCACCGGCGAGGTCGCGCCGGAGGGCAGGTCCAGCGGCGCCAGCGTGTTGAACGCGGTGTCGGTGCCGGTCAGCGACAGGCGGTCATCCGCCGTCCCCGGCGACTCGACCCGATAGCGCTCGCCGTCGATGGTCAGCAGCATTTCCAGCGCATCGCCGCTGACGCGCACGCTGTTGGGCAGGGCGCCACGCAGGTCGCGGCCCATGCGCGTCAGCGCCAGCTGCGCCGCGTCCACCAGCTCAGCGCGGCGCGCCTGGTCGAGGAAGCCCTGGATCGGCCCGGTGATGAACAGCCCGACGACCGAGGCGATCACGCCGGTGATCACGATCACGACGATCAGCTCGACCAGCGAAAACCCCCGGGAGCGCGAGGGGCCGCGGGGCGTCTGGGCTGGGGCGCGGGCCATGAGGTGGGTGTGGATAAGTCGCGAACGTGGGCTTCCAGATTAGCCCAACGCTGGGGCACACGACGGGAGGACGGCCTTTGGTCTACAGTCCGGCGCATGGAAGGAGTGAAGACGAGCCAACGGGCCCGCCTGATGCTGTTGCTGCTCGGCATCCTGATCCTCGGGGTGCTCGGGCAGACCTTCGTGATCAACAGCTACGTGCTGGGCAACCTGCGCCAGCTCGAGGAAAACCAGGTGCGCGCGAGCGCGCGCCTGATCCGCCTGTGGCTCGACAATTTCGTGCAGCCGCTCGAGGCCACCGCCCGCACCGTCAGCGCCTGGCCGGCGCCCCCGGCGCGCGAGGACTGGCCGGCACGCGTGGTCGCCGCCGCCCAGAACCGCGGGGCTACCGTCGATTCCGCGCTGCGGCTAGGCGCCGGCGGCGGCGTCGACCGCGGCTTTGCACTCGACGCGCGTGGCGAAACCGGCGCGCTGGACGATTTCACCGCGCAGTACCTGCGGCGCCACGCCAACGCTTCCGCGGACGCCTCCGGCGCGCTGTCGGGGTGGATCGCGACGCCGCGCGGCCTGCTGGCGACGGCTTCGCGCGGCGCGCCCCGCGGCGCACCGCCCGGGTCGCGCGTGGTGCTGGGGCGGTACTTCACCACCGGCGACCTGACCACGCTCGAGGACCTCAGCGCCACCACGCTCGAAGTGTCCCGCAGCAGCGGCGGCGGATTCCGGCCCGGTGCCGCCGGCGGCGAATTGATGCGCGGCGGCGAAGAGGGCCGCGCGCTGCAGCTGTGCAGCCCGCTGACGCCGGCGCTGAATCCCGGCCACGAGTTGCTGTGCGTCAAGCTGAGGGAGTCGATCTACCTGCGCGGCAAGGCCGGCGCCGACGACCTGCGGCTCGCCACCTTGAGCGGCTTCGTGCTGCTGATCTTCGCCGCCGGCCTGTTCCTCGACCGCGCGCTGCTGCGCCGCCTTGCCCGACTGGTCCAGGAAATCAGCGCGGCGCGGGACGGCGGCACCGAGAAGCTCGAAATGGCGCTGGCCAAGGACAGCCGCACGCGCGACGAGCTGGCGCAGCTGTCGGGTGGCATGGGCGAGCTGCTGACGCAGGTGCGCCAGGTCGAGACCGACCTGCGCGCGCAGCAGGAGAACTTCCGCAGCCTGACCGAGTCCACCGGCGTCGCCATCCTCGTGCTTCGCGACAAGATCATCTACGCCAATCCCTTCGCCGAGCAGCTCACCGGCTACACCTACGCCGAACTGCTCGGGCACCCGCTGCCGGACCTGCTGCACCGCAACGATCGCGAGCGCATCGAGGCGCGCATCGGCGACACGCGCGGCGGCAACGCCCGGCGCACGGTCGAGTACGACGAGGTGCGCGGCGTGCGCAAGGACGGCACGCCGTACTGGGCGCGCGTCCACACCGTCGCGATCACCTACCAGGATTCGCCGGCGGTGCTGGCCACGCTGTACGACACCTCCGAGCAGCGCCACCTCGAAGCGGTGCTGGCGCGCGAGAAGGAGCGCCTGCAGGTGATCCTGGCGTCGATCGGCGAAGGCATCGTCAGCCTCGACGCGGGCGGCAAGGTCAACTACCTGAACACCGCGGCCGAGCGGCTGATCGGCCACGCCGCCAGCGCCACGCTCGGCAGGCCGCTCGGCGAAGTCGCCCACCTCGCCGACCCCAAGCAGAACAAGCCGCTGCCGAAGTCGGTCATGGACCTGATGCAGTCCGGCGGCGTCACGGTCGCCGCCAACCTGCTGACACCGTTCGGCGAGACCCGGCAGGTCGAGGTGCATGCCTCGCCGCTGCAGTCCGGCGAAGGCGGCGAGCAGCCAGGCTCGGTGGTCGTGCTGCGCGACGTGTCCGAGCTGCGCCGCATGACGCAGAACCTCGAGTACCAGGCCTCGCACGACGAGCTCACCGGCCTGGTCAACCGCCGCGAGTTCAACCACCGCCTGCACGAAGCGCTTGAGCGCAGCCGCAAGACCGGCGAGCCCTACGCGTTGTGCTACGTCGACCTCGACCAGTTCAAGACCGTCAACGACATCTGCGGCCACCACGCCGGTGACCTGCTGCTGCAGCAGATCACCGCGAGCCTGCGCCAGCACATCCGCGAGCACGACACGCTGGCGCGCCTCGGCGGCGACGAATTCGGCCTGCTGCTGGTGCGCTGCCCGGCCGAGCAGGCGGTCGCCTACGCCAACGAGTTGCGCGGCGTGATCAGCGAAGTGCGCTTCACCTGGTCCGGCCGCGTGTTCACGGTTGACGCCAGCGTCGGCATCACCATGCTGAACCACATCGAGGGCAACATCGACGAGGCGCTGTCGATCGCCGACGCGACCTGCTACGTCGCCAAGGAGCAGGGCCGCAACCGCGTGCGCATGTACCGGCCGGGCGACGTAGACCTGCAGCGCCAGTTCGGCCACATGCGCTGGGCCCAGCGGCTGAAGGACGCGCTCGACGGCGGCCAGTTCGTGCTGTACGAGCAGGGCGTCACGCCGGTCACCGAGCGCGCCGGCATCGAGCCGGCCATCGAGGTGCTGCTGCGGCTGCGCGAGGGCGACGGCCGCGTGATCTCGGCTGGCGACTTCCTCGAGGCGGCCGAGCGCTACCAGATGATGCCGTCGATCGACCGCATGGTCGTGCAGGGCGTGCTGGACTACCTGAAGAAGGAGCGCGCGCCGCGGCGCTGCTTCGTCAACTTGTCGGGGCAGAGCCTCGGCGACGACGGCTTCCACGGCTTCCTGCTGGAGATGTTCGCGCACCGCCCGGAGCTGGCCCAGTACATCACCTTCGAGGTCACCGAGACCGCGGTCATCTCCACGCTGTCGAAGGCGCAGCGCATCATGGAGCTGCTGCGCGAGCGCGGCTGCAGCTTCGCGCTGGACGACTTCGGCACCGGCATGTCGTCGTTCGTCTACCTGAAGGAACTGAAGGTGCAGTACCTGAAGATCGCCGGCCCGTTCGTCAAGAACATGGCGGCCAGCTCGCTGGACGAGGCGATCGTGCGCAACTTCGCGACCTTCGGGCGGCAGATGGGCCTGGTCACCATCGCCGAGTGGGTCGAGGACCAGAAGACCCTGGCGATGCTGCGCGAGATGCAGGTGGACTACGCCCAGGGTTACGTGCACGGCGCGCCGCGCGCGCTCGGGCTCCCCGAGGGCGGCGCCGCGCGCGCCGCGGACGGCAAGGCCGCCTGAATTGCCCGAAGTGATGCCGCGCGCCGCTTACGGCGCGCGGTAGCCGGTCAGCGTGAAGTCGACCACGCCAACGTAGCGCACGCGCACGTCGACCTGCGACATCGCCACGCCGTTGACCATGACGTTGGCGGTCACGGCGACATCGACCTGGTACCCGGCGAGGTCCGGCTGGCCGTCGACCGGTGCGAGGTCCGCGACCGTGCCGTTCTGGTCCTGCGGCGGGCTGTTGCTGAGGCCGTTGTAGTCGCCGACGTTGTCCCAGGTCGCGCGCGTCTCGCCGGCGTTGGTGCCATCGGGATCGGTCACCGGCCTCGCCAGAATCTCGTCGAGGTAGGCCTCGGCGACGGCAAGCGCCTGCGTCTGCACCATCGGGTCGGCCGAGAAACGCACCGTCTGCGCGTAGACCAGCAGCACGCCGGTGCAGGCGATGCTGATCACCACGATCGAGATCAGCAGCTCGATCAGGTTGAAGCCGGCTTCGTGGCGCCGCGCACGCGTGCTCACTGGACCTCCACGTAGCCGCTGCCGGCCGCGATGGTCACGGCGATGCCGCCGATCGCGTAGCTGGCGGCGCCGTTGGGCGCGCCGCTGGCGCTGAAATTCACCGTGCCGAGCGTGCCGCCGATGGTGACGCCGGACGGCACCGAGCCGGTGTAGGAATCGCCGGTGGCCGGGTGCTTGACCGCCAGCGTCATGGTCGGCGTGCCGCTGCACGGCGGCGTCGTGGCCTGCGGCTGCAGCAGTGAGTAGCCGCTGGCGCTGACGGAGAGATTGACCTGGCAGCCGCTGACGACGGCCAGCTTCTGCGCGTAGCGCGCCGCCGCCGCCAGTTCGTGCGCGAACGCCGGCGCCTCGAACTGGCCCTGACCGAAGAAGCGCGGCGCCGCGTAGGCGGCGAGGATCGCCATGACCATGATCACGACGATGAGTTCGATGAGGCTGAAGCCACGCATGCGCGCCATTTTACCCGTCCCCGGCTCGCGCCCCGCTACGCTCGGCGCGACCGTGGATGCGTCCCAAAAAAGAAGGCGGCCCGCTTTGGGCCGCCTTCTTGCACTGCCGGAAACCTCAGCAGTCCGAGGGGTCGCTGACCGTAACGACGCCGATCGAGCCCGCTGCCGCCGGCGCCGTGTAGGTCACCTGGCACTGGGCCGGTGTCGCCGCGCCGACAACCTGGTACGTCGCGACGCCGCCGGCGTAGGCTGCGCTGTACGTACTGGTGTCCAGCGAGCTCAGCGCGGCGGTGATGCCAGCTGCGGTGCCCGCCGGGTAGCCGAAGACGACGTCCACTACCGTCACGCCATCCAGGTTCACTGTGCCGGTTGCGCCCGTGGCGCTGCGCGCCAGCGCCAGGCCGTGGACCAGCGCCGAGGTGCTGCGCAATGTACCGGCCAGTCCGCGCAGCGCCGACGTGCGCGCATCTTTGGCGACGTTGGCGAAACGGGGGATGGCGAAGGCGGCAAGGATGCCGATGATGACGATGACAACGACCAGCTCGATGAGCGTGAAACCCCGCTCGCGGGTTTTTTGCTGCGTAAGCATTGAGTGAGTCCTCCGGCTCCGCCGGCCGCAGCCGGTGTGCCTGCAAGGTTGAACATCCTGGGACTCCCGTAGCGGCCGCAGCCGCCCGGTCATCCCCGGGCCCGACGACATCCTCTCCCGGATCAGGCGGTTACGCAAGGAACTGGATGGAAGGCTCTGGGACGGGGTTCACACCCAGAATCCGCCGGTCTGCCGCTGGCTACCGCCTATCGCGACAGGATGTCGGCCAGGAAGGGGGCCAGGGCCAGCAGGCACCAGAGGGCGGAAACCACCAGCAGCAGGCCCGAAAGGCGTGGGGATCCCTCGAAAGCGCCATCCAGTGAACCGACCACGCTATCCAGGGACTCGGTTCCAGGCCCCTCCTGCCACCGGTTGGCCCTGCGTTCGAGCCCCTTGAGCAGGCTGGGCCGGAAGATGACCAGCAGCCCGACCGCGAGGATGGCGCCATGCAGCCCCACGACGGCGACTTCGAGCGCCGCCGGAATCCAGTCGAGGCCGGCGCTGACCCAGCGGTGGCCGAGGATCGCGACCACGTCGGAGCGGTCGTACGCGAACGCCCAGCTCCACAGCACGTAACCCGCCCCGGTGACGATCAGCAGCCCCAAAGGGCGATGGTGACGGTAAAGGAACCGTTCCAGGTGCCGCGGCTGGTCGAGCGCGCCGAAAGTGGAGCGCGTGTCGACCCAGCGCGACAGGCGCGCGTTCAGCCAGAACAGCGCGTTCGGCCGGGCCAGCAGCAGCGCACCCACCACGGCGGCGAGCACCAGGCCGACGGCGAGGACCAGCAGCAGGCCCTGGATCCAGGGCAGCGCTTCGGGAGACAGGCTCATGGGGCCGGTATCTTTGACCCCGGCGTTGCGCCCCGTCAACGCGACGTTGGTCGGACTGGCGCTTTCTTGCTAGCCCCGCTTCATGGCGGCGCCGGCGAGATCCCACATCGGCAGGAACACGCCGAGCGCCAGCATCAGCACCACGCCGCCGACGATGATGATCAGCAGCGGCTCCATCAGCGCGCCGAGGTTGTCGACGTCGTTCTGCACGTCGCGATCGTAGAAATCGGCCATCTCGTCCATCATCTCGTCGACGCGACCGGTCTCCTCGCCGACCGCCAGCATCTGCAGCACCAGCGGCGTGAACAGCCCGGTGGCGGCTGCCGCGCGCGACAGCGCGTCGCCGCGCTCGATGAACTCGCGCATCGAGCGGACCTGTTCGCCGACGTACTCGTTCTGCACCGCGCGGCTGATCAGGTTCAGGGCCTCGAGCAACGGCACGCCGGCGCGCGAAGTCATGGTGAAGGCGCGCGCAAAGCGCGCCAGCGTCGCGCGCAGGATCACGCCGCCGAGCACCGGCAGGCGCAGCTTGGCGCGATCCCAGGTGAAGCGGCCGGCATCGGTGTTGAGGAACGCGCGCAGCGCCAGCACCGCGCCGGCGATGACGCCGGCGACCAGCCACCAGTAGTCGACGGTGAAATTCGACACGGCGATGATCACGCGCGTCGGGGTCGGCAACTCGCCCCCGAACGCGGCGAAGATCTTCGAGAACTTCGGCACCACCAGCCCCATGACCACGCCGATGGCGACGGCGACCGCACCCAGCACGATGATCGGGTAGCGCAGCGCCTTGCTGATCGCATCGCGGGTCATCTTGTCGAACGCCAGGTACTGGTGCAGGCGCTGGAACGCCTCGTCGAGCTTGCCGGAGTTCTCGCCGACCCGGACCACGTTGACGAACAGCGCGCCGAAGATGTCCGGATGCTTGGCCAGCGAGCCGGCCAGGTCGCGGCCGGCGTTGAGGCTGTCGATCACGTCGTGCAGCGCGGTCACCATGGCCGGGTTGCGCGAGGAATCGGCCAGGCCGCGCAGGGCGCGGACGATCGGGATGCCGGCCTTGGTCAGCGCGTACATCTGGCGCGCGAACAGCATGAGGTCCGCCAGGCCCGGCTTCGGCGTGAACAGGCGGATCTGGATGGCGGCCGGGCCGGCGCCCTCGCCTGACACCGGGTCGATGCGCACCGGCGTCACGCCGGAGTGGATCAGCTGGGCCGCGGCCGCCGAGCTGTTGTCGGCCTGAAGCTCGCCGTTGACCAGGCGCCCGCCGCGGTCACGCCCCCGGAACTTGAACGTCGCCATCGCTTACGCCGCGGCCGCCGTCCGCACGTAGGATGGCAGGTCCTCGAGGTTGCCGGTCACCCGGATCACCTCGCCGATCGAGGTCACGCCCTGGTTGACGAAGTCGAGGCCCGACTGCGCCAGCGGGCGGAAGCCGGCCTGCCTGGCGGCGGCCGCCTCGAACTTGCCGTAGTCCTGCTGGCGCAGGTGCTCGGCCAGCGTGCCGTCGAGCTCGAGCAGCTCGTATAGGCCGATGCGGCCGCGATAGCCGGTGTTGTTGCAGTACTGGCAGCCGGTGCCGTGGCGGAAACGCTTGCCGGGCGGGTTGGCGCCGCTCATGGCCTTGAGCCAGGCCTGCTCGCCGGGCGTCGGCTCGTAGGGCTCGGCGCAGTTCTCGCACACGCGGCGCACCAGGCGCTGCGCGACGACGGCGTTCAGCGCGGTGGCCACCATGTATCCGGGGATGCCCATGTCGACCAGGCGGCTGACGGTGCTGATCGAATCGTTGGTGTGCAGCGTCGACAGGACCAAGTGGCCGGTCATGGCCGCGCGCACGCCGATCTCGGCGGTCTCCGCATCGCGCATCTCGCCGACCATGATCACGTCGGGGTCCTGGCGCAGGGCGCTGCGCAGCACGCGCGCGAAGGTCAGCTCGATGCGCGGGTTGACCTGCACCTGGTTGATGCGCGGCAGGCGGTACTCGACCGGGTCCTCGACCGTGATGATCTTGTGCTCCGGCACGTTGACCGTGTTCAGCGCGGCGTACAGCGTGGTGGTCTTGCCGCTGCCGGTCGGGCCGGTGACCAGGATCATGCCGTTGGGCCGCTGCACCAGGCGCTCGAGGCGGCCGCGCGTGTCGGGCGGCAGGCCGAGCTGCTCGAGGTCGAGCACGGTGGACGACTGGTCGAGCAGGCGCATGACGATCGACTCGCCGTGCGCCACCGGCATGGTCGACAGGCGGATGTCGATGCGGCTGTTCTTGACCTTGATCTGGAAGCGGCCATCCTGCGGCAGGCGCTTCTCGGAGATGTCGAGGCCGCTCATCAGCTTCAGGCGCGTGACCAGCGCCGAGGCGATGCGCGTCTCCTCGATGATCTGCTCGTGCAGGAACCCGTCGATGCGCTGGCGCACGCGCAGCAGGTTCTCCTCGGGCTCGATGTGGATGTCGGAGGCGTGGACCTGGGTGGCGTCCTCGAACATCGACTGCAGCAGGCGCACCACCGGCGCGTCGTCTACCGTGCTTGCCGACTCCGACATCTGCGACAGGTCGAACTGGCCCTGCGCCAGCTCCTCGCCCAGCTCCTCGGCCAGCGTGACGATTTCCTCGGTGCGGCGATAGACCGTGTCGATCGCCTGCAGCACTTCCGATTCGCGCACGATCGCCTGCTTGATCGGCCGCTTCAGGATCCGGCCGAGGTTGTCGTAGGCGATGATGTCGGTCGGGTCGACCATGCCGACGACCAGGCCGTCGTCGTCGCTGCGCAGCACCACCGCGCGGTGGCGCCGCGCGTGCTGCTCCGGCAGCAACCGCACGACTTCCGGCGCGAACAGGTACTGGCGCAGGTCGATCACCGGCATCAGCAACTGCTCCGCCAGCGTGTTGAGCAGCTTCTCTTCCTCGATGAAGCCCAGCTCGATCAGCAGGTGGCCGAGCATGCCGCCGCTTTCCTTCTGCCGCTCGAGCGTGGCCTGCAGTTGCTGGGCGGTGATGAGCTTCTGCTCGACCAGCAATTCGCCGAGGCGGACGCGCTTGCGCATGTCAGGACCTGGTGCCGGCTTGCTGCAGCGAGCGGGTCCGCCGGTCGATGTGCTCCAGCACCCGCGGATCGAGCCCACCGAGCTGGCGCGCGCGGGCGTACGCTGCCAGCGCGCCGGGCGCGTCGCCGAGCGCGTCGCGCGACAGCCCGTAGCCGGCCCACCACATCGCCTGGTACGGCTCCGCGCGCGCGAGCGCCTCGTAGCCGCGCGCGGCCTGCTCGTGGCGGCCGAGGCGCTGCCAGGCGGAGACCAGCAGCGCGTGGTACTCGATGTCACGCTCGAGCGGCGGCGGCTCGCGCTCCAGCAGCTCCGCCGCAACGGCCGGCCGGTCGCGCGCCAGCTCGAGCCGCGCCGCGAGGCGGCGATAGCCGATGTAGGAGGGGTCGATGGCGAGGCCGGCGCGCGCGACGCTTTCGGCGTCGTCGAGGCGCCCCTGGCGGATGCGCAGGTTGCCGAGCTCCTCGCGCGCGGCGTGCAGCGCGGGGTCTTTCGCCAGCGCTTCCTGCAACGCCGCGTCGGCGGCCTGCTCGTCGCCGCGGTCGAGCGCGCGGCGCGCGTCGCGGTAGGCCTGCGGGCCGGTGCGGCCGGTCGCTGCCGGCTGCTTCACCGGGCGCGGCGCCCTCGCTTTCGGGGCCGCCGCCTTGATCGCCGGCCTGGCCTCAGCCGGCGGCGGCGCGACCGCGGCGGGCACTGGCGCCGGTGCTTCGGCTGCGGCGCTCGATGGCGGCGGTGACGCCGGCTCGGGCTCCGCGGCTGGCGGCGCCATCGCCGGCGCCGGCTCGGCCTGCGGCGCCTGCGCGGCGGCGGCAATCGCTTCAGGCGGCATCGGCCGGGGCTGCGGAATCTTGGCCGGCCTGGGGCCGAACACGAACCCCAGCCCGGCGGTAAACACCACCACGAGCGCGGCCAGCGCGGCCAGTCGCCCGACCAGGCCGCCGCGCGGCGCCGCCTCGGCGCCCGGCGGCTGGATGCCGCTCATGACGTCGCCGGTGGCGGGTTGGCGCGTGGACAGGTCGCGCAGCATGCGGTTGATCAGGCTCACGGCAGGACTCCCGGCAGCCAGACGGTGAAGCCCGAGCTCAGCACGTAGGCCAGGCCGAGGCTCAGCACCAGCGCCAGGCACACCAGGCCCAGGTTCTCCTGAGCGATCAGCCACAGCTTCGCACCGGTCGGCAGCGTGGCGCTGTCGGTGTCGCCGACCGCGGCCAACGCGTCGCCGCGGTTGACGCGCGGGTGGCCCGGCCCGAACGCCGCCAGCAGCGCCTTGTGGCACAGGATGTTGGCAAGGCGCGGGATGCCGCGGCTGGCGCGGTACAGGATGCGCAGCGCGTCCTCGCCGAACAGCGCGGGGTCCCGCGTGCCCGCGACTTCGAGGCGATGGCGCACGTACGCGTTCAGCTGCTCGCGCGACAGCGGGCGCAGCCGGTAGGTGAAGGTGATGCGCTGGCGCAGCTGGCGCAGCTCCGGGCGCGCCAGGCGCTCGTCGAGCTCCGGCTGGCCGAACAGCACGACCTGCAACAATTTATAAGTCTCGGTCTCGAGATTGGTCAGCAGGCGCACCGCCTCGAGCGTGTGGTCGGTCAGCGCCTGCGCCTCGTCGATCACCAGCACGGTGCGGCGCCCTTTTTCGGCGTTCTCGAGCAGCCGGTGGCTGATCGACTTGAGCAACTCGTCGGGCCGGTGGCCCTCGTTCGGGCAACCGAGCTCGTCGGCGACGGTCTGGAACAGCGCGCGCGGCGTGACCGCCGGGTTCGGCACGTAGGCGGTGACGAATTCCTGGCCCAGTGCGTTGAGCAGCTGGCGGCACAGCAGGGTCTTGCCCAGGCCGATCTCGCCGGTGATCTTGAGGAAGCCCTCGCCTGAGCGCAGCGCGACCAGCAGCGTATTGAGCGCCTCCTGGTGCGTCGGCGATGAATAGTAGAAGCGCGTGTCCGGCGTCAGCCCGAACGGCGCCGTGCGAAAACCGAAGTGCGCTTCGTACATCGGTTCAGTTCCACCAGCTGCGCTGGCCTTCCTTCACTTCCTCGACGCGCAGCTCGCGCCGGCGCACTTCCTCGGCCCATTGCTCGTCGCTCTCGACCACCAGCGGCTTGAGCAGGATGACCAGTTCGCTCTTGCGGCTGGCGGTGCGGGTCTGGCGGAACAGGAAGCCGACCAGCGGCAGCCGGCTCAGCAGCGGCACGCCGAAGCGGTCGTCGCGGCTGTTTTCCTGCATCAGGCCGCCGATCACGACGATCTGGCCGCTGCGCGCCCGCACGATGCTGTCGGCCTCGCGCACGCTCGACAGCGCCAGCGGGAAGGTCTCGGTCTCGTTGTTGCCGAACTCCAGCGTCTTGACGTCGTCGCGCACCTCGCTGACGGTCGGGTGCACGTGCAGCGTGACCACGCCCTGCTCGTCGATCTGCGGCGTCACGTCGAGCGCGATGCCCGAGAAGAATGGCGTGAACTCCACGGTGCGGCTGGTGGTGGTGCCGCCAACCGCGCTGCCGGTCTGGTTGCTCTGCACCTTGGTGACGAAGAACTCGTCGGAGCCGACCTTGATGATGGCCTTCTGGTTGTTGACGGTCGCCACGCGCGGGCTCGACAGCACCTTGACGTCGCCCTGCCCCTGCAGCATCTCGATCACGGCGTTGAAGTCGTTGACGTTCAGCAGCGCCGTGAAGGCGCCGCCGATGGCGCTGGCGGGCAGCGAGCTCGGCCCGGTCAGGCCGGTGTTCGGGTCGACCGCGATCGGCGTGAAGCGGCCGGTCGCCGGATCGACCGCGAACTGCTGGCCGGCCGTCGACGAGACGCCGTCGTCGAGCGCGTTCTGGCCGCCGAACTGGCCGATCAGGCCCGAGTAGCCGTCGCTGGTCGCGCCGACCACGTTCCAGTTGATGCCGGCCTGGAAGCTCTCGGACAGCGCGACCTCGACGATCTTGGCCTCGAGGATCACCTGGCGCGTGAGGTTGGCCTGCAGCGTGCGCAGGTACGACTCCACGTTGCGCAGCTCGGAGGTCATCGCGCGCGCCACCACCAGGCCCGCGTCGGCATTCACGATCAGCTTGCGGCCATTGCCCTCGGGGACCAGCGTGCGCACGGTCGCGTCGATCTCGGTCCAGAAATCCGCGTCGGACTGCGTCTCGATGCCGCTCGCGGCGACCGTGCCGGTGCTGCCGCCGCCCGCGGCCTCGCCCGGCTGCGCGCCGGCCGCCGGCCGGTCGGTCAGCTGCCCCGAGCTGACGCTGATGCGCGACTTGCCGGTGCGCCTGACGTTCAGGTAGTTCACGCGGAACACGCGCGTCTGCATGGTCTCGGCGTAGACCGTGTAGGCGTTGCCCGTGCGGTTGTAGTCGTAGCCGAACGCGTCGCGCACGTAGTCCATCACTTCCGGCACGGTGACGCCGCGCAGGCTCAGCGTCAGTTCGCCGCCGACGCCGGGCTGCACCACGATGTTGTACGGCGTGTTCTCGACCAGGCTCAGGAAGAACGCCTGCGCCGGCAGGTCGCGCACGTTGACGTCGAAGCGCTGCTCGCCGGCGCGCGGCGCGCGGCTCGGCGACGTCAGCGGCGGCAGCAGCGCGTCGGCGACGTCGCGCGGCACCGGCTGGGCGTCGGCGCCCGCCTGCGTCTCGCGCCCGGCCTGCCCCGCGCACCCCACCACCACGGCCGTGGCCAGCGCCAGCAGCGCGCGCGTGGTTCGTGTCGATTCGCCGACCTTACTCATGTGATTCCTCTCCTGAGCCCGCTGAACCCTTCACGTCCGCCGAATCCCGCAGCAGCCGCAATTCGATCCGGCGCCCCTCGATTTCGAGCGTGACGCCACCCTGACGAACCTCCTGCACGGTCGCGCCGTCGATGCGCTCGCCCTGCGCCACGGTGCGGCCGTTGATGACCGCCAGCCGGCGGTCGTCGGCCACCAGCGTCGATTGTAGACGCCAGCGCGGCCCGGACTGCACCGGCCGGGCCGGGGCGGTCTCCTCCAGCGGCGTCGGCTGGGTCGGGTCGCGAAGTTGCGCCGGGGATTCGCCGGCCGCCAGCAGGCCGGCCAGCGCCACGGCACCGGCCGCCAGGACGCGCGAGCGCTCAGACACCGATCCAGCCCTCGTCCAGGCCCAGCGTGTAGACGCGCAGCTTCAGCGTGCCCTTGGGATATTCGATCGAGTACTCGACGCGGTCCCACAGGAACCGCCACGGCAGCGCCTCCAGGGCCTGCAGGAAGTACAGGGTGTCGACATAGCTGCCCGACAGCACCAGCTCGACGCCGTGCTTGTAGATCTGCGCGGCGCCACGGGCCCCGGGCTGCGCCACGTCGCTGCCCGGCGCGATCACCGCCTCGGGTGGCAGCGTGTGCAGGCCGATCAACGTCATGCGCTTGGCGCGCGCCAGCACCTGCTCCAGGACGTGGGACATCTCCTTGGGTGCGATCAGCCCGGAGGTGACGCCCGCCAGCCGCCGGTCGATGTCGGCGATCTCGGCTTGCAGCGCGTCGGCGGTGGCATGGCTGGGCTTCTGGTCCTCGGTCGCACCCTGCGCCACCAGCGCCTCGATGCTCTGCTCGAGGCCGGTGATCTCGGCGCGCAAGGCGTCGACCTGGCCGAGCTTGCTCTTGCGCTCCTTGTCGAGCGGCACGATGAAGGTGCCGTTCCAGACCAGCGCGATCATCAGCGTCGTGGCGACCAGCACGAGGATGCGCTCTCGCAGCGACAACTGGTCGTAGCGGTCCATCAGGTCCCGCAGCCACAGCGTCATGGCGGCCCGCTCGCCGACTGCGTGCGCAGCTCGAAGCTCAGGCCGGTGCCGTCGGGGACGCGCTCGAGCCGCGCCTGCTGGAACGCGGTGCCGGCGAACACGGCTTCGTTGCCGAGCCGCCGCAGGTAGCGCGGGATCAGCTCCTCCGCCAGCACCACGCCCTGCAGCGTCATCTGGCTGCCCGACAGCTCGATGTGGGTCAGCCACATGCCGTTGAGCCCCTGCCGCGACAGCCCGAGGAACTGCGGCGAAA
Organism: Gammaproteobacteria bacterium; assembly: GCA_052386975.1. GTDB lineage: Bacteria > Pseudomonadota > Gammaproteobacteria > Nevskiales > Nevskiaceae > JACPFV01. The sequence goes on along the minus strand of JBQTJQ010000118.1, from coordinate 11,738 downwards.
AGCCCGCGCCCTTGTCGGCCTCGCGCAGCGCCAGCGCCGCCAGTGCCTGGGCCTTGCGGTCGCGCTCCGTCTTGAGCGCGTTGACTTCGGCCTCGAGCGCCGGGTCGCCGCCGCCGCCGCGCAGCTGGGCGGCCAGCTCGTTGACGCGCCGCGCCGCGGTGTCGCGGGTCGCCACCAGGCGGTTGTACTCGGCCGTCACCACCGAGCCGCGCCAGACCGTGATGAAGTAGATCAGCGTCAGCGCCACGGCGACCAGCAGGCAGATGCCGATCGACACGCGCGCCGAAAACAGCGCGCGCTGCTTGCGATACATCGGCGCGAGAAGATTGACCTGCTGCCTCATAGCGTGGCCCGCTCGTAGCGCAGCGCGGCCCCGATCGCCAGCAGGCTGCGCGACTGCTGCTCCGGCGTGAGCGGCTCGGCGGCCTCGAGCAACCGGTTCAGGTCGAGGTTCTGCACCTCGACGCCGAGCGCCTGGCCCAGGTGCGACAGCAGCGGTGCCTCCGCGGCGCCGACCGGCGCCACGTACAGCGCTTCGACCGCCGGCCGCGAGAAGTGCGTTTCGTAGTACTCGAGCGAGCGCAGCAACTCCATCGCCAGCGCATCGGCGACGCGCTTGAAGTCTTCGCCGTTCGGGTCTGGCCCCATGCTGGCGATCTGGTCGGCGCCGATCCAGATGCGCCGCGACAGGTACAGCGTCGACTCGCCCGTGATCAGGATCAGGCTGGAGGCCGGCTCCACGTACAGCAGCGCGGCGCCGGCGGCGTCCGCCGGCGTCAGCGCCAGCACGTTGCGCAGCGCGAGGTCGGTGATGTCGATGACGTCGAGCTCGCCGCCGCTGCGGTTGACCATCGCCGCCTTCTGCGCGATGACCGGGTTGCGCGCGACCACCACGCACATCAGCTTGCCGGTCTCGCGGCCGGTGCCGGCCTGCTGCGGCATGTCGAACACGTCGATCGCCGCCTCGTCGACCGGGAAGTCGATCAGGTCGCGGATGCGCCAGCGCACCGCCTCGCGCAGCTCGGAATCCGGCACGTCCGGCGACTCGACCAGGTGCAGCTGGTACTCGTCGGGATTCAGCACCAGCCGGAAGCTCGCCGCGCGCTCCATGCCGTGCTGCAGCACCACGGTGCGCAGCGTCAGCCCCGGATCGGCCTGGCGCGGCAGCGGGTAGAACTCGCAGCGCGTCAGCCGCGGCCGCGTGCCGGCGCCGGGCGCGCGCAGCACGCTGGCGAGCGCGAGGCCGGCGGGCATCATGGCGAGGCCGAGCTGGTTCTGCGGCTGCGACTGCTGGCGCAGGCCGGGCACGCGCTGGGTCAGGTCGCGCAGCCGCTCGACCCATTCCTGGCCCCATTCGTTGAAGCGGTCCGTGGCCGCGACAGCGCGAGTGCGCCATCCGGCCTGACTGTCTGCCGCCACCGTTTCCCCCTTGGAACGCGGCCCAAACCCGTTGCGGGACAGGACCTTGTTTGGGAATGCTAGACCCAGCCCGAGATGAACGCCAGCGGGTAATCCCGGTTACGGGCCGGTTACGGCCTCGCCGGCGGTGTTGCGCAGGAGCTGCACGTAGAACCGGACCATGCGCAGGTAGTTCTCCACGCCTATCCGCTCGTTGGTGCCGTGGATGGTCGGCAGGTCTTCGGCGGTGATCACGGAGGGCGAGAAGTTGTAGCGCGTCTCGTACACGCCTTCGTAGCGGCGCGCATCGGTGGCGCCGGTCACCAGGCCGGTGCTGGGCACGGCGTCGGGGAATATTTCGCGCGAGGTGCGTTCGATCAGCCGGTAGGCGCCGTGGTCGATCGGCGACGGTTCGCTGGCGTTGTTGCCAAAACCGCCCTCGGGCTCGAGCTCGACGCCGTCGTCCGCGATCACGGCGCGCAGGTGCGCCATCACGCCGTCCATGGTGTCGCCGGGCAGCAGGCGGAAGTTGACCAGCGCCCAGGCCTCGGAGGGCAGCACGTTGTCCTTGATGCCGGCGTGGATCACGGTCGGCGCCGTGGTGGTGCGCACCAGCGTGTTCTGGGTCTGGTCGGCGGCCATCTGGCGCCGGATCAGCGGCCCGAACAGCCAGCGGTTGGCCAGCGCCACGCGCTGGCCCAGCGGCATCTCCGGCGCCAGGCGGTCCATCATGTCGGTCACCGGCGCGACCAGGCGGGTCGGCATGGGGTTCTGCTGCACGCGCGATACCGCGCGGGCCAGCCGCCCGACCGCGGTCACCGGCGGCGGACGCGACGAGTGGCCGCCCTCGGAGCGCGTGGTCAGGCGCACCGTGAAATAGCCCTTTTCGGCCGCCATGATCGCGGCCACCGGCCGCTTCACGCCGGCCACCAGGCCTTCGAGCACGGCGCCGCCCTCGTCGAGCAGGTCGGCCTTGATGCCGCGCGATTTCAGCAGGGCCGCGATCTTCGCCGCGCCCTCTTCGCCACCGATCTCCTCGTCGTGGCCGAAGGCCAGGTACACCGTGCGCGGCGGCTGGAAGCCGTACGCCAGCAGCCACTCCGCGGCCTCGAGCAGCGCCAGCACGCTGCTCTTGTCGTCGCGGGCGCCGCGGCCCCACATGAAGCCGTCGGCGACGACGCCGGCGAAGGGCGGATGCGTCCAGTTGTGCTCGGTGCCCGGTTCGATCGGCACCACGTCCAAGTGGGCGAGCAGCAGCAGCGGCAGCGCCGCCGGATCCGAGCCGGCCCAGGTGAACAGCAGGCTCTGGCCGACCTTCTCGCGCGTCAGGCGCGCGTGGACCTGCGGGAAGCTGCGCTCGAGGTAGGCGGCGAGGTCGTCGAGCGGCCTGGGATCGATCTGCGCGCGGTCGGTCTGCGACACGGTGGGGAAGCGCAGCGCGCCGGCCATGCGCTCGACCGCGCCGGCTTCGTCGAATTCGATCGCCGGAATGGCAGTGCCGGCCGGAACGGCGGCCGGAAGCGTCAGGACCCGGATGAGGCAGATGACGAAAAGCATGGCGAGCGCCAGGCCCGCGCCCTTGATGAGCTTGTTCACGAGCTTATTGTGTCATTCCGAGCATTGAGCCCGGGATCTTACGGGGACTGCCAGTGGCAGGGGCCGGTCACTTGGAGGGCAGCGGCTCCACGTCGGCCGGCTCGCCCTCGGACAACGGGCGGCCCGCCGCGCGCCGGAACGCGCGCCGGCCCCAGTGCCCCACGTCCTCCAGCGAGACATAAATGGCCGGCAGCACGACCAGGCTGATGACCGTGGCGAAGGCCAGCCCGCCGATCACCGCGCGCGCCATCGGGAAGTACGGCGGGCCGTCGCCGCCGATGGCGGCCTTGCCGACCGCCAGCGGGATCATCGCGAGGATGGTCGAGGCGGCGGTCATCAGGATCGGCCGCAGGCGGTCGCGCGAGCCCTGGATCAGCGCCCGCTCGCGCGGCAGGCCCTGCTCGCGCAGCTGGTGCACGTGGTCGATCAGCACGATGCCGTTGTTCACCACCACGCCCATCAGCACCAGCATGCCGATCATGGCCATGAACGAGACGGTCGTGCCGGTGACCAGGAAGAACCAGAACACGCCGACGAACGAGAAGAAGATGCCGGTGATGATCGCGCTGGGCGCGAGGACCGACTCGAACAGCGCCGCCATCACGATGTAGATGCAGGCCAGCGCCAGCAGCATGTTGACGAGCATCGTGTTCTGGGCGCGCGCGTCGTCGTCGAAGGCCTGGCCGAAGCCCCAGCTGTAGCCCGGCGGGAACTGCAGCTGGTCCATGAACTCGGTCACGCGCTTGCGCGCGTCGTCGGCCGTCACCTTGTCGGCCGTGGTGAACTGGATCTTGAGCGCGGTGCGGCGGTCCTCGCGGCGGATGTCGCCCGGCACGTCGCCGATCGACAGCTCGGCGACGGCGTCGAGGGCGATGCGCTGGCCCGTCGCCGTCAGCAGCGGCAGCTGGCGCAGGGCGTCGATGTCGGTGCGGTCCTCGCGGCGCAGCTCGAGGATCATCTCGACCTCGCCGCTGTCGGTGCGGTACGGCCGCAGCGGCGAGCCGCGCATCGCGCCGGCGACCACTTCGGCGACCTGCTGGCTCGACAGGCCGTACAGGCGCGCCTTCTCGCGGTCGACCTTGACGCGCATCTCCCAGCCGATCACGCCGGCGTTCACGCGCACGTCGTTGAGCCCCGGCACCTGGCGCAGCAGCAGCACGACGTCGTTGGCCACCTCGCGCAGCCGCTCGCTCGACTCGCCGAACACCTGGATGCCGAGCTGCTCGCCGCTGCCGCGGTTGCCGTCGAAGCTCGGCTCGCCGATCGGGATCTTCGGCACGCCCTTGCGGATTTTCTCCTGGATTTCCTGCGGGGTCTGCCTCCGCTCGTCATCCTTCTTGAGGTAGATCAGGGTGAAGGCACGGCCGATGTCGAAATAGCTGTAGGTCTGGTCGACCTCGAGGTCTTTCTTGTTGGCCTCGAGCCACTGCTCGATCGAGTCGACCGACTCGCGCACCTTGTCGAGCGGGTAGGTGCCGTTCATGCGGTAATCGAGGAACATCCGGTCGCGGCCTTCCTGCGGGAACATGTCGAACTTCAACCCGACCGCGAACGGCACCGCCACGCTGAACATGACCAGGACGATGAACAGCCAGGTCCAGCCGCGGTGGTGCAGGGCCCACTCCAGCACGCGCACGTACCACGCGCCGAAGTGCTGCATCCAGCGCGGGTCGCCGGCAACGGTGGTGTGGATGCGCGTGGTCAGCTGCGGGATCAGGGTGATGGCCACCAGCAGCGAGGCGGCCACGGAGATGCAGATGGTGACCGCCACGTGCTGCAGGTACAGCGTCAGGATGTCCTGCGCGCCGAACACCATCGGCAGGAACACGATCGCCGTGGAGAGGGTCCCGAGCGTGACGGCGAGGCCGACGCTGTTGACGCCGCGCAGCGTCGCGCCGACCGGGTCCTCCGGGTGCTCGGAGCGGCCCTTGAAGATGGCCTCGTTCACCACCACCGCGTTGTCGACCAGCATGCCGACCGACAGCATCAGGCCCATCAGCGACAGGATGTTGATGCTGATCTTCAGGAAGAACATCGCCGCCAGCGTCATCACCAGCGCGACCGGGGCGGACAGCGCGACGATCAGCGTGGTGCGCCAGTCGCGCAGGAACACGTACAGCACGATCAGCGACATGATCGCCCCGATCGTGCCGGCATCGAGCAAGTCCTTCAGCGAAGTGCGCACGCCGTCGGCCTGGTCTTCGAACAGGACCATGCGGATGCCGGACATTTCGGGCAGCAGCTTGACCTGCTCGATCTCGGCCATCACGCGGTCGGAGGTCTCGACCATGTTGGCGCCGGCCTCCTTGAGCACGTCGAGGCCGATCGCGTACTTCTGGTTGAGGTGGCGCTCGTAGGTCTGGCGCGGCTGCGTGTGCCGGATGGTGGCGATGTCGCTGAGGCGCAGGCCCTGGTCGTTGATGACGAAGTTCTCGACGTCCTCGATGCGGGCGAAGCGGCCTTCGGGCTTCACGTAGTAGCGCTTGCCGGCCTCGACCAGGTCGCCGGCCGCCATCGCGAAGTTGGCGGCGCGCAGCGTGTTGGCCAGCCGGGTCACGTCGATGCCGTGGGCGGCGATGCGGTCCGCGGCCAGCTCGATGCGGATCTCCTTCTTCTCGACGCCGTACAGGTTGACGCGCGACACGCCCTCGATGCGCTCGATGCGGCGCTTGAGGTTGCGCTCGAGCATGTCGTAGCTGTTCTTGAGGTCGCGGTCGGCGGCGATGCGGAACTGCAGCATCGGGATGTCGGTGGCCGAGAACTTGAACACGTTGACGCGCTCGACGTCGGCCGGCAGCGAGGCGCGGATGGCGTCGAGCTTGTCGCGCGCCTCGACGCCCTTGACCGCCATGTCCTCGCCGATGTGGAAGCGGATCTGGATCTCGGCGCCGTCGTCGCGCGAGGTCGACTCCATGTTCTCGATGCCCGACAGCGTCGCCAGCGCCTCCTCGACCGGCCGCGTGATGCGCCGCTCGACCTCCTCCGGCGTGGAGTTGCGGTACGGCACCTGCACGAACAGGCCCGGGAACTCGATGTCCGGCAGCAGCTCGAGCGGCAGCTGGCGCGTGCCCATGATGCCGATCAGCATCAGGCACGCGAAGAACATGCAGACCGTGACGGGGCGCTTGAGCGAGATTTCGGTCAGCATCATGGGAGCCCCCTTCGTGTCATCCCGAGCGAAGCGAGGGATCTTGCCTTTTGAACTGCAAGATCCCTCGGCGCTACGCGCCTCGGGATGACACTGCTTCGCAGTGTCACTTCTGGGATGCCGGTGCGAGGCCGCCGGTCGCACGGTCGGCCGCGTACTCGTGGCGGTCCAGCAGCGTGTAGACCACCGGGATCACGACCAGGGTCAGCAGCGTGGACACCATCAGGCCGCCGATCACGGTGATGGCCATCGGCGCGCGCACCTCGGCGCCCTCGCCGGTGCCGATCGCCATCGGCAGCAGGCCGAGGATCGCGGTCAGCGTGGTCATCAGGATCGGCCGCAGGCGCGAGCGCCCGCCCTCGATCAGCGCCCGGGTGCGGTCCATGCCCTCCTCGCGCAGCCGGTTGACCAGGTCGATCAGCACGATGCCGTTCTTCACCACGATGCCGGCCAGCATGATCATGCCGATCAGCGCGATGACGTTGATGACCGAGCCGGTCACGTACAGCGCCAGCACCGCGCCGATCAGCGCCAGCGGGATGGTGAACAGGATGACGAACGGGTGGATCAGCGACTCGAACTCGCTGGCCATGACCAGGTACACGAGGAAGATGGCGAGCGCGAGCGCGAGCTGCAGCGAGCGGAAGCTCACCTCCATTTCCTCGCTCTGGCCGGCGACGGTCGCCGCCACGCCCGGCGGCATCGCGACCTCGCCGATCATGCGCTGCAGCTCGACCACGGCGTCGCCGAGGTCGCCGTACACGAGGTTGGCCGACAGCAGCACGACGCGCTCCTGGTCGAGCCGCCGGATCTCGGACGGGCCGGTGCGCAGGGTGACCTCGGCCACCGCCGACAGCGTCAGCGGCCGCTCGGCGTCGGGATTGATGACCAGTCCCTGCACCGCGGCGATGCTCTGGCGGTCGGCCTCGCGGCCGCGCACCAGCACGTCGATCTCGCGGTCCTCGAGGCGGTAGCGCGTGGCCACGGTGCCCTGGACCGCGCGCGCGACGCGCGCGGCGAGCTCGGCGGTGTTCAGCTTCAGCGCGGCGGCGCGCTCCTGGTCGAACACGATCTGCAGCTCGGGATGGCCCGGCTTGAGCGAGGTCTCGACCTCGGTGAAGCGGTCCGACGCGAGCATCCGCGCGCGCAGCTGCTCGGAGACCCGCTGCATGGCGTCGAGCTCGTAGCCCGCCACTTCGACCTCGAGCGGCGTCTTGAGCGTGAACAGGGTCGGCCGCGTGAAGCGATAGCTGACGCCCGGCAGGCCGTCGAGCTGGGCGCGCAGCTTGTCCATCAGCGCGCCTTCCTGGTCGTAGGCGCCCGACTGGAGCGCGAGGTTCAGCACGCCGAAGTTCTCGCCGCCGGTGTCGGCGCTGGTGTCGAGCCGGTTGCCGGTGCCGGCCACCGAGTAGTTGGCCGCCAGCGCCTGGTCGCCGCGCACTTTCGCCGAAACGCCCTGCAGCACGGCGTCGGTGCGCTCGAGCGGCGTGCCCGGCGCGAGCGTGACCTCGGTGCGGAACTCGCCCTGGTTGAACGGCGGCAGCAGCTCGACGCCGATGCGCGTGAGCAGCAGCATCGACAGCACGAACATGCCCCCGGCCGCGCCGAGCACCATGTTGCGGTGCTGCAGCGACCACGCCAGCACCGGGACGTAGCGGTTCTCGAACCCCTTGTAGCCGCGCTGCCAGGTGCGGGCCAGCGGCTGCATCACCTTCGTCGCCACCCAGGCGAACACGCCGACGAACACCAGCACCACGCGCAGGATGGCGGGCACCACCAGCTCGAACACGAAATACGCGCCGACCCAGAGGCGGTGGGCGATCCAGACGATCGCCGAGATGGCGGGCTCGAACAGGGCGCGCGCCGCGCCGCGCCAGCGGCGATGGACCAGCTCGCGAGCGAAGTTCGGCAGCCACATCGCCACGTCCTTGAGGAACGCGACGATGCGGCCGGGCACGCTGCGCGCCCAGCCGGGCGCGGCACGCGCGGCCGAGACGCTGCCCGATGCAAACCAGCGCGGCACGTCGACGACGAGCCAGCCCCCGAACGCGACGAGCCACTGCAGGAGGTCGCGGAAGAAACCCGCGATGCGCGTGAGGGCCCAGCGGCTCCACCAGGCGACCGGCGACTCGCCGATGCCGCGCACGACCAGCGGACGTGCGCCGGGCCAGCCCGGCCGCGCGGGGAACGTGCTCGCCGGCCGGTTGGCCAGCAAGGCCGGGACCCTGCCTTCGGGCACGCTGCGCCTGCGTCCCTGCCAGGCCACCAGCATCGGCGTGAGCGTGAACGACACCACCAGCGAGAACAGCAGCGAGCCCGTCACCACCAGCGCCTGGTCGGCGAACAGCTGCCCGGCGATGCCCTGCACGAACACCATCGGGAAGAACACCGCGACCGTGGTCAGGGTCGAGGCGGTCACCGCGGCGACCACTTCCTGCGAGCCCACCACGGTGGCCTCGACCAGCGGCAGGCCCTGCTCGTGCTTGCGCGTGATGTTCTCGAGCACGACGATGGCGTCGTCCACCAGCAGGCCGATGGCCAGCGCGATGCCGCCCAGCGACATGATGTTGAGCGACGCGCCCCAGGCCAGCATCACGTTGAAGGTGGCGATCACCGACACCGGGATCGCCAGCGAGATCACGAAGGTGATCCAGCCGTTGTGCAGGAACAGGTACAGGACCAGGATCGCCAGCACGCCGCCCTCGATCGCGGCCCACATCACGTCGCTGATGGCCTGCTTGATGAACACCGACTGGTCGTACAGCGTGGTGATCTGCAGGTCTTCGGCCAGCGCCTTGCGGATCGTGTCGGTGCGGTGCAGCGCGCCCTCGGCCACCGCCACGGCGTTGGCGTCGCCCTCCTTGTACAGCGCGATCTCGACGGCTTCGGCGCCGTCGATGCGGATGATGGCCTCGCGCTCCTTGAAGCCGGCGCGCACCTCGGCGATGTCCTTGACGTAGACCGGTCGGTTCTCGCGCGTCGCGACGATGGTGTCGGCGATCTCGCCGAGGCTCTTGAACTGGTTCAGCGTGCGCACGAGGTACGACACCGTGCCCTCGTCGACGCGGCCGCCGGAGATGTTGGCGTTCTCGGCGCGCAGGCGCTCGCCGATCTGCTCGAGCGTCAGGCCGAGCTGCGACAGGCGCGACAGGTCGACCAGCACCTGGACCTCGTCCTCGAGGCCGCCGGAAATCTTGACCGCGGCGATGCCGGGGACACCCTCGAGCATCTTCTGCACCTGCTCTTCGGCGACGCGGCGCAGGCGCTTGAGGTCGGCTTCGCTCGCGGTCGGCTGGATCGCCGCCGCCGCGGCCGCGGGTTCCGCGGGTTCGGCCTTCCCGGCTTTCCTGGCCTCGGCCTTGGCCCGGTCGTGCGCGATCTGCTCCGGCGATTTCAGCGACATGCCGAGCCGGACGATCGGGTCCTGGCTCGGGTCGAAGCGCAGCACGATCGGGCGCACCGCCTCCTTCGGCAGGATCAGCGCGTCGAGCTTCTCGCGCAGGTCGAGCACGGCCATGTCCATCTCCGTGCCCCAGTTGAACTCGAGCGTGACGTCGCTGCGGCCGGCCTGCGACGACGAGCGCACCTGCCGCACGTTCTTGATGACGCCGACCGCTTCCTCGATCGGCTTGCTCAGCAGCGTCTCGATCTCGGTCGGCGCCGCGCCCGGCAGCTCGGTGCGCACCGTCAGCGTCGGGTACGACAGGTTCGGCAGCAGCGTGACTTCGAGGCGCTGCAGCGAGACCCAGCCGAACAGCAGCACGGCGACCGTCAGCATGGTGATCGCCACCGGCCGGCGGGTGGACAGCTCGATGATGCCCACGCGGGGCTCCCTTAGTTGTTGGCGATGGCGGCTTGCGCGGTCGCCGCGGGCGCGGCGGCCCCCGGCGCATTCACCACGTGAACCCTGGCGTCGTCCTTGAGGTTGGCCTGGCCGGTGGTGACCACCTGGTCGCCGTCCTTCAGGCCATCGAGCACTTCGTAGTTGTAGCTGTCGGAATAGCCGATCTTGATCGAGCGGCGCTTGGCCTTGCCGTCGGCGACCACGAACACGGACTGCGCCGCGTCCTCGGTCAGCACCGCGTCCTTGGGCACCAGCGTCGCGGCGTCACGGCGGTCGTAGAGGATCTCGACGCGGCCGAACATGCCGGGCTTGAGTTCCTTCTGGCCGGAAGCCATCGCCACCGTGACCTTGACCGTGCCGGTGGCGGCGTCGACCACCGGGTTCACGCGCAGGATGGTGCCGTTGAAGGCCTTCTCCGGCCAGGCGTCGAGCGACATCGTCGCCACCTGCCTGGGCGCCAGCTTGTGGATGTCGCGCTCCGGCACGTAGATGTGCGCGTGCAGCGTGTCCATCTGGGTGATCTTGAACGCCTGCACGTTCGGCTGGATGGCGTTGCCGACCTTGATGTAGCGCGCCGAGACCACGCCGCCGATCGGCGCGCGGATCTCGCTCTCGCGCAGCGTCAGCGCCGCGAGCTCGTAGGCCGCGCGCGCCGCGTCCAGCGCGAAGCGAGACTGGTCGTACAGGTCCTTGCTGATGAGGTTCTTTTCGTAGATGCGCGTGTTGCGGTCGAAGGCTTCCCGGGCCTTGTCGGCCTCGGCCTTCGCCCGCGCCGCCTCGAGCTTGAGGCGATCGGTCTCCAGGCGCGCCAGCACCTGGCCGGCACTGACTCGCTGGCCCTCTTCGGCCAGCACCTGCTCGATCACGCCGCTGGTCTTGGCCAGCACCGTGGCTTCGTCCTCGGCTTCGAGCGTGGCGGTGCCGCGGTAGGCCGCGTCGATCGGCCCCACCTTGACCTTGCCGACCTCGACCGGGACGGCGGCCTCTTCCTTCTTCTCTTCCTGCTTTGCTTCCGAACAGCCGGCGAGCAGGGCGACTGCGAGCAGCGCGCTGCCGGCGCGAACCAGTGAAATGTTCATGACGATGCGGGTCTCTTTTTCAAGTTACGCCCGGTTCCGAGCCCCGGGCGAGGTGGCTGATTTTACTCGGCGCAGGCGTCGGTCGCGGCGATCGAACCGCCGGCGGCTGCCGGGGCTCCGACCCGCTTCTTGCGGGCCTGGATCTTGGCCGGCTTGAACGACTTCTGCGCGGCGGCCTTGAACTCGGCCTGGATCAGGAGCAGTGCGGAATTGCCCTGCGCGGCGATCGTCAGGCCAACTCCCGAGTCGCGCGACAGCGGCGTCGAGGTTTGGGCGTGGGCGGCCGGGGCCGCCAGGAACGACAGCGCGACTGCGGCCGCGGCCAGCGTGGACTTCAGCGTTTTTCTGCTCATGACAAACCCCTTTTGTGAGTTGCGCCCACTGTTACAAGGCCCATGCCAAGATTCGTTACGGCGTAACTCGTTGATTTGACTGACCCGGAGCCCGCAGCCTCGGGAGCTTGCGGAACGACTTGGCGGCCGTCACCAACAAATGGTTCAGATGGCGACCCGCGTAGCCCCCTGCACCATGCATCAATGACTCCGAGTCCATGCTTGAGATGCGGCAACCCGGAAAAGGGTTGCCATGCGTCGGGAATCCGCCTGTTAGGATGCGCGCCCTTCGATGCGCCCGCCGCGCCGGTTACCGGAACCTTCATGCGAATCGCCGTCAA